>JAZLFB010000144.1:0-5018 GCA_045615585.1 Akkermansia sp.
GATGCCGTCCGAATTTTAGCCCCACTCCGGAAGGGTGGGGATTGGGGCGGGTTGCATTACGCCCCCGAGAGGCCCGCCGAATGGCGGGCTGGATTCACGCACCCGTTGCACAACTCATGCCGTTGCTGCACGCTCTGCGTCAGACCTATACACCGCTATCCGCCCTGAACGCGGAGCGCGAAACACCTACAAGAAAAGATTCACCGTTCCCTTGCAACCACCCTGCCATTCGGCAGGGTTATGGGGGGCGTAATGCCACCCGCCTTGTTCCCAGCACTTACGTGCTGGGCTAAAATTCTTATCGCCCAAGGGCTCGACGAAGGATGCGCCATTAGGCGCATCCATGCTTGCGCGGCTATGTCGCGCAAGACCCCTACAAACACCCATTTGTCGCTTTGCTCTAGGGGGGCGGTAAAGAAAAAGGCTCGGGAACCCCCGAGCCTTTTTCCTGAATGGTTTATGGACAGCCTTAGGCGTTCTTCTTGCGGCGGCGGGCGCGTACACCCTGTGCCAGCGTGTCGAACATGGCCAGTGTGCCTTCCCAGTCGATGCAGGCATCGGTGATGCTCACGCCGTATTGCAGGGGCTGCACACACTTCTGGTTGCCCGCGTTGATGTTGCTTTCAATCATTACGGCGCCGATGCGGTCGCTGCCGGCGGCGAGCTGGCGGGCGATATCGGCGGCTACCAGCGGCTGTTCCTGCCACTTCTTGTGGCTGTTGCCGTGGGAGCAGTCAATCATGATGCGGTTGGTGATACCCGCCTTGTTTTGCAGTTCCCAAGCGGCATCCACATGCTCCTGCGCGTAATTGGGACCCAGTGAGGAGCCGCGCAGAATGAGGTGGCAGTTCGGGTTGCCCGCGGTGGAAACGATGGCGGAAACACCCTGCTTGGTTACGGAGAGGAAGCAGTGGTTATGCGCGGCGGAGATAATGCCGTCCACCGCAATCTGCACGCTGCCGCCCGTGCCGTTCTTGAAGCCGATGGGCATGGAGAGGCCGCTGGCCAGCTCGCGGTGTACCTGGCTTTCCGTGGTGCGGGCGCCGATGGCACCCCAGGCAATCAGGTCGCTGATGTACTGGGGGGTGATGACATCCAAAAACTCGGTGGCGGAGGGTACACCCATTTCCGCCAAGCGCAACAGCAGACCGCGCGACATACGCAGACCGCTGTTGATGTTGTAGGTGCCGTCCATGAAGGGGTCGTTGATAAGACCCTTCCAGCCCACGGTGGTGCGGGGCTTTTCAAAGTACACGCGCATGATGAGGAGCAGGTCCTCCTCGTACCGCTTGCGGGCGGCGGCCAGCAGGGCGGCGTAGTCAATGGCGGCACTCGTGTCGTGGATGGAGCAGGGACCCACCATCACGGCCAAGCGGTCGTCCTCCCCGCGGAGAATGCGGGCAAACTCCTCTCGCGTCTCATACACCATGCGGGTTGCCGCCGGGCTGGCGGGGAAATCCTGCATGAGAATGGCGGGCGAAATCAGCGGGCGGATATCCGTGATGCGGACATCATCTGTAACAAAGGGATTCATTTACTTAGCCTTCTTCCAAGAGTACACGTTATCCTCAATGGCTTCTGCCTCTTCTTCGCTGGGGGCAGAGCCTTTCTTACCACTCTTCTTGGGGGAATCGCTGTGGGCATCGGCCACGCCTTCGGTGTCGGGACCGGTGCTGTACACCAAGCAATGCTGGTTGCGGATGCGCTTCTTGGCGGTGAAGGGGTCGATGCAGCCTTCATCCTCGGCGCACATCACCACATAGTAGGGCTGACCCCACGGGTCGTAGTAGTGGATGGCTTCGGAGGCGTCCACATACAGACCATCCTTGGGGGCTTCCTGTTCCTGCGCCTTCAGGTAGGTGTCGCGCGTGGTGTTGATGCGGTTGTCTTCATCCTCCTCGCGGTTGGTCAGAATCTCAATCATGCGGCCGTCCTTGCCTGCCGTGGTGGTCAGGTAAAGCTGGTCTTTCTTGTCAGGCTCCACTTCCTTTTCATCGTAGGGAAGCATGCCGTTGTTGTCCTGTCCGAAACGCGTCACACCTTCCACAATGTCGGTGCAGACCTTGCGGGCAGATGTCTTTTTGGCGTTGTCGGTAATCGTCATGTACACCGGCATGGAAATGCCGCCGAGGGTGGCAAGAATGGCAATCACGATGAGAAGTTCAATCAGGGTGAAGCCCTTGCGGTTCAGGAAAGGAGTTTTCATACGCCCGCCATCCTACCATATCCCCCCTGCCGTAGCAAGCAGAAAAGGCGCGTTTTCAACAGACGCATGCTAAAAAAGTTACCGCAAGCGCGCCCGCGCGCGAAAACTTTTGCCCTGCTGTCGAGATGTATGCTTGACGTGGGCGAAAAAACTGGCAGAATAGGGCGGTTATCATCTCATTTTCTCCGCTCATGCTCCAGTTCCTGCACAACATGATTCACACGCCGGCGTTTTACTTCACCACCGGTATTCTGCTCATCGTCCTCTTCTTCTGGTACCTTGCCTCGGAAAACGACAAGGTGAAGCGCAACGCCGGTACCTGCTTCATCATCGGTCTGACGGCGTTCTCGCTGCTGTCGCTGGTGCTCAACGGCATGCACTACGGTATCGACATCAGCGGCGGTGCAGAGCTGACGCTGGAGGTACAGCCCAAGATGGGCGACAACGGTCAGCTGGTGCCCCCCACGGAGGACGACATGCAGCAGGCCTGCGACATCCTGAACGAACGTCTGAACGCCACGGGTACCAGCGAAGTGCAGATTCTGCACTCGGGCGCCAAGATTCTCATCCAGATTCCCCAGCAGGACTCCGACCCCGTTGTCAATAAGGAGAAGATTGACGCGATGGAGAAGATGCTGACCAAGATGGCCAAGCTGGAGCTGTTGGCCGTGTACCCCGACTCTGCCGCGGTGATTGCCGACCCCGACACGCAGACCGCCATTGCCGCCTATGAGGAGCGCGTGGATGCCTACAACGCCGCTCTTGCCGCGGGTGATGTGAAGGCTCGCAAGCCTGCCGCCCCCCGCATCCCCGCCAAGCTGGGGTTGAACGACTACCAGATTTTGCCCTACCCCCACACCGATGACGAGACGGGTGAGCCCGTGCTCGACAAGCACGGCAAGCCTGTGATTGAATACATTGTGCTGCAAAAGCCCTACGCCGCCATGCAGAAGGATGTCTACATCACGGGTGCGGAGGTTTCCAACGCCGCCCCCGACTATGTGCGCAAGGGTTATGTGGATGTGGTGCTGAACCGCACGGGTGCTTCCCGCATGGGCCGCCTGACGGGTGCCATGCAAATCGGCCGCGACCGCTTGGCCGTGGTGCTGAACAGCCAGATTAAGTGCGCCCCCACCGTTCAGGCCGTGCTGCACAAAGAGTTCAACATCTCCGGTCTCAACGGCAAGGGCGAGCCGGAGGACATCTCCAAGGCTCTGGCGAACCCCCTCTCCAGCGATTTGAAGGTGGAAGGCCGCAAGGATGTGTCCGCCCAGCTGGGTAAGAGCGCGCTGGATCAAGCGCAGATTGCGGGTATCGTGGGTCTGCTGGCCGTGTTCGTCTTCTGCTTCTGGTACTACCGCACGGCGGGTATCGTGGCGATGGTGGGTCTCACCATCAACGCTTTCACCCTGCTGGGTCTGATGAGCCTGTTCGGCTTCGTGCTCACCCTGCCCGGTATCGCCGGTATCGTGCTCACCATGGGTGTGGCGGTGGATGCCAACGTGCTGATTTACGAACGTATGCGCGAGGAACGCAAGACGGGTCGCCCCTTCCTCATCTGTCTGCGCGCCGCTTACGAAAAAGCCTTCTCTGCCATTTGGGACTCCAACGTCACCTCGCTGATTACCGCCGTCATTCTGTTCTGGATTGCCAGCGGCTCCATCAAGGGTTTCGCCGTGACCACCAGCGTGGGTATCATCACCTCGCTCATCGGTGCCATCATCGTGACGCGTGTGCTGTTCTTCTGGGCCGAGCACCTGAACATTCTGGGGCAGGACTTCAAGTTCGCCCATGCCCCGTTTGAGAACAAGCGCTACGACTTCATGAAGTGGCGCAAGTACGCCGCCATTGCCTCCTGCAGCGCCATTGCCCTTTGCGCGGTGTACGGCTTCGGCATCCGCGGTGACAAGGCGCTGGGTATCGATTTCACGGGCGGTGCTTCCATCACCTATGTGGTGCCCTCCGATTCTCAGTTGGACTACAAGAACGTGGAAAGCTGTGTTGAGGGCATGAAGCTCTCTAAGAAGGCCACGCCGCAGGAGTTCTCCAACGCCACGGACAAGAACATCAAGATTCGCTGCGCCAACGATGAGGAAGCCAAGCTCATCATTGCCGAGCTGGCCGCCAAGGTGCCGCACATGAACGAGCTGCAGGCCCCCGATGTGGAGGAAGTGAGCGCGTCGCTGGGTTCCGCCTTCTTCAAGACGGCTATTCTGGCTCTCTGCATGGGCTTGCTGGGTATCACGATTTACCTGTCCATCCGCTTTGAATGGAGCTTCGCTATGGGTGCCCTCGTTTCCATCGCGCACGACGTGTTCTTCATCATCGGTCTGGTAGTGCTGCTGGGTACAGAGCTGAGCATCATCCACATCGGCGCGTTCCTGACGGTGGCGGGTTACTCCATTAACGATACGATCGTGATTTACGACCGCATCCGCGAGCAGCTGCGCTTGGCCGAACCCAAGGACAGCATTGTGGACATCATGAACGAGGCCATCAACAACACGCTGTCGCGTACGTTGCTCACCTCGCTGTCCACGATGGCGGTGCTACTCTCCCTCATCGTGCTGGGCGGTCCCGCCATGCGCGACTTCTCCATCACCATGCTGCTGGGTATCATCGTGGGTACCTACTCTTCCGTCTACATCGCCTCTCCCGTGGTGCTGTTCTTCAGCAAGAAGACCGACCTGCGTAAGGAAGTGCAGGGAGAAGAGGAAAGGGTGTAATTTAGAATTTATAATTTATAATTTATAAAGTTTAGAACTAGGCGCGGCGTACGCCGCGCGGAACTTCAAGCCCTGTCTGACATTCT
>JAZLFB010000145.1:0-14889 GCA_045615585.1 Akkermansia sp.
TCTGAAACCCGACAACCCTATCCCCCATCCCTACCATGGCCAAGAAACCCCAGCCGCAGAACAATCTGATTGCCAGCAACAAGAAAGCAGGTCGAGATTACGAAATTCTCGGTCGGCATGAGTGCGGTATCGAACTGCGCGGCACCGAGGTGAAATCCATCCGCGAGGGTCGCGTGAACGTGGCCGATGCCTTTGCCCGCGTGGAGAAAGGCCAGCTCTTCCTGTACGGTTGCGATGTGCAGCCGTGGGAAACAGCGGGCAAGTGGTTCCAGCACGAGGCGAAACGCCCGCGCCGCCTGTTGATGCACAAGCGCGAGATTCTGAAGCTGGAAATCCAACAGGCCCAAAAGGGCTTTGCCCTGCCCCTGCTGCGCCTGTACTGGAAAAACGGCAAGGTGAAAGCCGAAATCGGCACAGGTCGCGGCAAGACCCACCGCGACCAGCGCTACGACCTGAAAGCCCGCGTGGAACTGATGGAAGCGAGACGCGAGGTAACGCGGTTCAATAAGGGATATTGAGGGAAGTTGGTATTCATTACCGGCCCACAGAGCATATCGGCAAAATGGGGATTTGTAGGGGTCTTGCGCGGCACAGCCGCGCAAGCATGGATGCGCCCTTGGGCGCATCCTTTGTCGAGCCCTTGGGCGATAAGAATTTTAGCCCAGCACGTAAGTGCTGGGAACAAGGCGGGTGGCATTGCACCCCCCATAACCCTGCCGAATGGCAGGGTGGTACCAAGGGTTGGGTGGCTCTACTCTTAGGGTATTTCGCGCTCTGCGTAGAGGTGATGTCCGATGCAGAAATTTTACGCAGAGCGTGCAGCAACGGCATGAGTTGTGCAACGGTCGCGTGAATCCAGCCCGCCATTCGGCGGGCCTCTCGGGGGCGTAATGCAACCCGCCCCAATCCCCACCCTTCCGGAGTGGGGCTAAAATCCGGACGGCATCTACATGCCTCCTCACCTTGCGTGCGCCCCGGCGCACGTCCTACACATCAACTTTTGACGTACCGTCAAAAGTTGGCCTACAATTCGGCGCGGCTATGCCGCGCATCTATGAACAAAGACCTCGACAAATCCCCCTTTGTCGATTTACTTTACGGGATGGCAATGATTTGTACCTTGCACCTTGTACATTCTTTGTTGACTTGCGGGGGGAGTTGTGGCATGATGTGGTGTATCAGCACAGAAACTGTCATGTCTTTTACTATTCAGAATGTCGAAATCGGTGGCAAGCAGCCGTTTTTCCTGTTGGGACCCTGCTCGCTGGAGAATGAGGAATTTGCTTGGGAAATGGCACGTTCCATCAAGGAAATCTGCACGCGCGTGGGCGTTCCTTTCATTTTCAAGGCTTCTTACGATAAGGCCAACCGCACCAGCGTCAAGAGCTTCCGCGGTCCCGGCATTAAAGAGGGGTGCCGCATCCTCTCCGAAATCGGTAAGGAGCTGAACGTTCCCGTGGTGACGGATGTCCACACGGAAGAACAGGCGGAGTACGCCGCGCAGTTCGTGGATTTGCTGCAGGTGCCCGCTTTCCTGAGCCGCCAGAGCGACTTGCTGGAAGCCTGCGCCAAGACGGGTCGCCCTGTGAACGTGAAGAAGGGGCAGTTCCTTGCACCTTGGGATTGCAAGAACATCTGCGAGAAGATGTTGGCCTTCGGTTGCGAGAAGTTTATGCTCTGCGAACGCGGCACCAGCTTCGGCTACAACAACCTGATTGTTGATATGCGCGGTCTGTACTGGATGAAGCAGTTCGGCTACCCCGTGGTGTTCGATGCCACGCACTCCGTGCAGCGCCCCGGTGGTTTGGGCGGTGCCACGGGCGGTGACCGCGAGCTGGCTCCCGTGCTGGCCAATGCCGCCATGGCGGTGGGCATTGACGGCGTGTTCATGGAGGTGCACAAGGACCCCGACCACGCCATGAGCGACGGCCCCAACCAAGTCTATCTGCACGATTTGGAGAAGATTCTCACCAACCTCATGCTGGTGCGTAAGGCTTACGAGCAGATGCAGTAAGCCCCGCCCGGTAGTCTCTCGGTTTTCTTCCTCTCTCCGCCTGTGAGCCAGTCCGTTTTCAGAGCCTTTTGTTTCTGTGCTGCCGCAGCGGCGCTGTGCCTGTCTCCGTCGCGAGCTCAGGCACCGACCGATGCCGTGCCGAAAGGCGAGTTCCCCGGCTTGCAGCTGCTGCCCCCCGGCAGCGTGGTGGAGGGTATTTCCCTGCCGCGCTACGAGAATCACCGCGTGACCTCGTTGGTGAGGGCAGGCGTGCTGAAGGTGCTCAACCGCCGCGAGGTGGAGCTGAAAGACATCGACGTGTCGATGTACGCCGAAAACGGCGGTGTCACCCATCTGCATACGGAGGGGGCGACGTACGATTTCACCCATCTGCGTGCCGTGACCAAGGGCGGCACCACCGTGGCCGACCCGCGCTTCTCGGCATCGGGCAGCGGCGTGGTGTTCAACACCGAGGTGCGCCGCGGGCTGCTGATGGGTCCTGTCAAGACCACGATTTCCGCCGATGCGTTTAAGTCGCAGAAGAAAGTGACTCAACCGAAGAAATGATGAAGCGTGCTCTCATTCTGTTGGCGCTGGGTGCGCCCCTGCTTTCGGCGGCTCCGTCTCCTGCGGAGGCTCCGTGGCTGGAAGCTGCCGTGGCGCAGTCGCAGAGTATTGTGGACGCATGGCAGCGCGAAACGGCGAACATTGAAAAAGAGTTTGCTCTTTTACAGGTCGATTATCCCGCATACGATGCTTCTGTAGCGGAGGAGCTGCCCGACAGTCCGAACGGTGATACCGTTGCCGTGTGCGAGGGCGGGTTGCTGTTTGATACGCAGCATTACGATTTGGTGTACCTGCACCATGTGCGTCTGCGCGATGCCCGTCTGCACCTGCGTGCCGCCAACCGTCTCTTTGTCCGCTTGCAGGAGAAAAAGGTAGAGGACAGCCGCGACAAGGTGGCACAGGAGGCGCAGACCGCAGCGAAAGACGGCGAACATCCCTCTTTGCTGGAGAAGCCTGTGAACCCCGACACCGATGCGCCGCAGGAAACACCGACCGCCGAGGCGGAAGCCCCCGCCGTGACCGAGGAGCCGTTCGATGTCCGCACGTTCGATGCCGTAGCCGATGTGCAGAACAACTGCCTCATCCTCCATGCTCCTGCGGGCAAGGGCGGTATCACGCTGGATAACGGCAAGAATCATTTGCGTGTGGCGGAAGCCACGGAGGGTGCCGCGCTGGTGCTGGCGGATGCCGAGGGCAACATTCTGTTGCAGGGCAGTGCGCTGGACATGGAGTGGACGGATGACAAGGTCGGCGTAACGCGTTTGCACAGCGCGGGCGGCACGGCTTATTACCGCGCGTCGGACGGCGTGATGGTGCTGCCCGGTGCGGTGGAGCTGGAGCGCCCCGACGGTACGCTGACCTGTACCGAATCGCTGGTGGTGCGCTTGCAGCAGGGCGAGAAGCCCGCCGACCCGAAAAAAGGTTTCATGCAGCAGTTCACGCAGCTGCGCCCCGCGGGGGTGGCGGAGGTCGCCGCACGCGGGCAGGTGCGCCTGCACCGCACGGCAGAGAACCGCGAGCAGACGGCGGAGGGCGATGCCCTGTTCTACAATGCCGAGACGGGTGAGTGCCGCCTATCGGGCGCGCTTTGCCGCCTGACGCACGGCGGCTATCTGCTGGAATCCGACAAGGGGATTGAGCTGAAACCCAACGGCGATATGGTGATGCTGGGTGATGCCCCCCACGGCACCTACGAGCGCGCCGCACAAAAGAAGGACACCGAACCGCTGCACGGCACGTTTGAGGCTTTTGCCCCCCTGTATTTCCACGCCGACACGCGCACCATTTCCACCGCCGCAGGTATCCGCATGAGCGATGCCGAGGCGGACTTCTCCTGCACGGGCGCGGCGGAGGTGAAGCTGACCGCCCGCGAAAATGTGCCCGCCGTGCGTGAAGCCACGGGCAAGGTGAACTTGGCAATTGCCGCCTGTGGTGAGCCTGAAACTCTGCATGCCGTGGGTGCTGTCATTGCCCACCGCAAGGATGCCGCGACCGCTGCGGTGACAGGTTTCCTGTCGGGTGAGGAACTGACCGCTGATTTGCAGACAGGTGCCGCCACGCTGGTGGGTACCCCCGAACGCAACGCCGTGGCGGAGATGGACGGCAACCACTTGGAAGCCTCGGCGGGCGGTGATATCGAAATCCCCTCGCTGCAACTGGCGGAGAACGGTGATGTAACGCTGAACGGCGACCACATCAACGCCACGCTCAAGACAGGGCAGGGCACGGCGAAAGCTCATTGCCGCACGCTGCTGAAACTGGTGCGCGAGACGGACACGCTGGAGACAGGGTCGGGTGCTGACTTCACCTCTGATGAAGCCCTTGTACACACCAACGGTCCGCTGTTCGCTCATTTGGCGCGCGAGGTTGAGCCGCAACCCGCAGCGGAACAGACCGATGGCGCCCCCGCTGCCCCCGCACCCAAGTTTGCGCAGATGCGTTTCAATTACAAGGGTATCGAAAGCGCCCGCACCGAACGGGGCGGCACCGTGCAGACCACCAAGGGCTCCATGCAGTGCACCGGGCTGATTACGCTGTTACTTGACCCCGATGCCAAGGCGGACAAGCCCGCTAAGAACGGTAAGGAGAACAAGGGAATGAAGATGGCGGGGCTGAAATCGGCGCGCGCTGCCGGTAACGTGGCGGTGGCGGGCAAGGATTCGAGCGGTCGTCTCATCCGTGCCACGGGTGATGTGTTGACCTTTGATGCCGCCACGGGCATGAAGGTGTTAACGGGCAGCCGCGTAACCCTTGCAGACAAGTATAACACGCACATTGCCTCCGGAGCGGGGGCTGCCGTGCGGATTGATGAAAAGAACAATGCGCGTATCACGGGTGCTTTGCACAGCACCACGGCCACGCATTTGCATGAGCAGATGAACAAACAGAAGGAAAAGAAAGACTGAAGCCATGAATGTGTTGTTGGAAGCCAAAGGTCTGTGCAAAACATACGGCAGCCGCAAGGTGGTGGACAATGTGAACATCACCGTGAACGAGGGTGAAATTGTGGGCTTGCTGGGTCCTAACGGCGCGGGCAAGACCACCTCGTTCTACATGGTGGCGGGGCTGGTGCGTCCCGATGAGGGACGTGTCGATTTCTGCGGCAAGGATGTGTCGGGTCTGCCGATGCACTTGCGTGCGCGTCTGGGCATGGGCTATCTGCCGCAGGAGGAATCCATCTTCCGCAAATTGAGCGTGTGGGATAACCTGATGGCGATTCTCGAAACCCGCAAGGATTTGAACCGCGCCCAACAGAAAGCCAAGGCAGAGGAACTGCTGGAGCGTTTTAACATCACCAAGCTGCGCAACAGCCAGTCCATTCAGCTGTCGGGCGGTGAAAAACGCCGCCTGACGATTGCCCGCGCCTTGGCGGCCAACCCCCGCCTGCTGATGCTGGATGAACCCTTTGCGGGTGTGGACCCGCTGGCCGTGAAGGATATTCAGAACATCGTGGCTTCGCTGCGCGAGACGGACGGTCTGTCCATCCTGATTACCGACCACAACGTGCGCGAAACGCTGGGCATTGTGGACCGCGCCTACATTCTGGTGCAGGGTCATGTGATTCTGGAGGGTACGGCGGATTCCATTGCCAACGACCCCGTGGCCAAGGCCGAGTACTTGGGCGAAGATTTCCACCTGTAACCCGCGGCGGCTGCCGCATCACCCGAACGCCGAGAGAACATGAGCACGAAACCGACCATCAAAATAGCCTTTGTCGACGGGGCGGAGTATATTCTGCAATACGGTACGGCGGTGATGGATGCGCTCACGGAGTTCTTTAAGCCTGAAATAGCGACAAAGGACCCCGACATCGTGTTCTACTCCAACACGGGGACGACGCACCTGCGCTACCGCGAGTGTCTGAAAATCTATTTCACGCCCGAAAACACCGCGCCCGATTTCAATGAGTGCGACTACGCGGTGACCTCCACCCCCGTGGTGTTGGGCGACCGCCACCTGTACCTGCCGTTCTACGCCCAGCCGCAGTTGGGTAAGGAGACGCCCGCGCTGCCGCCTGTGAAAGCGGAACAGGCTAAGCGCCCCTTCTGCACCTTCCTGTACTCGCACGCCAAGTCGGGGGCGGGTTCCTCGCTGCGTGTGGAGTTCTGCAAGCGGTTGATGGAGACATACGCCCATGTGGACTGCCCCGGTGCTATGTTGCACAACGTGGATATCCCCGAACTGGCGGGGCGCGTGACCCCCAACTGGCAGCAGAGCAAGATTGAGGTACTGTCGCGCTACAAGTTCAACATTGCGTTTGAGAACACGACCTGTGCGGGCTACATCACGGAGAAGCTGACGGATGCCTTCCAAGCCGATACCGTGCCGATTTACTGGGGTGCGGACGGCGACCCCGCCCCCTTCCCGAAAGAGGCCATGATTTACGCGCCCGATTACCCCGATATGGACGCGCTGATTGCCCGCATTAAAGAGGTGAACGAGAACGATGAGTTGTACCTTGCGATGCTGGAGGCCAACCCCCTGCGCCACGGCATGCAGATGAACCGCGAGGGCGAGTTGCGCGACTTCCTGCGCCGCATTTTCGAGCGCGTGGCCAAGGGTGATAAGCCTTTTGAAAAAGATGTCTGGTGCTTCGGTGATGCGGAACGCCTGCTCGCGTTCGGCACCAAGCCGTGGCTCTTTCCCCTGCATGTGCAGCGCATTGTGTACGCTATCGGCTACCTCTGCCTGTTCGGCAAGGCGCGTCAGCATTTCTTCCGCAAACGCCGCGATATTGAACGCCTGATTAAGAACAGTAAGCACATGCGTGCGTAACCCCGCTCCCTCTGCCCTGCCCATGAGATTTTTTTCCTCCAAACGCTCGATTGATGTCCGTGGTCCCAAGCCGCAGAAGGAGATTTTTGTTCACCCCAAGAACAAAAATATCTCGGTGCATGTGCGCGGTTACGGCAACACCGTGCGCGTGGAAACGCCCGATTTCCACGGCTTCATCCGCGTGACGGGTGTGAACAATACCGTGGTGCTGGAGGAGGGTGTCCACAGCACCCTGCCGGTCAGAATTACCGTGGGCGATGCCTCCACCCCCGTGCACGACTGCGAGTTCCACATTGCCCGCGGGGCTGGGTTTGCCAACGTCACGTTTTACCTGATGGAGAACGGCAGCCGCATCGACATCGGTGAGGGGACGATGGCTTCGTTCAACGTGGACATCTGGAACACCGACGGTCATCTCATTACAGGTGAGGACCGCGTGCCGCGCCCCGGTCGAGAGCTTATCATCGGCAAGCATGTCTGGATTGGCAAGGATGTCAAAATCGGCAAAAACTGCCGCATTGCCGACGGCTGTATGATTGGCTGGAGCAGCGTGGTGGCAGGGCGTTTTGAAGAGCCCAACTGCCTGATTGCGGGCGTGCCGGCACAGGTGCGTAAGCGCAACATCCATTGGGATTTGGGGCGCGTCAACACCTATCTGCCCGATGATACGCCGCAGCTCTACCCCGACTGGTCAGACCCGCCCCCTCCCTCGCGTTTCACCTTGTTCTTCCTGCGCCCTTTCCTGAAACTGCGTCTGCGCTCGCTGCGTAAGCGTCTGACCCGCTTGCAGGGGTACCGCGCTGAATCCTGCCGCCGCAAGATTACCTATCTCGAAAACCTGTTATCCGACTAAATCCGCCATGTTCTCTTTCGGTAAAGCCAAATCCAAAATCTCTGTCCGCGGACCCAAGCCCCAGAAGGAAATTTCGCTGCATCCCAAGTTGCATGCCACCGATGTGACGGTGCAAGGCTACGACAACACCGTGGTAGTGAAAAGCCCGCGTTTCCGCGGCACCATTCAGGTGTACGGCGTGGGCAACACGGTGGAGATTGAGGACGATGTGCTGGTGTACCGATACTGCAATATCCAAATCGGCGACCCGCAGCACCCCGCGTTCAACTGCCGCTGCCGCATCGGTAAGGCTACGGCCATCAGCTGTGTGCAGATGTACCTGTTGGAGGACAACAGCGTGATTGACGTGGGTGAGGACTGCATGATTGCCTACGAATGCGATATTTGGTGCACGGATACCCATGTGATGTACGATGATAAGGGCAGGGCGCGCATCGGTCGTGAAATCCGCATCGGCAACCACGTTTGGGTGGGTATGCAGGTGAAAATCGGCAAGAATTCCGTGATTGCGGACGGCAGCATGGTGGGCTGGGGCAGCGTTGTTTCCGGTCGCTTTGAAGAGCCGAACAGTCTGATTGCGGGTGCCCCCGCCAAGCTGCTGAAAACAGGTATCAGCTGGGGGCGCGAGCGTCCGTGCGAGTTCCAAGAAGGGCGCAAGGAGCGCGAGGAACAGTACGCCGACTGGCGACTCGGTCCCGCCCCCGGACCCTTGCAGCGTTTGATGCTTCGTCTGCATGTGGCGTACTACCGCTGGCGTCACAACCATGCCAAGCAGGAACGCCGCCGCGGTAAATACGCCATTAAATTGGCCCATGCCGAGCAGGAATTGAACCGCGGGCAGGCTCATTACGGTGCTGACAGCACCAAGTACGATGTCTTTAGATAATCGATGCAGCGCGTTGATAATGAGAGAAAAGGGGTGATACGCCTTGCGTGTTGCCCCTTTCTTATGCCTCTTTTCTATCGTTGATGCAACCTTTTAGTTATGCATAACTAAGGGCTATCCGTCACCATGGGAAACATGTATTTTCGCGACGGCGGAAACAGGTGTACAATGCGGACTCGGAAAGCAGAAGTAAGCGCTTTCCCTTTACTGCTATGATGACATTCCTGTTTCATTTTGTCGGTACCGCAACGCGGAAAGAATGGTGGCTCACAACCTTGGTGACGGCTCTTGTTGAGGCAGCGCTTTGGGCGGGGCTTCACGGCACATGGTACGGTGCGTTGGCGGCGTTGGCGGTGCTGCTGCCTTGGTTGGCGGTTTCCTCCCGCCGTCTGCGCACGTCGGGCAATGCACCCGAGGTGGGGGTGTTCTGTTTCGGGTTGGTGCCCGCCGTGGGTATTATGGCACCGTTGGTGGATGATTACACGATGGCGGTGGCTTGGCCCATGCTGGAGCTGCTGCTGCTTGTCTGCGGCATCGTCTTTTTGAGCTACGCGATTATCTGCGGGTTCATCTCTGCGAAAAAAGCCTAAGACTTACCTGTCATGCAGTCGCTGTTAGATTCGCCTGTCTTTGTCCTGTTCGCCGTGCTGTCCGTCGGTATGGCGCTGGGCAGAATCACCGTCAAGGGGGTGTCGCTGGGCAGTTCGGGCGTGCTGTTCGCCGCCCTGCTGGCGGGGCATTTCCACCTGCGTATTCCGCAGGGCGTTACCGAGCTGGGCACGGCCATCTTTGTCTACTGCGTGGGCTTGGGGGTGGGCAACCGCTTCTTTGCCTCGCTGTGCAGCAAGGGCAGTAAGCTGGTGCTGCTCTCGCTGTTGGTGGTGGGTACGGCTTGGGGCGTGACGCTGGCGAGCTGCATGCTGTTCCATATTGATTCCGCCATCGGGGTGGGGCTGTTTGCGGGTGCCTGTACCAGCACGCCCGGCTTGGCGGCGGCGGCGGAAGCCCTGCAAAGCGCGGGGCGCAACACCGATACCGTCAACATCGGTTACGGCGTGGCGTACCCCTTCGGTGTCATCGGGGTGGTGCTCTTTGTGCAGCTGCTGCCCCGCCTGCTGAAACGCAGTTTGGATGATGCGGAAGGGCCTGTGAAGAAAGACCCGCAGCAGATTATCACCCGCGTGGTGCATGTCAGCAATGCCGCCCTCATCGGTCGCCGCATCATGGATTGCGCGGCGGAGGGGCTGATACAATGCCGCATCACCCGCATTTTGGAGAACGATTTGCTGGTGCCGCTGCCCGCCGATGCCGCTTTCCTTGCCGATTCCGCCGTGCTGATGGTCGGCACGCGCGAGCAACTGGCGCGTGATGCCCGCATGGTGGGTAGCGTGGACAACGAAATTTCCCCCGGTAATTGCTACGCCGATGAAAAGGCGGAGGTGATTGTGCTGGAAAAAACTCTCAGCAACCGCACGCTGCGCGAGCTGAACACCCCCGAACGCGATGGCGTTATTGTGTCGTGCGTCACGCGTTTGGGGGTGACCTTCGTGCCGACGGAGGACACCGAGATTCTGCGCAATGATGTGCTGACCGTGGTGGGCAGGGCGGAGCAGATTGCCGCGTTCCGCAAAAAGTGCCGCCACCGCTCCGCCGCTATCGGCGCGACGGACATCCTGTCGTTGGCGGTGGGGTTGATGCTCGGCATTATGGTGGGTAAAATCACCATCGGCGGCGGGCCGGACAGCGCGGGCTTTTCGCTGGGCTTGGCGGGCGGCCCGCTGGTGGTGGCACTTATTCTGGGTCATTTCGGTCACATCGGGCCGATTGCGGGGTACATGCCGCGCAACACGCGCGTGCTGCTCATGGAGTTCGCCCTCATGCTCTTTTTGGCGGGGGCGGGTATCAGCGGCGGTGCCACGCTGGTGGAGACGCTGCGGCAGCACGGTATCACCATGTTTCTGGTGGGGGTGGCGATTACCGCCGTGCCGCTGGCGGTGGGCTATCTCTTTGCCCGCAGGGTGCTGCATCTGCCGTTGGCCGAGGCTTTGGGCGGCATCTGCGGCAGCATGACCAGCACCCCCGCGTTGGGTGCCATCACCATCAAGACGGATAAGCAGTCCCCCGTCATCTCCTACGCCACGGCTTACCCCGCCGCGCTGATTCTGATGGCGGTGCTGGCCAAATGGCTGGTGGGAATGTTCTGAAAAAAGTTGAAAGTTGTAAGTTGAAAGTTGAGAGTTGAGAGTTGAGAGTTAGGCACGCTGCGCGTGCAAGAGTACGATGAACGCAAAGCGTTAGCAGCGGAAATAAAAAGAATTAACGCTTAAGTACATGGGCAGAACATATTAGGTGCCCTTGAAAACGCTTTGCGTTTTATTTCCGTCTCTGCGGCGTAGCCGCACGAATTCTACAATTTCAACTTTCAACCTTCAACTTTCAACTTCCCTCATAACCTTCGGTTATATCTCTCCATAGATTATTCATATAGATTATACGTCCTTTTCCCTTGTTTCTCCCATGGTTTGTTGTACAATGAGGCGGTACATGAATTCGTTGACCTTGCAAAAAATGCGCTATTTGGTCACGGTGGCGGAAATCGGCACCGTGACGGGGGCGGCTAAGGCTCTGTTCGTTTCGCAGCCGAGTCTCACCAAGACGATTCATGAGATTGAGGATGAGGTGGGTTTTCTCATCTACAAGCGCACAGGCAGGGGTATCACGACCACGCAGAAGGGGGAGGAGTTTCTTTCCTACATCCGACAAGTGCTCGACCAAGCCGACCTGCTCAACGGTCGCTTTTTGCAGAAGAGGGCGCGCAAACGCCTGTTCGCCATCTCCGCCCAGCACTATTCTTTTGCCGTGCGCGCCTTTGCCGACCTGATTAAGGAGCATGAGGGGGATGAATACGACTTCTCTTTCCGCGAGACGGAGACGCACGGCATCATTGACGATGTGGCGGAGATGCGGAGTGCACTGGGCATCCTCTCCGTGAACGATTTTAACGAGTCTGTGCTGCAACGCCTTTTCCGTGAGCGCAACTGCGTGTTCACGCCGATTGTGGAGGCCAAGCCCCACGTGTTCCTGTGCCGCGAGCACCCGCTGGCGCAGAAAAAATATGTGCGGCTCAAAGAATTACAGGCCTACCCCTACTTGTTCTACGACCAAGGGCGGCACAATTCCTTTTATTTTTCGGAAGAGCTGTTCAGCACCGAGGAGCACGCCCGCAAGGTGCGCGTGAGCGACCGCGCCACCCTCTTCAATCTGCTGGTGGGTATCAACGGCTACACCGTGTGCAGCGGCGTGCATGATTTTGAGTTGACTAACCCCAAGATTGTGGCTATCCCGCTGAAACACAGCGGCGGTCGCATGCGCATCGGCTACATCACCCACCGCAACCGCCAGCTGGGGGCTTTGAGCCAATTCTATATTGAAGCCTTGAAACGCTACGCCCGTTGCAGCGCGCCGAGCGCCGCAGAGCAGGGGGAGTAAAACGCGCCGCCCCATAGCCGTGCACGAAGAAACCCGCTCCCGACAGCAGGTCGGAAGCGGGCTTTTTTATGGGGTGTTGGGTTCGTGCGCGTGCGCGCGTTACATCTTATCGCTCACGGCGTCAGCCTTGGCTGCTGCTTTGTCGGCGGCGTCTTTAGTGCATTTCTCCATGCTCTTGGCCTTATCGGCGCAGCACTTCTTGTACTTGCCCATGTATTCGGCGGCCTTGGCGGCATCCTTCTCTACGCCTTTGCCCTCTTTATACATGTGGGCTAGGGCGCAGCAGGCACCCGCGTGTCCCTTGGCGGCGGCATCCGTCAGCGTGGGGGCGAGATTCTTGTACATCTCGGCGGCTTTGGCGGTGTCCTGCGGGGTGTTGATGCCTCCGTCCGTCATGTAGGCCAGCGTGAACTGCGCGATGGGGTCGCCGTTGGAGGCAAGCGCCGTGACGGTTTCAATGTTGAGCGTTTCGCACTTCTCCGGCGTCATGCCCATGGCCATAGCGGCGGGGCAGCAGCTGTCTTTGGCAGCAGCAGTGGCGGCGGTTTCAGTAGCGGCGGTATTTTCCTGTGCGTAGGCGGTCAAACCCAGCAGGGCAGCCGCCATAGTAATGGTGATTTTGTTCATAGGCCCTCAGTTTGCCCCTACCCAAGGCGCTTTGCAACCTAACTCTCCCCCTGTTTTTTCAATATATTAGAGAGAAAAATGCAAAAAATTCAAAAAAATCTGAAATTGTGATTGACGTGCGGGGTAAACTCCTGTATAATGCCCCCGCTTTTACGTCTCTTGTAGACGTTCCGGAGTCAATGCTTCTGTAGCTCAGTGGTAGAGCGCATCCTTGGTAAGGATGAGGTCGCGGGTTCAAATCCCGCCAGAAGCTTTTTTCTGACTCTTGCAAGAATAAGCAGCTTAAACCAAATAAATATTATGGCCAAAGAATCATTCCAGCGCACCAAGCCCCACGTGAACGTGGGCACGATCGGTCACGTTGACCATGGCAAGACTTCCCTTACCGCTGCAATTACTTCCGTTCTTGCAGAGCAGGGCAAGGCTGAGTTCAAGGCTTACGACCAGATCGACGGCGCTCCCGAAGAGCGCGAACGTGGTATTACGATTTCCACCGCTCACGTGGAGTACGAAACCGACAACCGTCACTACGCTCACGTTGACTGCCCCGGTCACGCTGACTATGTGAAGAACATGATCACGGGTGCTGCCCAGATGGACGGCGCTATCCTCGTGGTGTCCGCCGCTGACGGTCCCATGCCCCAGACGCGTGAGCACATCCTGCTCGCCCGCCAGGTGGGTGTGCCCTACATCGTGGTGTACATGAACAAGATGGACCTTGCCGACCCCGAACTCGCCGAGCTCGTGGAAATGGAAATCCGTGAACTTCTTTCCTCTTACGACTTCCCCGGTGATGACCTGCCCATCGTTAAGGGTTCTGCCGTTCAGGCTCTGAATGGCGACGCTGACGCCAAGCAGTCCATCCTTGACCTGATGGCCGCCGTGGACGAATACATCCCCACCCCCGAGCGTCCCGTGGACAAGCCCTTCCTGATGCCCGTGGAAGACGTGTTCTCCATCTCCGGTCGTGGTACCGTGGCTACCGGTCGTATCGAGCGTGGTGTCATCCACAAGATGGAAGAAGTCGAAATCGTGGGTATCAAGCCCACTGTTAAGACCTCCGTCACCGATATCGAAATGTTCCGCAAGCTCCTCGATCAGGGTGAAGCCGGTGATAACGTGGGCGTGCTGCTCCGCGGTATCAAGAAGGAAGATATCGTCCGTGGTCAGGTGATTGCCAAGCCCGGTTCCGTGACTCCCCACACCACCTTCGACGCCGCCGTGTACGTGCTGACGAAGGAAGAAGGCGGTCGTCACACCCCGTTCTTCAACAACTATCGTCCTCAGTTCTACTTCCGTACGACGGACGTGACCGGTACCGTGACTCTGCCCGAGGGTACCGAAATGGTGATGCCCGGCGATAACGTGACCATCGCGGTCGAGCTTATCACCCCCGTCGCCATGGAAGAGGGTATGCGCTTCGCTATCCGCGAAGGCGGCCGTACGGTCGGCGCCGGTAAGGTTGCCACCATCAAGGCCTGAGTCTGACAAGTCTCACAAACAATAAAGGTTGTCATTTCCCGCCTTGGGAATGAAACCCCGGTTGAAGGGGGGATGCCCCTCAAAAAGGCATCCCCCCTGAAATCCGAAACAGGAGAAAGGCAAATAGGGTACTAGCTCAATTGGTAGAGCAGCGGTCTCCAAAACCGCATGTTGGGAGTTCGAGTCTCTCGTGCCCTGCCAGCCTTCTCCTTTTTTTTCTCTACAGATAATTTAACCGCTCATCACGATGCTCAAATTCTTCCGTTCCTGTTTCCAGTATATCACCGCCGTTAAGGGTGAACTGAAAAAGTGCTCCTGGCCGTGGGAAAGTGACCCCAAAGTGACCGGGTTCAAAAAATTCCGTGAGTTGAACGGTTCTACGCTTGTCGTCCTGATTGCCATGGTGCTTCTGGGCGGCTATGTCGCGTTCTTTGATTATGTGCTGGCGGCCGTTGTGAATGCCGTCATCGTTTTCCTTGCCTGATTGCCCTTCAGACCCCTTCCCCTTTTTTTCGTAACCATGTCCCGCCCTTACGATCGTAAAAGCTCCGCCGTTCGCGCTATCCCCGAGGCTAAAGACCAGTGGTATGTTCTGCATGTGCTCTCCAACAAAGAGCGCCGCTCGGTTGAAAACCTGAACCGCCTCTTCAAGGAAGACGAAGAAATGGGTGCCCTTGTGCAGAGTGCCCCCTTGGTGCCCACCGAAAAGGTGGAGGA
>JAZLFB010000146.1:0-6113 GCA_045615585.1 Akkermansia sp.
CGAAGGCTGCTGCATGGCCCGCCGTGACGGTGCCGCCGCTAATGGCGGTGCCGCCACTGTAGGTGTTGGCGGTGTTGACGGTCAGGGAGCCCGCGCCGCTCTTGGTCAGAGAGGTGCTGCCGGAGATGGAACCGTTTTCAGTCGTGGAAAGATCAACCGTGCCCGATGCGTTCTTCACCACGATATCGGCGGGTTTCACCTCGCCGCGAATATCCACGGTGGTCGCTGTGTTGAACTGCAGACTGTCGCCCGGCAGAAAGTCTTCACCACTCTCACCCAGCGGCAAATCATTGCCCAGAACCCCGGAGGGGGCACTCCAAACGTGATTTTCAGGCTCCGTGCGCCCCAGCTTTGTCACGGTCAGGAGCAGCGCGTTCTGCTTCTCATTCCAAGCAATGTCATAAATGTCGTTCTTGCCCGCGTTATAACTGATATCCAGCAAGTCGGCACCTTTCACCGAATAGGCGGAAAGCAAGGTGTAGGTACCCGCAGCATAGCCGGAGACATCCAGCGTCACCTTGCCGCTCAGGGTCAGACCGCCCCCGAAGGTCAGAGCACCGCCGTTCGTCAGCACCAGCGCGCAATCCGTCAGCGTGTTGGTATTCTTTGTTGTTGTAATGAGAGAAGCATTGTTAATTGCCACCGTTGTTCCTTTATTGGCATTTAAGTAAGTCGACTCGAGTACCGCCTGATTTTCCACTGTCAATCGTCCGCTGTTGAGCGTCAGCGAGGCGTTGATGGTTGAGGTGCGGGAATTGCGGATTTCCTCCGCCGTGCCCGCAATGCCACCCTTAATTTCTTTCAAATCGGCCTCTGTGTATTTGCCGGAGAAGACAATGCTGCCGGTGGATGCATGTACCACGCCTTCGCTGTCGGTATAGTCTTTGTTAAGAGTCAAACTCGTACCGGAATACAGAGAATCGTAGAAAGTGATACTCTTACCCTCAGAGGCGGAAAGGTTTAAGTTACCCTTTGAGTAGATACTTCTCAAACGGTAATCTTCTCCTTGCTTTTCATAATTTTTTCGGAAGGTTACGTCTCCGTTATTGAAAATCTTAAGTTTGTCGCTACTAGTCCCGACATAAATAGCACCGCCTACAGCTTCCGTCAGACCAACAGCAGCATTACCTGTGAATGAGATATTGCCATTATCGCTCAAAATGACAGAAGTACTCAATGTTCCAAACACGGCTCCGCCTTGAGCCGAACCACTCTCGCTTATTGCTTGATTGCCTTCAAAGCGAACCTCTCCTTTTGTTCCCTGAATAAGGAAATCGCGCTGTTGATTGTAGTAAACGGCACCACCTTTTGCCGAAACATTACCCGTAGCAATATTTTCGATAAAGGCAACCTCTGCATTATCCAAGAATTCCATGTCTGAGTCCTGATAAAGGGCTCCACCCGCAACTGTAGTAACACCCTGAACTTTGTTTTGGCTCAGCGTCACTTTTCCATTTCCCTGCAAACTAATCACAGCATTCGGGAACAGGGCTCCACCATATGCCCCCGCAGACTGCGAAATGGCTGAGTTTTGAGACAACTGAATATCACCGCATGCACTTATTTGCAGTTTTGCGCTAATTGCACCACCGTATGCAGCACCGTTTTCTGATAACGCCTGATTTCCGGAGAATATCAGATTGCCAGTTTCAGTCGCAACAAGAACGCCTGCATTTACCGCGCCACCACGCACTGTCTTAGAACCCTTTGCAATATTATCAGAGAAAGTAACTGTACCTTTACCAGAAAGATACACACCTCCAAGTCTGTTATAGAAATACATAGCACCACCGAAGGCAGAGTCTCCAAGACTCGAAGCAACATTACCATCAAAAAGGATTGCGCTATTACTGCTCAAGTACAGGTTTTGCCCGTGGGAATATATAGCACCGCCGCTCGCAGCGGCAGACTGCGATTGGGCTGTATTATGGGAAAACGAGATAATACCAGTCCCACCGGTAAATGACATAGTATTAGTTCCGTAATAGATAGCACCGCCATACGCCTCATCTGTGCTTGCCGAAGCCATGTTTGAGTCAAACACAACATCGGCATTCCCGGAAAAAGTGTAAGCAGCGGTTGTAAATATAGCACCACCTTTTGCGGTTGAACCTTGCGCATTATTTTCGGAGAAAAGAACCTGCTCATTATCCTCGAAGGTTAATATACTCTTCACCCCGTTCGTGTTCATAGCTCCAATTGAATAAATAGCACCACCATTAACAAGCCCGTCGGAAAGAGCTTGATTGCCACGGAAGGTAACATTTCCGTTATGGCTGATGTCACAGGTCCATACAACATTACATTCAACGAAAATTGCACCGCCATATGCTTTACCGCTGCCTTGTGATTGTACAACATTGGAAAGGAACTCCACACCTCCCTGATTCGAGGATATGCTGAAATCAGTACCATTGCTAAAGCATATGGAACCGCCATAAGCGCTCGATCCGGATACCTCATTAGAGGTAAAGGAGAGCGAAGAATTGGAATCTAACGTGATGATATGTCCGTAGATAGCTCCGCCGGCCGCAGATGATGTTGTTGATTTGGCAGAGTTGTTGCGGAAATGTACATTTCCGTTGTTCGTTATGGAAATCGGCTTAGAGGAAGAAGATGAATACAACACACCACCGTATGTCGAACCGGAGGCAATGTCAGAGCTGTTAGCAAAAGTCAAGCCTGCGTAGCCAATGTAGATAAGCTGCGTTTGTTTCGTGTTCAGAGTTGTATCGCCATACTCGTAGGAAGCCGCCATGGCGTTGGTAATACCCAAAGCCATCGCGCCGCCGGCGAGGGTGGCCGTGGCGAAGGTGAACGAGCAGACGGCACACAGAACAGAGTGCAACAAAGAGAGAGGGAGATGTGGTTTCATATTGGTGGATTTTCTGATGATTCCAATTATAACAACGGAAAAGAAAGGTATATTCTACAGCAAAAACAAAAGAAAACGATTCTCGAAAGACTGGCAACCAAAGGCTCGAATAAGTAAAAAGGGTATGCCGGCGTATCCGAAACACCAGCATACCCCGAAAGCAATGGTTAGCCGGAAAGATTAGTTACCCTTCACCACCGTGGTGTACTTAGAGATGATGCCGAGGATGTTCTCGCGCTTCACGTCCACGCTGGAGACTGTACTGATATGACCGTTGGCCTTGGCAGCAGCAATAGAGGAATCACCGATAGCCACAACGCCGAGGTAAGAGGTAGCGGTAGCCGTACCTGTGCGAGCCCCGGTGGAAGTGGTAGCTGCCACGGGGTCAGCAACATTGGCATACACAACACCGATGGGCTGTGGCATAGCTCCGATACCACAGCTGTTAAGAACAAATGAGGAAGCTGCAATGGCAACGATTGCAATAGTACGTTTCATGGTTTTATTCTTTTGTATTGTTGAAGTGAAAGGGGAGCAAGATTGTTAACCACTCGGTCAACAACATATTCCCCTGACATTGTCACTTTACAGCATTGCGAAAGAATAAGGAGTAAAAATGCTTGAATAATGAGTGGTTTGCAGATGAAAAAGGCTTATTGCTTCCTTTTCGAAGTTGCTAATTTCCGAATAAGGGTCATTATACAACTTCAACGCAATCAAGCAATTTTAACAGTCTATGCGTTACTTTTTGCTTGACCCAGCTTTCGCAAACCACACCCATGAATACACGAATCGCCAAGAAACTCGTCAGTGAATTGCCGCTGAATATCAATGACATAGCACGTCTCATACTGGAAATGGCCGAAGCCTTGGGGGAGAGGGCGGCGGGGCTGTCGCGGCTCGAATTATTGTCACTTTTGCGGCGGGTGACGGCAGAGGGCGTGCAAGCCGTGGAGAAAGCGGAACAAACCGTGAGTTTTGAGGAAGCAGCCCGCGCTTCTTTGGCGGCGCGGCAGGACAGACGACCGACCACGCGGCGGGATTTGCGCCACTTCATCGGCCGCATGCTGCGGGATGAGGAGGCCGCCCGCCGCCCCTTGCGGGCATGGACGGTGAGCGACTGCAAACGGCTGTTGGCAAAAACTTTCCCGAACAGTCCCAGTTCTTACCGAAAAGGGAGAGCCATTTTGAATAGTATTTTTATGTACGGATTACGGCAGGAATGGTGCGACAAAAACCCTGTGCAGGGCGTGGAAAACCCGCGCGTGACGGAACGCCCGATTGCAGCCCTGACCCTAGACGAAGTGAAGCGGCTGGAACAAGCCGCCGACCGCCCGCGCCACCGCGACATGGCGCTCTCCCTACGGCTCATGCTCTACTGTGGCGTGCGCCCCGCGGAGGTTTCCCGCATCGACCCGCAGCGCGACATTGTAGGCAACGAGCTTATCATCCGCCCGCAGAGCAGCAAGACAGGCGGCGGGCGCGTCATCCCCTTGCGGAAAGTGCAACCCTTTCCCCGCCGCTACCCGCAACAGAAAACCATCCCCCGCAACTGGCAAAACCGCTGGCACGCCCTACGCCAAGCCGCGCATTTCACAACATGGCGGGCAGACACCTGCCGCCACACCTTCGCCACCTACCACGCCCGCCACTTCCGCAACCTCCCCGCCCTGCAACTGGAAATGGGGCATAGAGACATGACCCTCCTGCGGTCACGGTATGTGGCAGCAGAGAGCGGAAATGGGGGGGAATACTGGAGGTGAATGTTTGAAGTTTCCCGTCTCTGCGTCTCGCTGCGCTCGCTTGCTTCGCCGAGACAAATCGCCGTGACTGGACGCCGAGGCCTACGGGAGGTATTTTAATTTAGGTGCGGGTTTTAAGCCCAAGCAAAGCGAGTGGCGACATCATTGCCATAAAGGATGTTGCACCCAATGGTCAGGAAGCCCCATTTGTGACAAATCAATCCCTTCCTGCTGAGATTGAAGCAGAAAAGAAGTTATGCGGTTGTGCCATGCAGAAGTCGGAGCCAAAGTACGGAGAAGAGTCCGGCAAATAAAAAGGAAACAAGCAAGGCTATCAGACGGCATGCTCAATTCTGCCGACATCTTATCCTTAGGCGCTACCCACGCACGGCTGTTCTCATCGTATAAGTAATACCAGCGAGCATCTTTGGTACATTTAGGAAGTTGAGGAAGAAGAAAAAATTTCTTATTCCAAATGCGGGCATGATGAGCGCAATCATTCCGAAGATGATTTAAGGCATGCATCCACGATGAAATCAACCTTGAATCCACGCCCCACATTTTCACAATGGGTTTACGGACTGATTCTTTATCGGAATAATCAAAGAAATAAACAAGAGGCCCCAGCTCTAAAAAGCCTATAGCTATTTCCAGCGGCGGGTAATCATTGTTGTTCGTATCTCTGTCAAAAAAGTTTTTAAGAGCTTCGTTTCGAGATGATTCATTACTGCCCCTTTTGATGCGTTTCCAGCAGTCAAGATAGCCCTTCCATGCAGGGAAGTAGTTCTCAGAAGCATAGGAGAAGGAGCCATTCTTTTGTGTGTGCAGATAGGCGAGTTGGCTGCGCATAGCAACTTCAATACGTTCTATGGCATCCAGAAAAAGAAATCGTAACTTTCGGTCAAATCGGTATAAAGCCCACAACTTCTCTAAGGTTGTTTCCGGTGTAAAAGCAGACAAGACGTTCCCTTCAGCATCAACTTGTCGGAACGGATGGGCATAACCATTGAGACGATAAAACCCAACGGTTTCTATACGCATGATGAGTGTATCTCTATCGGCAATAAGCCCTTGAGAAATCAACATTTCAGCTTGAGCTTGCCGACTGATAGAGGTCCTTATGAACATGGAGAAAGAGGAGAGAAAAAAATAACCTCCCCATGTGCGCGCTCAGCAAAGGCTGCTGAATTAAGCGGGGGAGGCGTGTCTGGTGTTTATATAGCTGAATTCTCTAATACTGTCAACAGGATAATGCGAGTGAGACCCATTTTTTAGAAAAAAACGTGTTCTTCCCCTGTTTTCAAAATTCCGCGCGGGCATCCGTCTCCGCGTCTCGCTGCGCTCGCTTGCTTCGCCGAGACAAGTCGCCGTGACTGGACGCCGAGACAGGCAACCGCTCGTACGGAACAATTAGGCGAGGAGAATTACTCGTGTCTCCTTGCCTTTGCCTTGCACATATCACAGGAACAGCGTTTGTTGCTTGTGTAGTGATTGAG
>JAZLFB010000147.1:0-3156 GCA_045615585.1 Akkermansia sp.
GATACTGAAGTGGTGTGTACAGATGTCGCGTGCCTATTTGCCACACTACCAAGGATATGCGGCCTTGCACAGGGAAATTCCGTAACGATAAAACATAGGAGACCCATAAACAGACAAAAAGACGACAAAGAAGAAGAACACACATATAACGTGTACAACGGAACTAATTACGATGCAACGCCACCACCGAGAAAACTTAACGATTCCCGGCAAAACACTTGGTATGGCCGAAGGATAAGCAATATGCCGGGAGCACCAGAAAACGTGGACGCAAACCTCTATTCCACCCTTGACACATACACCATCACATTACAATGAAAACTCTATTTCTCAACATCTGCTTGTTTTCACTTGCTTTCGCCGGTGAAGACCCGATTCTCAATATGGCTAACCTTACCGATATAGAATACGGCCAAGGTTGTTCCCGCTTCAATTGTGCACATGAATGCCCGCTTTGTCCAATCCCGGATTCGGTGGATGGAGCCCTCGTTGGAGAGTTCTCCATACGTTCGGGGGGGACGGCGCAGGATGGAAAAAAATACGGGTTGTGCTGCTATGACGAGAAAGGCTACAATGGAGCCTATTTCATGGTACTCATGGGTGACTCGTCGTACAGCTTGGCGGAGGATTCTGCTTTCTGGTGGAGAGGGTGGCACGGCGAGGCTTCAAGCCAGAGGCTTAACCAAGCCATAATCAAGAAAAAGGGAGACGCCTATTACATCTACTTTACAGACAAACGGGACAAAACCAATACTATCCTATCCGAGGTAATCATGGGGAATGCCTCTCTACGCCTTACAGAGTGCGGAACTGTCAGAATGTGTTGGGGAGGCGATCAATTTCCAAGCAAGACCGACCCTGCGTATCCCGGCGATTCGCGTCCGACGGTAGAGGTCATCGAGCATCTGGCAACGGAGATTCTCAATACCCTTAACGGAAAAGGCACCTTGAAACGCGATGTGGCCTTGGCAGAAAAGCGGGAGGCCATGTGGAAGCGACGAGAGCGGCAGCGTGAGCTGAGCCGCCCCGGGTACGCGGATTCCTACTGGAAAACGTATGCTTGGGACAAGTGGTACCGCCTTGGCTCGGATGTGGCGGAGAAGCTGGGCATCGGGCTCAACGGGGAGATTCCCAAGGACCCGAACATCCACTGGAACAAGGCCACCCGGAAGGCGATAATTGAAGGAGTTGGCAGGATTCTCAACAGAGGCGAAAAAAACTCTTTTTCCGTGCCGGACATTCCTGACGACAAGCAGGAATCATATTACCATCTCGGTTACTCCTCCGAAGGCTATAATGAACCCGATACGACTGTTCATGTCTACGTCGCCCATGTCTTGGACTCCTTCCAGGCAAAGCGCGCCATGTACACCTTTGTGGCGACCAAGGGCGATGACAACGAGTTGGAAGAGCGCTTCAAGACAGCCGATGAAATCATCCAGGCGGTGCAGCAGCTGCCCAAGCCGCCTGTGGGAGAATATGCCGTGCGCCTGAAACCCTTTGTGGATACGGACGGCCTGCCCGTGAAGGGCAGCGAAAAGCGCAGCATCTACTTCACCCGCGGCAACACGGCGGTGGCAGTATGGACGGACAATCCCGCGTTCAACGTTCTCCCAGCCGCCCGCGCCATCGACAAGCTGCTGGTGGAGGGCATGCGCAAGGCGGGCGAACCGCTCACGAGGGAGCAAGACTACCTGAAAGAGGAGAAGAAGCAAAAGTAACCTCCAAACTCCGGGCAGGGGCCGTTTTGGCCCCTGCCCCGCTACTTTTACAAATCATGAAAACACATCTCAAAGCCAAAACAATCATCCTTTTTACATTTCTTGTGTCTCTAATTTTCCAAATTACATATGCAGGCAGTGTAGAAATTGGATTAAAAGACATATCAAAAGACAACAAGAAATATCCCAAATACGTCTTTGATTGGGTTCAAGAAGGAACTGTAGTGGATGGTTGGGTATATACAAATCAGAATTGGATTGCTCCGCATGCGGATTTCTGGATGGTCAATCGCTTGTTCGATGAGCAGACCATTGACGACAGGCTAACCAACAATAAACTCATTTCACTCATCCACCATAAGAGAGTCAATACCGATTTTGCCACGATAAGAACAGAGGGTGAATTCACCTTTATCCACTATCCTGCCGATTTGTATCGGAAATCCCCTCTGTTTTTGGCCGAAGTGTTTTACAAAGACTGTTTTTTGCGAACCATCCGGCTATGTGGCTCATACGAGGTATCAAATACATCACCTAAGGTTCCGGATACAATTATTAGTCTGTTTCCCATGGAGGAATACAAACAGGTAGCGATGAAGCTGCTGCGTGCCTACAAGGGGGAAATCACCCTGCCTGTTGACCGGGAATACGCCCAAAGGCAAAAGAAGCGCATGGAGGAAATCAAGCGCGACCGGGAAGAGCGAGATCCCCGGTATGCAGACCGGAAATGGCATGAATACCTCATGTTCAGCGTGGGCAACGAGATAGCCGAAAAAGGCCTGATACCCAGGGAGCGCATTCCCGGGGAGAAAGCCGTCATTCCCAACGTGAACGAGGGACTGTACCTGCAGACCAGATGCACGGACCGCCTTGCCAAGCTGCTGGAGAAGGCTTCAGGCTGCCAGGTGGGAGCCATCTCCGGAGACGGTGCCAAGCCTATCAGGGGCAGCATGACCTTCCACCTGGGGGATTATGAGGATGAGCGCTACGTCTACATGTGGGTGGCCCACGCATACAGCTACTACCAGGCGGGTCGCTGCATGTATACCATGACCTCCTTCTTGGATAACGGCCCGCTGCCGCGAACGGGCCAGGGCAAGGATGGGAAGATGCACATCCTTACCCCCGATGAGCTGCTGGCCTTGCTGGAGCCTGCGGGAGATGCCGTGGGCGAGCAATGCATGCGCCTGCGCGCCACGGTGGATGACGAGGGCCTGCCCGTGAAGGGCAGCGAGAAGCGCAGCATCTACTTCACGCGCGGCAATACGGCGGTGGCCCTGTTCACGGACGAGCCGGACATCAACGTCCTCCCCCTGGCCCGTGCCATCGACAAGCTGCTGGTGGAGGGCATGCGCAAGGCGGGCGAACCGCTCACGAAGGAGCAGGACTACCTGAAGGAGGACGCGGAGAAGAAGTAAAAATACACCCTCTCTTT
>JAZLFB010000148.1:0-3271 GCA_045615585.1 Akkermansia sp.
CAATGCTTTACTGTAGAAGCATAGCGGATTTGTTATCCGCTATGCATTTTCAAGGCTCCAAAAACCCAGTATCCATGCGGCTTCCGGGGTTTTTAGCCCCAAAAAAATCTTGAATTCGTTTTGCAAGTTTCCTTGTTGTACGACATCGGGAATTCGTGATGATGGCGGGCTTTTTCGCACTTTTCACACCTTTCAGGCTTGACACAGGATAACAAATCAGCTGACGTGCGCGCCTGACAGCATAGAAAAAATGGGGCTCTAAGTGATTTTTTTGAAAAAATCTTTTTTTGTTGTACATTTTGCCTTCTGGGTGCTTAATAGGGTATAGACAAGCGCATGACCTGCATCGCCACAGCTCCTGTTTCACGCCGCCGCACCGCCGCACCGCCGCGCCGCCTCGCCATCGCGCCGCCGCTGCAAGCAGCTCTGGCGTGGCAAGCCGCCCCATCCTTTTCACCAAGGACGACAACAGCGTGAGCGTGGCCTGCACTTACGACTACATGGGCCGCCGCGCCACCAAGGTGGTGACGGAAAACGGCGTTATCACCACCAGCCACCGCTTCCTCTACCGTGGCTATCTGCAAATAGCCTGCTGCGACCGCAAGCGCGCCACCCACCCCTGCCTCTGGCTCATCACCTGGGACCCGACACAAGATGTTGCCACCCGCCCCCTGGCCATCCAGAAGGACGGCACATGGTACACCTACGGTTGGGATCTCACCAAGAACATCTGGGAAGCCTACACCACCACCGGCTACATCAGTACCGCCTACACCTACACCGCCTACGGCCAAGTGACAGCCAGCGGTTCCATCACCCAGCCCATCCAGTGGAGCAGCGAGTACAACGACACGGAGCTCGCTCTGGTGTACTACAACTACCGCCATTATAACTCTGTTGACGGAAGGTGGCTTGGGAGGGATGCTTTGAAAGAAGAAATTACTAGGAATAATTTATATTCATATGTTGATAACGCTTGCATAAAAACTATTGATTATATTGGTTTAAAACAAATTGAATGCACTGTAGTAATTATTTGGGGGCACGGTTATCGTGTAGACCGATATATAGAGAAGAATTATCATAAATATGATGCATCAACCTGCGCTTTTGGTGCTTTCGGGTGTCATGTCTCTTCAGTTCCACCAGGATATAAAATTGCTAATTTTCCCGATTTGCGTAATTGTTTTCTGGGAGTTCGCGATAGAGACAAGGAAGAGAATCGCAAGGGCAATGCTGGATTAAACCCGAATAAAGGAAGGAGAAAAATAGATAGGAAAATTGGATTTTCCAAGGTTTTAGATAAGGCATTAAAATCTGCAAAAACAGAAGCAGAAAGCATATGTAAAAAATCATGTTGTGAGTCGGTTGCCGTAATTTTTAAGGGCATAGGCAAACGAAGCGGCAGCAAAGGAACAAAAGTGTTGAGTCGCCGTTTAAGCGGAACAAATTCACCTTATAAAAAATTATCGAGCAAAAAGAAGATAAAAGTAGATTGCAAGAAAATAAGAAATAAATCTAAATCGGAGTGAGAATGAATTGATCTAGGCTGATTACGGTATAACATTAAAACAAAGTTGAATCATGCTAAAATATAGCGATAAGCTGTACAAAACCATTTTTATTACGAACATATATTTTTGCTCGACCTCGCTATGAAAATATTCAAAAAACTTGGATGTGTGGCTATTTTATTATACTCTCAATACGCCCTGCTCGATTCTTTCATATATGGTCTAAACATGGATGATATACAAGAAGATTTATACAACATAAGTTCCAACATAGAAGCACCGACTGCAAAATTCATGAAACAGTGCGTTGTTATATTGGATTTTTCCCAAGCTTCGATATCTCCTATCAACACAAAGGAAAGGTACGAATTAAAATCCTTTTGGAAAATAGATTTTCACAAAGGCAAGATTGAATCCACATCATTCGGCCATAGTATCGATGTGGGCATGCCTTCGCGCCGCTATGTCAGAAATAAAATAAATGGACAAGAAAGCATTCCAAAGATAACGGCGGAGGCATGCTATTACGATTCTGGCGTTAAGAAGGATGCCCCGGAATTGATCGTTATCGGAAGCAGTATTCCTGATGAGGAGGGTGACACAGATGACATGGAGTCGTTTTCCTTGGATCTTTTGTTGTCATTTATAGATCAAACACACGCTGAGGCCAAGGGTTCCCTTCAGGTAAACATTACGGGCTATGGCAACTACAAGGCCAAGGTGGACAAAGTAAAAATCATTATACAAAACTCCTCAAATTAGCAGTTTATCATTATGTTGTGCGCCATAGAACAATACTACAAAGAGAATTGTGATGGAATCTGGGAGCACTCTTATGGTTTTACAATAGAATCATGCGATAATCCTGGTTAGTTGATTAAAATTAATGATCATCTTTTATTTAAAGTTTTAGATGCCTTAAATAGTAGGAAAGAGATTCCAAATTATATCAAGATACGTATGGGATGCACAGAATTATATGATGTAATATTATTTTCAGACAATCTTCATTCTTTAAGTATATTTGTAAACCAGTTATTGACCTAGACATATAACATGTCTCTGTTATAATAAAGCTCGATGAGCAAGAAAATCGAACAACAAAACCTCCGCAGACTCAGCATAAGGGAACGCCATCAGGTGAAGGAGCAATTCTTCCGCCTGTACCGGAAAACAGACAACGTGACGCAAAGCGCGCGCGCCCTGGATATCTGCCGGCGCACAGCCACGCGGTGGGTCAGGGCAAGCAAGCTCAACGGCGGACGGGTGCGCCACGAGGGGCGGCACGGGCGGCGGAAGGGAGACGGGCGGGCGCTGACGCGCCGGCAGGAACGCAAGCTGCTGTCCATGATAGTGGACAAGACGCCCATGCAGCACAAGTTTCCGTTCGCATTGTGGAACGCAAAGGCAATCCGCGAACTAATCCGCGCGGAGTTCGGCGTTGAGGTGTCGCGCCATCACCATGGTGGAGGTGAGCGGCCAGAAGCTCATGCTCACCCGCAACAAGGACTACATCCTCATCAACAAGCGCTTCCCGCGCCTCACCAAAATCAAGCCCGCAGACAAGCTCGCGGAAACCCTCCGCCTCATGCAATCCATGTAATGCCGCTGCCCAGGGTGATTGTCAGCCTGTCGGCATTCCTCTTGCGGCCAGGGATGCCTTGCCCTCCTCAACCGCCCCGCAGAGGAGGTAGAGGGGGTGCTTTTCGAGACAAAGTGAGGTCTGAAGTCAATTGGACGAAAAAAATGTCAAAAAA
>JAZLFB010000149.1:0-1888 GCA_045615585.1 Akkermansia sp.
TGCGGCGTTTATGGTATAGTACCCCAAGGACGCTGGTGCGCCCGCGTATAGATGTTGCCATGAAAAAGACACTCGCACTACTTCTCTTGCTGGCCGGGCTTACTGTGGAAACCCGTGCGGAAACGCTGATTTGGAATGGAACGGATGGCCACATGACGTGGGACACGGTGGACTCGAACTGGCTGTTGGGCGACCGCCGAGCCGCGTACATGAACGGCGACGCCGTGGAGTTCCACGACACCGGCTCCGGCGCAATTACCCTAGAAGGCATACTGATGCCTGACAGTATGCTTGTGGACAACGGCGCCTGGCATGACTACACTTTCTCCGGTGATGGCAGCCTTGTCATCGAGACCACGTTCAACAAGAGCGGTTCTGGCACACTCACCCTAAACACCGTCAACGACTTCAAGGGTGGCATGGTGCTCAACGGAGGCACGCTTGTGATGGGCAACGCCAGTGCCCTTGGTTCGGGCAGCGTCACGCTCAACGGAGGTACGCTGGACCTCGGCACCAACACCATTGAAAGCAACAAGATTGTCCTGACAGGCTGTCCCAGCACCATCGGCCACGGCACGATTAACGGCGACCTGACCGTGGCGGCGGGCAAGAGCCTGACCCTGCTGGAGCAGACTACCATCACGGGCAGCGTCACCCTGGAAAACGAAGCCGCTTTCGACATGGGCGGCAGCACCTTCCATATTGGCGAGGAGGCCGGTAACAAAGTCGTCCTCGCCGGCTCCGCCACCATCGGCAATGGTACTATCAAGGGCGAGAAACTGACCGTGGGGGCTAACCAGAGACTGGCCCTGCTGGAAGGCACCAACTTCGACATGAAGCAAATCCTCTTGGGAGACAACGCCACGTTGGATCTCGGCAAAAGCATTATCACCGGAGTTCGTACATTTAGAGCTTCGACTTCCGATTGTTCCTTCACGATAGGCAACGGCACGATTAACAACAGCGGCGAACGCCAGGATACCCAAGTCTTTGCGAATGGTGATGTGACGCTCTGCGGCGACCTGGATGGCACGGCCAGATTCGAGTTATTCGGCCACACGCTAAACCTTGACTCCCACACCCTTGCTATGAACGCAATGGTGCATGTAAGTACCACCGATACCCCCACCACCATACGCAATGGTACGATTGCGGGAAATGTGGAGTTTTGGAACAAGCGCGTCAGTGTGCAATTCTCCGGCGAAACGCGCATTGCTAATGGCGGCAGCATAACAACAGACGAAGGAGCCATCATCACGGCGCTTGACGCCGCCAACCCTGGCCTGCTGCAGGAGCTTTCCGTCTCCGCGAATGAGATTGTCGGAACGGATAGGCAATCCAGCCAGGCGGACGGGCTCTATATCGCATCCGAGGCTGACCTGATGATCCAAAGCATGACCATCACGGCCAACAACTCCATCTCCGTGGGTGACAACGTCATCACGCTCAAGGATGTCACCATCAAGATGTCGGACGACATAGCCAAGCTGGAGGGAGGAACCTTCTACTTCAACCTGCAATCCCTCATCAACTGCGATTTGGTGATGGAGAACGTCCTGCTGGATGCCACCGACTTCACCCTGCCACAGGATTTCGATCCCGCCACGACAACCGTGGTGTTCGACTTCGGGAACAATGTGACCATCCAGCAAGCCACCGGGTTGGATATGCGCCTGGGCAACTACTGGAGCCCATCCGTGAGCACGGATGAACAGGGCAAGGTTGTGTTCACCAATCTGGTGGAAACACCGGAACCCACCACGGGAACTCTCAGCTTGCTGGCTCTCGCTGGCCTTGCCGCGCGCCGCCGCAGGAAATAAATCACCTTCCCCTAACAAGGACTCGTAACACACAGGCTCCATCCGCTCCGGCGGGTGGGGCTTTTTTT
>JAZLFB010000150.1:0-3020 GCA_045615585.1 Akkermansia sp.
TAGAATGCTCCTGTGCGTGGGTGGACTACGCACCATGCACAGAATTTCGTCAAGCACGCGAACAACAAAAACAATTCCAATCCAAACAATCAAACAGTCATGAGACTTAGACTCAATACAACACTCAGGGCGGCCCTTATCGCCGCTATCACAGCCGTGGGTTTCACACTCACACAGGCCCAGGCTGACGAGACAAAGGCAATCCTGACGCTCCCGGGCAGTATATCGCAGATTACTTCCCAACCTTCAGGTTGGCAGCAGAATATAGGCAGCCAAGGCAATATCAACGCATCAATTGTTGCTAACGATTTGAAGGTATGCCCCACCTTAGCCTCTGATGGTTGGCACTGGGGGCTGGCAAATCTTAGTGGTGGTTTCGGGACTGATGTTGCTGTCACTGATGATAAAACGGGCTTCTCACTCGTAGGACGCCAGAACTACGGCGGCGAGTTTGTTGCCGGCACAGTTGACATTGCTACCCTGTTGGATGGCACGTCTTCCAATGCGGTTTCTGCGTTGACGTTCAATTTTGCAAAAGGCACTCCCTCGCAGAGCGATTTGACTTTCTCCGCCTGGTACTGGGATGGAACTTCTACCGAGGCTAGAGCTCTGATTTCGGTTAATTCCAATCTTTCCACAACTGCAACCGATTATACATGGACAGCGGGTGACGGCGCGGCACTTGGATCCGGCAAAATCCTGCTTGTGTTTAGTGAGAGTTCCGGAGGTCAGTCTAACAATATCACCAATTTCTCAGCTTCTGCAACGCTGACATATGTTGAACCTCCTGCAGCCTCGACATGGGCAGGCACGCAAGAGTATCACAAGTGGTCCGAATCAGAGGCGTGGGGCGGAACTCCGTTCTCAGAGGGCGGTGATGCCACATTCGACAGCACGGCTAGTTACACGACAGTAACGGTGGATGCCAATGTTACTGCAGGCAACGTAACTGTGGATGGTGCTGAATACACGTTCAATTTGGACGGTGGCAACCTGACTGCAGGCACCCTGTCTGTGGTTGGTGATGGAGCGAGTCTTACCATCTCTGGTGCAGGAAACGTAACGCTTGGCAGCCTCACTGGAGCAGGCTCGCTCACCAGTGGTGATGGAAGCTCTGTTACCATTGAGGAGATCGCCGCCGGATACACTGGCAGCATCGCGGTGGATAACGGCACGCTCGTGCTGCAAACGTACGCCAATGTGCCGGGCATCACCGGTTCCGGCACGGTGCAGATTGATGCTGGGGCTGGACAGAACTATGAGTATCACGACAAGACATTCTTGGAAGAATTCACCGGCACGGTGGAGCTCGTGAGCGGCAATTTGCAGATTGGCAAGCAAACGAATAAGTTTGTCAAAGCTGCCAACTTGAAGCTCTCCGGCGGTGCGCTGAAGGGATGGGGCGCTACCTTCTCCCACGACATCGAGCTGGCCGGCGGCACCTTGGCGGATGCGGCTGACAATGAGGGCTACAGCGGTGCCATCAATGTTACTGCTGATTCCACCGTGGATGCCAGCAGCAACCATACCATGACTCTTTCCGGTGCCTTGACCGGCACGGGCAAGGTGACCAAGGCGGGTGCAGGTACCCTTAAGCTGCAGGGCACTGGCACAGAGTTTGCTGGCGACCTCGCTATCACGAACGGTACTGTGCAAATCGCGGCCGACACCAACTTTGATGACGTGACAGTCGGGCCGGGCTCCCTGCAAGTGGATGCCGGAAAAACGGCAACTGCAAAGAGCCTGTTCGTGAATGACAACAAGTTAGCTACCATCACGGTGAACGGCACGTTGAACGTGACCGGCCTGTTCCACACTTGGTGCTGCACCAACACCACCACGGTGACGGGTACCGAGGAGGGTCAGATGAACGTGGGCAGCTTGAATCTGGCCAACGCAAACACCGGCATAGCCCTGAAGCATATCTCCCTCAACGTGACCGGTGCGGCAACGTCGGGAGACCCCACCCGCAATAGCAATGTCACGCACATCGATATGTCGGAGGGCGCAACGCTTAATCTGAAGGGCGATGTGAGCTTCAACTTGGCTGCCAACAAGTACACGGACATCAACCTGAACAAGGCTACGCTCAACGTGGGTGATGCCGCCGCAGAGGCTGCCACTACCAACGTGTTCAATGTAATCAACATTCAGGCGAAGGGCGGTACTGTTCTCTTCCAGAAGAGCAACAACACTGTGGCCTCCCTGACTGAGGCCGTGGCCGAGGACGGCGCCACAGTGAGCGTTACCGTGGCTTCCGACGCAACGCTGACCATCAACGGCGGTTCCCTGACCTCTGCCATCACCAACGCCGGCACATTGACCTTCGGTGGTAATATCACCGCAACTGGCTTTGAGGTGACTGCGGGTGGTGAGAATTACACGGATGTGGAAGGCCATGTTACCGACAACGGCAACGGCTTCAAGGGTTCAACCGGTTCCTCTATCACCATCGTGAACAACAGCGGTACAATCGTGAATGACGGCGACTACACCGTGACCCAGGATGCAGTGGTATATACTATCCAGACGGACGGCACCGCTACCTCCGAGGGCGGAAGCACGAATTACAGTACGTACTATCAGAAGAGTGGCACGGTCTCAACATCTGACATTGCAACATACGCCGAACAGCATCAAGGGTTCTTCTCCACTGCTTATGTATCTGGCACTGGCGTGCTTGATGTGAACAGTTTTGTGGCTTTCATCACAGCTGATGGTGGCGAGGTTCAGATCAATGAAGGTGGCAGCTACCAGTTCCTGGAAGTTGAGGAGAACACCATCGTTTCCGGAAACGTGGACTACAGCAGCATGCTCATAGATGCTGGTAAGACGGCCACGATGAAGGACGGTATCACCACGAACAATGTCGTCTTCAGCGGCACTGACGGCGCGCAGGTGACCAACATTGGCGAGGACACCATCACCTACAGCCTTGACAACGAAAATGCCAAGGTGACGGCTGACACGATGACCGTGGACGGAACGGAGGAAGTTGTCGTCAACAACAGTCTGGTCGT
>JAZLFB010000151.1:0-8541 GCA_045615585.1 Akkermansia sp.
CGCGCGGCAGGAGAGAGCCCGTGCCGAAGGGGAAACCGCAGTCCACCAGCACAATATCCAGCTCGTGCCGCAGTTTCATGTACTGCATGCCGTCATCCAGAATGAGGGTGTTGCGCCCCAGCTGCTCGATGGCGAAGATACCGCTCTTCACGCGGTCTTTATCCACCAGCACCGCCACGCCGTCCAGATTGCGGGCCAGCATAAACGGCTCGTCACCCGCATGCAGGGGACCGAGGTAGCGGGTCACGCCGTCGCTGGCAATTTTGGGCAGATGTTTCACACGGCGGCCCTTGGCATCCAGCCACGTCTGCGGTTCATCCAAATCCTTACTCTTGTAACCGCGCGTCAGAATGGCGCACTTACGCCCGCGCGCCGCCAGCGTGCGCGACAGCAGCTCCACCACGGGGGTCTTGCCCGTGCCGCCCGCCGTGATGTTACCCACGCTCACCACAAAGGTGCCGAGGTAATGCACCGTTTTCAAGCGGCGGCGGAACAGGAAGAGGCGGATTTTCACCACAATGAAGAAGAAGAACGAGGCAAAGCGCAACAGGCAGCGCAGCATGAAGGCGCGGAAACCGCGAGCCCGCCCGAAGACGACCTCTGTTGCCCACTCCTCAAACTCTTCTCCGCGGGTTTTCATCAGAACTCACAGTTGCGCGGGGTGCGCGGGTACGGCAGCACGTCGCGGATGTTCTGCACCCCCGTCACGAACATAATAAGGCGTTCAAAGCCCAGACCGAAGCCCGCATGCGGCACGGTGCCGTAGCGGCGTAAATCGTTGTACCAGTAGTAATTCTCCTTAGCCATGCCGAGGCGTTCGATATTGCCCTCCAGAATATCCAGACGCTCCTCACGCTGGCTGCCGCCGATGATTTCACCGATGCCCGGCACCAGCACATCCATGGCGGTCACGGTCTTGCCGTCCTCGTTCAGGCGCATGTAGAAGGGCTTGATTTCCTTGGGGTAATTGTAGACAATGACGGGAGACTTGAAATGCTTTTCGGTCAGGAAACGCTCGTGCTCGCTCTGCATGTCCATGCCCCAATGCGGCGGGTATTCGAACTTCTGCCCGCTCGCCTGCATGATTTCGATAGCCTCTGTGTAAGAGCAGCGGATGAAGGGTTTTTCCACCACTTCCGTCAGGCGTTCGCGTAAGCCCTTGTCCACAAACTTGCAGAAGAAGTCGAAATCGCCGCTCGCGTCCTCCAGCATGGTGCGGGCAAGGTGCTTGATAAAGGCTTCCGCCACTTCCATATCGCCGTGCAGGTCGCAGAACGCCATTTCAGGCTCAATCATCCAGAACTCGGCGGCGTGGCGGGTCGTGTTGCTGTTTTCGGCACGGAAGGTGGGACCGAAGGTGTAGATGTTGCCCAGCGCACAGGCAAAGGTTTCGCCCTCCAGCTGCCCCGAAACGGTCAGGCTGGCGGGCTTGCCGAAGAAATCCTTATCGTAGCTCTTGTTGTCGGCCAGCGGGTCAAGGGTCGTGACATGGAACATCTCACCCGCGCCCTCGCAGTCGGAGGCGGTGATGATGGGCGTGTGAACCCACACAAAGTCACGGTTCAGGAAGAACTGATGCACCGCCGCCGCCATGCGGGAGCGGGTGCGGAAAATGGCACCGTACAGGTTGGTGCGGGGGCGCAGGTGGGCAATGCTGCGCAGGAACTCCGGGGAATGCCCCTTCTTTTGCAGGGGGTACGTCTCGGGCGCGCCGCCCACAAGGGCAATCTGCGTGGCCTGAATCTCCCACTTCTGCTTGCCGGGGCTTTCCACCAGGCGCCCCTGCACGCTGACGGAGGAGCCGGTGGTCATCTTGCCGATGTTCTCGTAACCGGGGATGCCCGCATCTGCCACCACCTGAATGGAGGCCAGCGAGCTGCCGTCATTCACCTCAAGGAAAGAGAAAGTTTTGGAATCACGGCGCGTGCGTACCCAACCTTCCACCAGAATCGACTCCGCGGGTGCTTCACTCGCCAACGCATGTTTCACCAAAGTTCTGTTCATAGCCGTTTCGGGCATCATACCACCCTGCCCCCGCAAACGCAAGCAAAAGAAACCGAACGAGGCGTACAAAACAAACGCAGGGCGCGTTTCCGCGCCCTGCGCCCTGTCTACCAGCACGCCGAACGGCGTGCCGAATTTTTAACTTTATAAATTATAAATTAAAAATTCTAAATTACAGTGCCTTGTGGCACGTACGGGCAATCACGTCGTCCTGCTGCTGCTTGGTCAGGTCAATGAACTTGACGGCGTAGCCGGACACGCGGATGGTGAAGTTGGCGTATTCCTCCTTTTCGGGGTGGGCCTGGGCATCGAGCAGCTTCTCCAGCCCGAACACGTTCACATTCAGGTGGTGAGCCCCCTGATCGAAGTAGCCGTCCAGCACCTGCACCAAGTTACCCACGCGCTCGGACTCGCTGTGACCGAGGGCATCGGGGTTGATGGTCTGGGTGTTGGAGATACCGTCCAGCGACCAGTGGTAGGGAATCTTGGCCACGCTGTTCAGAGAAGCCAGCAGACCGTTCTGTTCCGCACCGTAGGAGGGGGAGGCACCGGGAGCGAAGGAAGCAAAGGCGGGGCGACCGTCGGGCATGGCACCCGTCGCCTGACCGTACACCACGTTGGACGTGATGGTGAGCAGCGAGGTCGTCGCCTCGGAGTTGCGGTAGGTGTGGCGGCGCTTAATCTTCTCCACAAAGGTCTTGAGCAGCCAGACACCGATTTCATCGGCGCGGTCGTCGTCGTTACCGTAGCGGGGGAAATCGCCCTCCGTCTCGAAGCCCGTGGTGATGCCCTCTTCATCGCGCAGAATCTTCACCTTGGCGTACTTGATGGCGCTCAGGGAGTCAATCACGTGGGAGAAGCCCGCAATACCCGTGGCAAAGGTGCGGTACACGTCCGTATCAATGAGAGCCATTTCGGCGGCCTCATAGTAGTACTTGTCGTGCATGAAGTGGATGAGGTTCAGCACGTTCACGTAGATGTCGGCCAGCCAATCCAGCCAGAAGTCGAACTTGGCCATCACCTCGTCAAAGTCGGCGTACTCACCCGTGATGCGCTCCATCTTGGGACCGCACTGAATGCGGTGCTTCTCATCGAAACCGCCGTTGAAGGCGTAGAGGAGAGCCTTGCCCATGTTGGCGCGGGCACCGAAGAACTGGATTTCCTTACCCGTCTTGGTGGCGGACACGCAGCAGCAGATGGAATAGTCATCACCCCAGATGGGCTTCATCACATCGTCGTTTTCGTACTGGATGGAGGAAGTCGTGACGGAAATCTTGGCGGCGTACTTCTTGAAGTTGTCGTTGAGCGCGGAGGAGTACAGCACCGTCAGGTTCGGTTCGGGAGACGGACCCATGTTCTCCAGCGTGTGCAGGAAACGGAAGTCCGTCTTGGTCACCATGCTGCGACCGTCCATGCCGATACCGCCCACTTCGAGCGTGGCCCAAGTGGGGTCGCCGGAGAAGAGCTGGTTGTAGGAGGGGATGCGGGCGAACTTCACCATGCGGAACTTCATGACCATGTGGTCAATCAGCTCCTGCGCCTCGGACTCGGTGATGGTGCCGGCGGCAAGGTCGCGAGCGATGTAGATATCCAGGAAGGTGGAGACACGACCCACGCTCATGGCGGCGCCATTCTGCGTCTTGATGGCGGCAAGGTAGCCGAAGTACAGCCACTGGCAGGCTTCGTGGGCGTTCTTGGCGGGCTGGGAGATGTCGTAGCCGTAAATGGCGGCCATTTCCTTCATGCCCTTGAGCGCCTTAATCTGGGCGGAGATTTCCTCGCGCTGGCGAATCACCTCGTCATACATGTTGCCGCAGCCGCAGTTTTCAAGGTCGGCCTGCTTGGCGGCAATCAGGTAATCGATACCGTACAGAGCCACACGGCGGTAGTCACCCACGATACGACCGCGGCCGTAGGTATCGGGCAGACCCGTCACGATGTGCGTCTTACGAGCCAAACGCATCTCGGGCGTGTAGGCAGCGAACACGGCATCGTTGTGCGTGGTCACGTATTCGGAGAAAATCTTCTTCAGCTCGGGGTTCACGGTGTAACCGTAGTTCTCTGCCGCCTGAACAGCCATCTTGACACCGCCGTAAGGCATGAACGCGCGCTTGAGGGGCTTGTCGGTCTGCAGACCCACAATCTTTTCAAGGTCTTTGAGTTTTTCGTCGATGTAGCCGGGACCGTAGGCGGTCAGACCGCTCACGACTTCCGTTTCGCAGTCCAGCACGCCGCCCTTGGCGCGTTCTTCCTTCTGCAACATCTGCAGAGAAGCCCACAGCTTGTTCGTGGCTTCCGTGGGACCGGCAAGGAAGGTTTCATCACCATCATACGGCTTGTAGTTTTTCTGGATGAAGTCACGCACGTTGATTTCTTCCTTCCAGATACGACCTTCAAAGCCGTTCCATTGTTCGTAATGGGGGATTTCTGTCAGTTTCATAAATGCTCTTGGTTAAAGATTTCCGAACAGGTGCTGCTCGGCGAAAAAAAATACGGCGGCAGCGTGTTTGTTAATCGTTCCTGATTCTATAGAGAATCGTCCCTTTCGTCAAGGGTAAAATACTGTTACGACGAGCTGTCACACAAAATGCACGACAACGCAAGCGGTCAATCCAAGGGAAGAGTCAGCAGAAAAGTCGTTCCCTTGGCATCGCTCTTTTCCAAGCTCAACTCTCCGCCTACGGAGCGGGCGACATCGCGCGACAGAGCCAAGCCCAAGCCCACACCGGGTTTACGCCCCTGCACCGCCTTGGCAGAGCGGGAGAAGGGGCGGAACAGGCGCCCTTTCACCTCCTCTGCCATGCCACCGCCGTTATCGGCAAAGCGGATAGCCAGCTCGCGGTGCTTGCGAACAACGGTAATATTCACGGCGGGGTGTTCCGCCGTGGCGGCGTACTTCACGGCGTTGTCGGCAAGGTTGGTGAAAATCTGCTCCAGCGACAGTAAATCCGTGCGCAGGGTGATGAGGTCTGTGCGGGTGTCGTGCGTGACCGCCACACGGAAGCCCGCCGCTTTCAGGCGGGCGGCGGTTTTGTCGAACACGGTGTCCAGCAGACTGCGACAGGGTCCCGCATCCTGCCGCCCGCGCACCTTGCCGCGGCTCAGGCGGGCAAAGGCGAGCACGTTTTCCACCAAGTGCCCCAGTCGGCGGCTCTCGTTGTACAGCGTTTCGTGGTATTCGGCTTGTTTTTCGGGCGAAAGCGTGCCACTGCGCAGCATCTCCGTCATCAGCGTGAAACTGGTGAGCGGCGTGCGGAGTTCATGCGTGACGGCAGAGACAAAGTCGCTGCGGCGGCGCTCCAAACGCGCATAAAAGGCCAGCAAGCCGAAGAGAATCGTGATACTCAACGCAGCAATCACCCACGCGCTCACCACCGTGCCGCGCAGGGCTTCGCGGCGGGCGGCGGTGTCGGGCAAATCGACATCATCCCCCGGCAGCAGCACCAGCGGCAGCGGGGAGAGATTGGCGCTTTCGTTGAGCTGCAAGGGACGGATGGAAGCCCCCTTCAACGCGGGTTCCACCAAGGGGAGCAGATGTTCCGCCAGCTTGGCGGGGTCTATCACAAAGCCCTCCGCCGAGGCACCGTGGGTGGTAGGCACCGTGCGCATGTATACCACGTTGTCGCGCTCATGCCACGCAAAGAAAGGAGAGGGTGTGCCTTTCAGTTTGAGCGGCGCGGTGTCATCGGCATCCCCCGCATCGTACACACCGAACACGGGCAGACGCGTGCGGGCATCGTAGGCGGCGGCGGGGCGCGTGGGGTCGTACACAGGCGCGGCGGGGTTGAGCGCCTTGCGGCGGATGGTATCAATCACCGCCTTGGCGCGCTGTAAACGTCCCGCAAAATCGTCCTCACCCTCGGGCGTTTCCAAGCCGTCGGGGGTCAGCAGAAAAAATCCGCAGTTGAAATCGGCCTTACCGCCCGCGGGCATGGGGTAACGGCGCAGGGAGAAATCCGGCGCGGCACCCAGTTTGGCGCGTTCTTCGGCCAGCAAGCGGTTCATCTCCGCCTGAACGCGCGGCAGCGACAGCTCCACCAAGCGGCGTTGCTGCGTCTCCTTGTCAATGGACAGCAAGCGGTCATTCAGCGTAGCGGCCTCGCGCGCCTGCCAACAGGCGGCACCCAGCGTCAACAGGGCGAAGAGTGCAAGAATTATCCAAAAGCGTTTTTTCATGCTTCCTCCTTCCATCGGTAGCCGCAGCCGCGCACGTTTTCAAAACGCTCCGCCGCCTGCGGGGGCAGTTTTTCTTTCAGGCGAGCCAGTGTCACCGCCACCGTGCGGGTCTTACCTGCGGTTGCGCCCTCCCACACGCGCAGCAACAGCTCTTCCTGCGGAATCAGGCGACCGGGGTGCAGCAGAAAGTAGCGGAACAGCTCGAACTCCTTTTCCGTCAGCGCAATGGGCGTGCCGTCATCACAGGCGGTGGTGCGGGCGGCGCCGTCCAGGCACCCGCCGGGGAACCGCAGCGTCTCCGCCGCCGCCACTTGGCGCACGGGGTAACGGCGCAGCACCGCCGACACGCGCGCCAACAGCTCCGCCATGCTGAACGGTTTAACAACGTAATCATCCGCCCCCAACTCCAAGCCGCGCACGCGCTCGCGCTCCTCGCCGTGGGCAGTCAGGATGATGGCGGGAATACCGGGGCATTCCTTGGCCATCATCTTCAATAATCGAAAGCCGTTGATTTCAGGCATATTGACATCCAGCAGCGCCAAATCCACAGGGCGTGCCAACAGCGTCTCCAGCGCCGCGCGTCCGTCGGGCGCGGTGCAGACATCGTACCCCGCCGCCGTCAATGCATCGGACAGAACGCTGCGAATGGCGGCATCATCCTCCGCCACCAAGATACACCTGTTGCTCATGGCTCCACAGCATACCACAGGTGACAGGCAGACAGCAAGAGGAATGATGAGAAAGTTGGAGGTTGGAAGTTTGAGGTATCAAGTTAGGCACGCTGACGCGTGCAGGAATACAATGAACGCAGAGCGTAAGCCGTAGCTTTCTGAAAATATTCTACCTTTGCCTTAAACAATGTTTTGAACTCTGATACCCCCACAGCATGCGCTTTGCGTCTCCTTTCCTCCCCGTGGCGTCAGCCACACGAATTTTGCACATCAAACATCATACCTCCAACATCAAACTTTTTTTGATTATTTCATGTTTTTCTCTTGTGCGTCACGGCTTTGTAGGCTAGACTATGGGCGCATGATACGACACTTGCCGAATATTCTCACTGTCAGCCGTCTTTTTCTGGTCATCGTCTTTACGATTGTCCTGGCGATTGACGGCACCCCCTCGCCGTTGGCGGATGAGGTGAGCGGCGGGTGGTTCAGCCCGCTTTCGTGGGCACCCGCGGTGGCGGTGTGGGCGTTCATTGTGGGGGCTATCACCGATTTTCTGGACGGTCACCTTGCCCGCAAGTATAACATCGTGTCCGATTTCGGCAAACTGATGGACCCGCTGGCAGACAAGATTCTCGTAGCGGGGGCTTTCATTTACCTGACTTGGGCGGGGCTTTGCCCGTTCTGGGTGACAACGCTCATCATCTTCCGCGAGTTCCTTGTCACCGGCATCCGCCAGTTGGCGGTGACGAAAGGCGTGGTGATAGCCGCCGACCACTGGGGCAAGTGGAAAACCGCCGTGCAGCTGGTGTACTGCATTGCCTGCATGGCGCATCTCGCCTACGGCGGCAACCTGCCGGAACCGCTGTGCTCGCTGAGCATCGGGGCGGGCGGCTACTGGCTGCGAGAAATCTCGCTGTGGCTCAGCGTGGTGCTCACGGTGTTCAGCGGTGCCAATTATTGTTTGCAGGGGCGCCGTTTCCTTGCCTAAATGGGCGGAAATACACCGTTTCGGGCAAGTTTAAGCGCACTTTAGCTTGACTCTACCCCGCCGTGCGTGTAAACTTTACCCGAATAGAACCCGGTGCCGCAGGGCGACACCGCCCGTGTCAGTCTTTTACCGGAAACCCCACGTCATGCAAAACCAACCCAATCTTTTGGCGCAGGTGCGCCACCATCTCCGCAACAACGGCGAAGATTACCAGTGGATTACCATGGGTCCGCAGAGCGAGAAAATCGGTCTGGCCTACATCCCCCGCCAACACGAGGGTACGCTGTGCACCTTCATGTTCACCGAGTTGAAAGAGCCTTGCAGCTTGGTGCTCGATGTCAACTTTGCCCACCGCATTGCCCCCGCCGACCGCGCAGAAGTCTCCATGCTGCTGCTGACGCTGAATGCCAACCTGCCCGAAGGCCAGCTGCTGCTGGAAGAAAAGAGCGGGCTGGTGTACTACCGCCTCAAGTTCGTGGTGGATGACCTGGCCATGAGCGATGAGCAGATTCTCAACCGCGTCTCCCACATGGAGAAAGTGGGTCTCAACATGGCACAGACCTACGCCCTCATCATTTCGGAGGAATTCCCCGATATGTAACCTTTTTTATCACTAACCTCAACCACAACTCAACAGAATATGTCTCTTGAAAAACCGTTGGAAGGGAAAGTCGGCATTGTGACCGGCATCGCTAATCACCG
>JAZLFB010000152.1:0-4378 GCA_045615585.1 Akkermansia sp.
GCGGGAAAGGACGGTGACGTTTGCCAAGGCCGTGGAAACGGCATTGGAGGATAGGAAGAGGAAAGGTCTGCGGGCACGGTCGATTGTGGATTTCCGGTATCTGTGCAAGCGGATGATGAAGCTGAATCCCGGGCTGGCGGAGCGGCGGATGAGGAGTATTACGGCGGAGGATTGCCGGCGGTACCTGGAAACGGCGTTCGGCGGGAGCGCGGCGCAGTATAGGAAGGCGCGTGCCATCATGAGCGGGGTGTTTTCCACGGCCATCAAGCATGATTGGTGCGACTACAACCCGGTGTCGCGGGTGGAGGTGCCGGCTGTGGTGGAAAAGCCTATTGAGCCGCTGAGCATCGAGGAAGTGGAGCGTCTGGAAGCGGCGGCGCAGCTGCCGGAACACCGGGAGATGCAATTATCCCTGCACCTGATGCTCTACTGCGGCATACGCCCCACGGAGGTGAGCCGCATTAATCCCGAACGCGACATCGACTGGCAGAACCAGCGCGTGGTGGTGCGTCCCACCACGAGCAAGACCGGCGGCGGGCGCGTGGTGCCGCTGCGCAAGGCGGGCGCTATCACCGTGCGCGCCATCCCGCGCCGCTGGCTCCACCGTTGGCGTGCCTTGCGCAAGACGGCTGGTTGGTGCAAGGAGGCAGCCCATCCCTGGCGGCCCGACATCTGCCGCCACACCTTCGCCACCTACCACGCCGCGCACTTCCGCAACTTCCCTGCCCTCCAGCTGGAAATGGGGCATAGGGATTCCAACCTGCTGCGTACGAGATACGTGTACGCGGGGAAAACGAACGAAGCGTCAGCCCTTCGATATTTCCGTGACTAATCTTCCGCCTCCGATATAGTTTCCTCTACGCCCCGATGGGGCTGCGCCGCTCCAACAGCTCGCAGATTGCCGCCGGGTACATCACCTCCATTGCCAGCCAGATGACCGCCGAGCGCAGCGGCGCAAACACCGCGCAAACCCTCACCGTGCGCAACCTGTACAACCCCGTGCTGGATCCCAAGTGGTTCATCCTGCCCTGCCTTTTCGGGCTGCTCGGCATGCTCACCACGCTCAACATCTCCTGCATGGGCATTGCCAAAGAGCGGGAAGCCGGAACCTACGAGCAGCTCTGCGTCACCCCCATGAGCCGCTTTGAGCTGCTCATCGGCAAAACCGTGCCCGCCGTGCTCCTGGTGCTGGGGCAAGCCGTCATCATCCTGCTCATGGCGCGCTATGCCTTCGGCGTCCCCCTGCACGGCTCCATCCCCGCGCTCTTCGTGGTGGTCGGTATGTACTCCATGTCGCTCGCCGGAATCGGCTGCGCCATCTCATCCTGCTGCTCCACCCAGCAGCAAGCCTACATCGGCATGTTCTGCTTCATCATCCCCGCCCTCCTCATCTCCGGCTTCGTCTCACCCATCGAGAACATGCCCACCCTCCTCCAATACGTCGCCTACATCGATCCCCTCTACTACCTCTTCACCGCCACCCGCGGCATCTTCCTCAAAGCCTACTCCTTCGCCGATATACTCACGCCACACCTAGCCGCCTTCGCCATCATCGGCTCCTTCTACCTCATCATAGCTTATCTCCTCCTACGCCTCAAAAAGGATTGAGTGCCGCAAAAAATGGCTTGACAAAGAGTGGTGGCGGTGCGACTATGTCCCTGCACACGTGGAATGCCTTTCGAGGTCGCTGCGTTGCTGTAGCGAACAAATCCACATATTTCGGCCCGGCGTGGGGAAACTCATTCCGGGCCACCTTTTTACCAAGTACCATGCCGCAGCGATATTCAAAGACCCATGACGAATTAGCGTACCTGCTTGTTTCCCGCGGCATGGGAAGCGCAAGCGGATTGAGCAACGACGAGCTGCGCAGGACCATCAGCGGACGTCTTGCCGCTGTCAACTACTACCGCCTGTCCGCGTACTGGTACCAGTTCAGAAGGCCGCTTGCTTTCCAACCGACAAAGCGCGCGAAATCATTCCGCCCCGGCACATGCTGGGAACGGATATGGGCTTACTACCAGTTCGACCGCCGCCTGAGCCTTCTGCTGTTCGAGGCCATATCCAGAATCGAAGTGGCATTGCGCGAAAAGGTGGTTGCACACCTCTCGGCCCTGTCGCCGGAGAGCCCGAACGCCCAGAACGACCTTCATCTGTACCGCAAGGGATTCAAGGTTGCAAAGCAGGGAAAGCGCGGGTGCGTTCACCGCTCCCACTTCATCGAGCTGATGGAGAAAGTCAATGCCGCATACCGGGCAAGCGGCAGCATGGCGGCACACCACTACATCCATGAAAAGCACATCACGGATGCAACGTTCCTCCCCGTTTGGGTGTTCATGGAGTTTGCCTCGTTCGGCAATCTAAGCGTGCTTCTCTCCGCCGGGTTGAAGATGGAAACCGTGGCGGCCATTGCGGCCGAGCTGGGTTTTTCCTCCAGTGAATTCTTTGTATCGGCCATTTCTCTCCTGCACCGCGTGCGCAACGAATGCGCCCACCAAGGACGCGTGTGGAATCGACATTGGGTGCAAAAGCGCGCGAACGGCGCCGTGGCACCCATCCTGAAAGCTCCAGAACGCCCGGCATGGAAGTATCAGTCCCCGCCCGACGAGCCGTGGGTAATGGCGGAGGACACGGAGGAGGACTGCCTGCTCCAGTCCCCAGTTTGCACAGCCACCGCCATCCTTCTGTGCCATCTCATGCTCCGCGCCATTGCGCCCGACAACACCTGGCGCACCCGCCTATTCACCTTGTTCAACGCATGCCCCATTCCCGGCATAGCCCAGGAAGTAGGCTTCGCCACACCCCACTGGCAACACCACCACCTGTGGCAGTAACCTCTCCCGCACCACCCGGCCTGTCTCGGCGTCCTGCCAGCCTCGGCGTAAGCGAAGCCGTAGACGGGTCTCGGCGTTTTATCACGGCGTAGCTTCAGCGAAGACGGAAGCAAGCGAACGCAGCGAGACGCGAAGACGGACGCGGTGTGAATACACGCCAATATCCCTCACCCCGCATGCCTGGGTGACCCGTGACACCAAATGTCACATTGCACACAATATTATAATTGAAAAAACAACTACCCAACATGCTTATAACATGTTGGGCAGTTTTAAACATTCAGTTCTCTTGACTATTTTTCATGGCAAGCTGCAAAAAACTCATTTATACACTTAACCGCCTCCTCAGTATTAACATCCTTAAGATAATCCTTGTAATCATTACTCTCTTTGAGGGCATTCAGAATCGATTGAGCAAAATCATCAAAACTTTTGCAACTTGATGACAAACCAAGCCGTGAATTCCACCCTCTTTCATAAATGTCGATAGTATGAGATTTAGAAATGAGAACAATTATGCTCTTGATTTGTTTTTCTTGCGTATACGGAAAAGGCAGTTGTGTTAAAAGATAATTCTTAAGTCCCACATCATTTCGAATGCTGTCAATGTATTGGCATATAGTGAAAAACGTAAAACACAAATAAGACCAATGTCTTCGCAAAGCTTGCCATCGATTAAAATTCTTTTTTAATTCTTCATCGTCTCCACATTCACTGTACGGCTTCAATTTTCCATTGACTAGACTATATGCCAGGGTTGCCCACTGATCATAAATTTTGGATGTGTTATTATCCATCTCCAATTCATTCAATTTATTTACAAGTCTATCTATTAATTTAAGAGCACGCTCTGCCGTATCGTTCTGTTTCTGACGTTTTAATTCGTCAAGCTGCTCCTTCCTCATTTGACCTTGAGCATCAATTTCTTTTCGTTGAAGATAGCTCGCATATAAGACACCCATAAAAGCGATTCCTGCAAATAGGGCATTAAAGCTTCCGTACATGTCGCCGAACTGCCCGTATTTCTCAAGGAGATAAGGTACAGAGAAATCCCAGTCAAGCCATGAAACCACTGCACGTCTGGCCCAGTGTATCACCCATATCAGTCCCGGCCACGCCAACCAGCATGCAAACACGATTAATAGTTTGCCCCAATTTCGCGTTATAAACCCATTGAAACTGACATGCCCATCTTGCTCGCCATTGCCTGTCTCTTTTTGGTCTGAATCTGTGTTATTCATAATTATATATTGTTTCTCCTCCACGCCGCTGCCCAACTGTTGGGCGGCTATAAACGTGAAGCACCCTCCTTTCTAGCACGACCTCAAACGCCGTGCAAGAACTTTTTTATTATGTAATACAGTATTATCGCATGCAACGCTCGACTGTTCAATGTTGTATGATAAATTTACGCGTTGGAAGAATTAGAGGCCAGCCCGATAAATTAGTAAAGAAAAGTTAAAAATAAGGTTGCATTATGCTTTGGCTCCCAGTATAATGGGTGTGTTCACAAAAAAATAGCCTGACATAATGCAACCCGAGGCCGA
>JAZLFB010000153.1:0-3774 GCA_045615585.1 Akkermansia sp.
ATTAATGCAAGAAGTGACGGGCACCCGTGAACACCATGGCGATACCCGCAGCATCGGCGGCGGCAATCACCTCGGCATCGCGGATGGAACCGCCGGGCTGAATGCAGGCGGTGGCGCCGGCATCAATGGCGGTCTGCAGACCGTCGGCGAAGGGGAACAGACCGTCGGAAGCGATGACGCTGCCCTTCAGGCTCAGACCCGCCTGACCGGCCTTCCACACGGCAATCTTGGCGGAGTCCACGCGGCTCATCTGACCCGCGCCGATACCCAGCGTGCCGTGCTTGTCGGTAAAGACAATGGCGTTGGAGTGTACCTGCTTGCAGACACGCCACGCAAAGCGCATGGCATCCAGCTCTTCCACGGTGGGCACGCGCTTGGTCACCACCTTGGCTTCAAGGTTATCCAAGCCCATGCATTCGGAGTCGCGCTTCATGGTCATCAGACCGCCGGGTGCGGTGCGCACCATGGGCTGCTTGCAGAACTCGGTCCATGCCTCCATGTTCAGGCGCATGATGCGGCAGTTCTTCTTCTTGGTGAGAATGGCGCGGGCTTCAGGCTCGTAGTCGGGGGCGATAATCACATCCGTGAAGATGGCGCCCACGATACGGGCAAGAGCCTCCGTCATGGGGCGGTTCATCACAATCACGCCGCCGAAGGGGGCCTGCGTGTCGGTCTGGTAGGCGCGCTTCCAAGCCTCCACCAAGTCGTGGTCGTCCTGACCCACACCGCAGGGGTTGGTGTGCTTCAGAATAGCCACCGTGGGGCGGCGGAAGTTCATGATGAGCGAGGCAGCGGCATCCAAATCCAACACGTTGGTGTAGGAAAGCTCCTTACCCTGCAACTGGGTGAAGATGGAATCGAAGTTGCCGTACAGCACGCTGTCCTGGTGGGGGTTGTCGCCGTAGCGCAGAGACTGGCAGAAAGGCAGGGAGACGGAGAAGCTGTTCTTGGTGCTCTCCTCGGCGCGGTGACCCAGATAGTTGGAGATAGCCGTGTCGTAAGAGGACGTGCGCATGAACACCTTCACCGCCAGACGCTCACGCGTCTTGAGGGTGGTGGCACCGTTGTGGTTTTCCATTTCCTCCAGCACGGTGTCGTAGTCGGCGGGGTCGGACACCACCGTCACGGCGCTGTAGTTCTTGGCGGCGGAGCGCAGCATGGAGGGACCGCCGATGTCAATCTTTTCGATAGCCTCGGCCAGCGTCACGCCTTCCTTGGCAATCGTCTCTTCAAAGGGGTACAGGTTCACGCACACCAAGTCGATGGTGGGGATATTGTTGTCCGCCGCCTGCTTCTGATGCTCCTCCAAGTCGCGGCGCTGGAGCAGACCGCCGTGCACCTTGGGGTGCAGGGTCTTCACGCGACCGTCAAACAGTTCGGGCGCACCCGTGTAGTCAGAAATCTCGGTGACAGGCAGGCCCAGCTCCTTGAGATAACGGCAGGTGCCGCCGGTGGAGATAAGCTGAACACCCTGAGCCGCAAGGCCCTTTGCGAATTTGTCAAGCCCGGTCTTGTCCGAAACGGACAGCAGGGCGCGCTGAATCTTTAAGGTTTCCATGTTTCTTAATGGTTGATTGACCGCCGTGCGGTACCCCAGATTACACCGAAATCCGTTCAAAATCAAGTCTAAAATGGCACGCAGGCGCGCGTGAGCGCGTGCAGACACGCAACACGCTTGACCCGCCGTGACGGCGGGGATAGAATGGGTATGTAGCAAACGCGCCCCCCGCTATGAAATTATCCCGCATCACACCTCTGTTGCTTTGCCTGTTCCTCGTCCTGCCGGACAAGGGGTATGCCGATGAATCGGCACCGTCTGCCGAGACGGATTTCGTATCCGAAGCGGAGACGGATGAAGAGACAGATACCGATGAGGCAGAAGAGGAGGAAGAGCCGGAAATCTCGGAGGAGCTGCTTCAGGCGCTGAAAGAGTCTGCCGAAAACGGTACGGCGGAGGAGCAGGAACGCGTGGCGAATATGCTGTTCGCTCGCGCTTCTCAGGATAACGAGCGCACCGAACTCCCCGAAGCCGTCCGTTGGTACACCAAGGCGGCGGAGCAGGGGAGCCGCCGCGCCTGTCGCATTGTGGCCGCCGCCTATTGGATGGGCGAGGGTGTGGAGCAATCGCCCGAAACCGCCGCCGTGTGGTATCGCCGCGCGGGCGAGCTGGGCGATGTGGATGCGTGGATTTCGCTGGCGCAGATGTATTTTCAAGGTAAGGGGATTCCGACCGACTGGGCGGAATCATACCGCTGCCTGAAACAGGCGGAGAAGTTTGCCATGGAATCCGATGAAGTTGCCGATATCGGCGTGGTGGAAAGCACCTTGGCGGTGTACCACGACAACGGCATCGGTACGGATGAGGATAAGGTCGCCGCCCGCGAATGTTTGGAGCGGGCGTTGGCGACTAAGCCCTCTGCCAAAGCGGTCTTTTTGATGGGTATGTACCATGCCGACGGCTTGGGCGGCTTGCAGCAGGATGATGCCAAGGCCATGAGCTATTACCGAGAAGCCGCCATTATGGGCGATAAAGAGGCGCAATGCAATCTGGCATCGGGTTACGCGATGGGGCGCGGCGTGACCAAGGATATGCAGTGCGCACTGGTGTGGTTCCGTGCCTCGGCGGCACAGGGCTGTGCGATGGCGCTTCTCAATCTGGGGCGTTGCTATGCGCTGGGCGACGGCGTGGAACGCAACCTGACGACCGCCCGCGGCTACTTTGCCGAGGCCGCTGCCTGTGGCAGCAAGCAGGCCGAGCAATACATGAAAACCATTGATGCCGCCGTATACGGCGACACGGATGAAACGGCAGAGACCGCTGAATAATATTTTCTGTCTGCCCCGCCATGGATACCAAGGTCGCCGATACTTACCCCGAGGCGTTGGCGCCGGGTACGCTGCTCGGGAATTTTGTGATTGAATCCGTGCTGGGACAGGGCGGCGGTGCTGTCACCTATTACTGCACAGACAGCCTCTTGGGGCGAGAAGTGGCGTTGAAAGAACATTTTCCGCACGGTCTGTGCCGCCGCGGCGAGAACGGCAGGGTTGTACCTCTTGAGGGCTGCGAGGAGATTTTTGAGCAGTCGGTAGAGGTGTTTTTGCGGGAAGCTCAAACAGTGGCAGGGCTGAAACACCCCGACATTGTGCCGATTCACGATGTGTTGTCCCGCAACGGCACGGCCTACGCCGTGTTGGAGTATGAGGAGGGCGTGACACTGGATGCGTGGCTGACCGCCCACGCTCACAAACCTCGCCGCGTTCAGCGTGTACTGCTGCGTCTGTTGTCGGTACTGACCTACCTGCACGAACGCAGCGTGTATCACCGTGATATCAAGCCTGCCAACATTCTGGTGCGCGCGGGCGATGCCCCCATTCTGTTGGATTTCGGTGCCGCCCACGTGGGGGATGACAGCGGGCTGCACACCATTGTGGGCACGCCCAACTTTGCCGCACCCGAACAGTTTGACGCCGAAGGGAAACGAGGTCCGTGGAGCGATTTGTACGCTCTCGGCTCCAGTTTTTTGCACGGCTTGGGGGCTGAAAACGCCGCCGCGTTACCCCGCCGCCTGCGCAACAGTCTCTACAAAGCCACCCGCAGAGAACCGGATAAACGTTTTCAAACAGCAGCGGAGTGGATGGCGGCACTGACCCGCCCGCGGCGGCGGTTGCTGCTTGCTGCTGTCTTGTTTCTGCTGCTTTCGGCGGGCGCGGTGTGTTATGTGATGCATCAGGCGAGCGCCCCGTCAAGTGCCGTCTCGCCCGCTGTCGAAACGG
>JAZLFB010000154.1:0-3407 GCA_045615585.1 Akkermansia sp.
CTACGGCCAGCCCTTGCTGAAACGCCGCGCCGACTACGCCCTGGCCGGGGTGAAGCGCGGCCTCAACGGCTCCATGCGGGCCATCAAACGCAAGATACTCCGCTCGATGAGATGAACCCTCACTCGCTTACAGAGACGCTGCGCCGCCTCCTGGAGGAGCGGCTTCCCGGCCTGTCCGTGCGAACTCCCTTGGACAACGGCGAGCTGGCGCTCCCCTACGCGCGGGTGGAGGCTACCGCCGACACGGAGCGGGTCCGGGGCAACGGCACATGGGAGATGCCGGTTGCGCGGGAGCTCCACCCGAACGCCCCCGAACAGGACGGCGGGGAGGCCCGCTATTCCGGCTCTGACTTGGTGGGGGCACTCTGCGCCGCCGGGGCGCGCAAGGACATCAACGAGGCGGCGGAAGATTTTTTCCTGTACTCCCTGAAACTGTCCGCGCTCGACCGCGCCGAGGTGCAGGACGACTCTTTCATCCAGCACGCCGAGTTCCGGGCGGTCGTGCAGTTTTGAGCGGGCGGACAATTTCGCTTGACGTGCCCACTGCATGCCAGTATACTGAACCAAGTTGCTAGGCCGATTTTTACACAAGACTGTTATGAAGAAAACATTATTCTTTTCCTTGCTGGCTACCGCCTTGATGGGCGCACAGGTGTTTGCCGACGTTACCGGAACTGCCGTCGAAGGATATGATAAATCAGTGAGTTCTGGCAAATACTATTACGGCGAGTATTCCGCAACCGGCTCCGTCAGCAACGGAAAAGTTACCGTCAAGGCTGATGAGCAAGGAGAAGTGCCTCCCGATGCTGAAGTATATGGCGGCTATGCAGAGAATGCAGATGCTTCCAACAATACGCTAACCATGCAAGGTGGGTATGTAGCTAACATTTGCGGCGGCTATGGAAAGAAGGGAGCCTCCAACAATAAGGTGACCATGGAAGGAGGAACTGTCGTCAATTACATCCGTGGCGGCTATGCAAAAATAGAGGGCGAATCCAACAACAATACGGTGATTATGACAGGCGGAAGTGTTCAAACACTCTACGGAGGGAACGCTGGTAACGATTACGCTGCTTCCGGCAATGTAGTCATAGTCACGGGAGGTTCAATATCGTCAAGCCTGAGCGCTGGCTATGCAAACGGTGGTGCGCTGAACAACAAGCTGCATCTGGTGGGCAAGGGCGCGAGCAATGTGAACATTGTGGATGCCCAGGGAAGCATCGGCACATACAGTGGTGGCAATGACCGCATTTCACTCGCTCATGTGTTTGGCGGTTATGCTGGTTCGGGGAAACCATCCACAGGCAATTCCATAGACATCTACGGCACGGGTATTGGGATTTCCGGAATGCTCTCGCGAATGCAGGTTCTCACCTTCAACATTGCGGACAACCAGATGACGGGGCAGTCACCGGAAGCCGCCCTCATTCTCACCTCCAAGACTTCCGGCGCTGCCCTGAACCTTGAAGGCGTTGATTTGCAAATCAAAGACCTTGATGTGAAGGAATGGACTACAGGCAAGTCAATCACGCTGGTGCAGTCCGTACAGGAAATTAAAGGGCTTGAGGATGGCAAGGAGGTAGACATCACGGATGCTAAAGGTGCCAAAGTGGCGCAAGGCAAGCTCCAGCTTGCCGATGCCCCAGAAGGAAAACATCTTCTCACCCTGACCATCCAGGGTAACGTCCCAGAACCCACCACAGTCACCCTTACCATGCTTGCGCTGGCGGGGCTCTGCTCCCGCCGCCGCAAAAAGTGAAATGTTAGGCTAGACGCCTCTCTCTCCCATGCCCCGCTTGGCACCCTTGCCTTGCGGGGCGTTTTTCCGTGCTCGCAACGCCATACAGGCGCATTTGTATAGCCGGGCGGTCTGAGCTCAAAAAGCAGCCCCACATTGCTGCGGGGCTACATCACACATATAAACTTCACTTTCGTATTGAAAACACACGTGCGTCTCTCGATGTTCGTGGCGTACATTCTAACATTTCGCGCCGGGATTGCAAGCAATTTTTGCAAACATTCCTACGAGCGGCGCAAGGATAAGGAAACTTCCGCAGAAGGTTGCCCATACCCACCGCCGGGAGAGCACGCCGAGTTCCGGGCGGTCGTGCAGTTTTGAGCGGGTGGACGCATACAGTTTTCGGAATACTGTAGTCAAGATTTTTTTTGAAAAAATCCGTAGAAGCCCGTGTTTTTCACGCAGTAAGGGCAACCACCGCCCTTCCGTTTACGCAGGTGCTCTCAACTGGGTAAAAACGAGGTGGCTATCATAAACATTGATTTTGAGAACCTTGCGCGAACAGCACGCCTACAGTATTCCGAAACCTTATACTGGGCTTGTGTGCGCGAGCTGAAGGCCCGCGACGCCTAAAACAACAACAAAATCAAACTTTATGAAAAAGACGATTATAGCACTAATGGTTCTTGCCGGAGTGGCGATGGCTGCCCAGGAGTACCAGATTACAAACGATGCTAGCGGAGCGACCTCTTACGAGTTTTGCTTTAAAATTGAAACCAGTGATGGCATAGCTGATGGTCGCGTGTTGACGCTACAGTATTTCCGATTTACGACTGACAATGATTTTGCAAATGGAATGAAGTTCAATGTGAGTGAGGGTGGTGCCATTACTTTGACCATGGGCGAGGGCAAGATGGGAGAGGCTTGGATAAGCGGCAAAGAGCAAATTGGCGAGAATACCTTTTTTACTCCGAATGACAGCAGCGAACGTCAGGTGACCTTTATGGGTTCGGATAAGAATGCGTTGGTTCTGCAGCGTGATGTTATCTACAAGGTTTCTGCCGTCAAGAATACATCTAATATGCAGGAAGTGACACTTTACGCTTGGAATGGAATAAATGACTATGCTGAGCTTAGTAAGGTGGTATATAATGGCAATATGAATGGAGGTAATGCTACCGCCCAGATTAATGCCATTGTGAATCAGGCGTATTTTGTGGCGGATCCCCCTCAGCCGTCTCCCGTCCCTGAACCCGCCACGGGTTCCCTTTCCCTGCTGGCCCTGGCTGGCCTTTGCGCCCGCCGCCGCAAGAAGTAAGGCTTCAAGAGATTCAAAACTCAAAGGAAAGTCGTAATCTCATTTGAGTTTTCGGTTGGGGCTGCCCGGAGCAATCCGGGCAGCTCATTACTTTTTGACACGCCGCTCCCAAGTATGGCAACGATACTTGGAACAGTGGGCGTATTCGGGTTTGAGGAGGACCAGCAGGGCATCCTGCTGGAGAGTCAGGACATCGACTACAAGCCCGACACGAAGGTGCAGCGGGATTATCGCGGCGTGAAGGTCGGCATCATCTTCTATGACGACCAGACCGATATTTCCATGAAGGGGTACATCCCGCGAGAGAACCCCACGGACATCAAGGTGGCGCAGACATTGACGCTGGCCAAC
>JAZLFB010000155.1:0-16523 GCA_045615585.1 Akkermansia sp.
TTTTTTTGTTACTTGATGAGGATTCGAACTCGGAGAATCACGGGTGCAACCCGCTTGATTTCGTGGGGGCAGACTGCCGGTGGCAGTCTGCCCGCCTAAGCCGCAGGGACACTTCCCTGCGGGCACCCTTGCGTCAGCAAGGGCTTAGGCGCGGCGGCGTAGCCGGAATCCCATCATCCGCTTAACAAAAAAAGAGACCCTTTCACGGGTCTCTTTTTTTGATACCTGATGAGGATTCGAACTCGGAGAATCAGGGTCAACACCCCAGCATACGGTCATACAAGGCTATCATGCCCTCCAGCATCGTCTCACGGCTCAACGCGCGGCGGCATTCTTCACGCCCGTATTCGCCCATGGCAATAGCCGTCTCACGATCAGCACAAACGGTCAGAACATGCTGTTTCAATGATTCTACATCGGTAGGTGCAAAAACAAAGCCGGATTTTCCGTGCTCAACGTATTGTTTACTGCCCGTCTCTGAGCTGATGATGACAGGCATGCCCATCACGCGGGCCTCTTTCGCCACTGTGGGACCCGTTTCTGCCAAGCTGGGGTGCACAAGGCACCACGCGCGGGACATCAACGCAACCATTTCATCTCGGTTTTTCCCACCGAGAGCCTCAATATTCGGCGGCAAATCAGCATACATATTCTTGGGTATCCCCGCCATCAGCAATTTAATATGCCGCAATTCAGGAGAAGAGAATGCCGCAAGAGCAGTCTTTACATTCTTAATTTCAGTACCATCTCCGGCCAAAAGGCACACAGGTGAGGCATCCGGATTGCGCTCACTTTCGTAAAAGCGGCGTTCAACGCAGTACTCCAGCATAACCAAAGGCTTGTCAGGCACGATATCTCGAATGCGCTCCAGAGACCAGGGAGATTCACCTGTCAGCAAATCGTAGCCCGGCATGGCTTTTCGTTCAAAATACGACTGGCGTTCAACAAACGGCTTCATACGGGTACGCTTAACACAGGCAGTCAGATTACCCTGAACGGAAAGAATTTTCTTTCCGTTGAACCCCATACCGCAAATCGCATTGCGGTGTTCCGTTCCCCAAGCATGAAGCAAATCCGGATTCAATCGCTTAAGCTCTCGTTTCGCCAGCCATCGGGCGTGCAGATAATACGTTTTCTGGGCATAACTCAGAGAAAACACAGGCAGCACATGAAAAAACTGACCACCGCTTTCAAACATCTTTCGCCGCCGCACCTGCTTACTGAACACAATCCAATGGATTTCATACTTATCCTGCCCTTTCAACATTTCGTATGCAGCAGAAAGCCACGTTGCCATATGCCACCCCACCTGAGGGAAAGCGGAATTGGCAACATGCAGCGGAAAATTGGCAAGGATGGCGATTACGGGTTTCTTTTCCATGAAAAGGCGGCGTCTTTTAGTCTTTCTTGGTTCTAAGAACAAAAAAGCCGCAAGTCATGTAACCTGCGGCTTAGTACAGACTATAAGATTCGAACTTATGACCCCATCCGTGTGAAGGATGTGCTCTACCACTGAGCTAAGTCTGCATGTTGTTCTCACAAGGAGTGCGGCGCGATTATAGACACTTCCGACGCGCATTGCAAGCTTTTTTTGAAAAAAATTGCATTTTTCTCAATTCAGCCCTGTGTCGGGCACATTATACAGGGGGCAGAACAGGCATTTTTCACCCCATTTGCCCCTGCCCTGCAAGCGATTTTCTGCGACATAAGCCAATTGTTAGTGTATTCGCCCTTTTCCCCGCAGACTTTTTGTGCTATAGTGCCCCCAGAAATTATGGAAACGCCCAAGAACTACTACATTCCGACTGTTATCGAAAAGACCGGTCAAGGCGAGCGCGCGTATGACATCTACTCCCGCCTGTTGCTGGACCGCGTGATTTTCATCGGCACCGAAATTGACGACACCGTTGCCAACTCCGTGATTGCCCAGCTGCTGTTCCTGCAAATGACCGACCCCAAGAAGGATATTCATATCTACATCAACTCCCCCGGCGGTTCCGTCACGGCAGGTCTGGCCATTTACGACACCATGCAGTTCGTCTCGTGCGATATCAACACCTACTGCATCGGCATTGCGGCTTCCATGGCCTCCGTGCTGCTGGCGGCGGGCACCAAGGGCAAGCGCTTCTGTCTGCCTAACTCCCACGTCATGATTCACCAGGTGCGCGGCGGCGCGCAAGGCACGGCGGCAGATGTGGAACGCACCATCAAGTTCATGTTCAGCTTGGATAAGCGCCTCACGGGCATCCTCTCCCACCACACGGGTAAGGATTTCGACACCGTGAAGCAGGATGAGGACCGCGACAACTACATGACCGCCGAGGAATCCCTTGCCTACGGTCTGGTGGACCGCATCCTTGACCACAAGCCCCAGCTCTGATTTTCCCCTTTCACGCCATGCCCAAAAGCAAGAAACCACACGTCTGCCACCTTTGCGGCGGTGCGGAAAGCGAGGGTCGCCCCATGCTCCGCATCAACGATGAGGACTACTGCTTCCCCTGCATCGAGACGCTGGACTACCACATGTTTGTCTCCGACATGGGCAACATTGCGGCAGACCGCATTCTCTCCCTCATCCGCGGCACGCACCCCGAACTGCTGCCGCAGGAGGACGATGACGACAGCCCCGTGCTGGAGGTAGAGACCAAGGCACAGGACGACCTGCCCACGCCGGAAGAAATGCACCGCGCGCTGGACAACTACGTCATCGGGCAGGAACGCGCCAAGCGCACCCTGTGCGTGGCCGTGTACAACCACTACCTGCGTCTGCGCCAACCCAAGAGCGACGACGGCACGGAAATCGAAAAGAGCAACATCTTAATGGCGGGCTCCACGGGCAGCGGCAAGACCCTGCTGGCCAAGACGCTGGCCCGCATTCTCGATGTTCCCTTCTGCATTGTGGATGCCACCACGCTGACGGAAGCGGGCTATGTCGGCGAAGACGTGGAGAACATCATTCTGCGTCTGCTCCAAGCCGCCGATATGAACGTGTCCAAGGCGGAGCGCGGCATCATCTATGTGGATGAGATTGACAAAATCGGTCGCAAGACGCAGAACGTCAGCATCACCCGCGATGTATCGGGCGAGGGCGTGCAACAGGCCCTGCTGAAAATCGTGGAAGGCACGGAGTGCAACATTCCCCCCAAGGGCGGGCGCAAGCACCCCAACGAGCAGTACATCCGCGTGAATACAGAGAACATCCTCTTCATCTGCGGCGGCGCGTTCGTGGGGCTGGAGGGCATCATCCGCAAGCGCATCGGCTCTTCCGCCATGGGTTTCGCCTCTATCGAAGAAGACCGCAACACCAAGGAATACACGGAGGAGGAAGTGTTGGCCAAGGCCATGCCCGAAGACTTCTTCTCTTTCGGCATGATTCCCGAGCTGATGGGTCGCATGCCCATTTTCGCCCCCCTCACCACCCTCACGGAAGAACAGCTGGTCACTCTGCTCACGGAGCCTAAGAACTCCCTTGTCAAGCAGTACACCAAGCTGCTGGCCATGAACGGTGTAAAGCTCAAAGTGGAAAAGGAAGCCCTGCAAGCCATGGCCAAGCAGGCCTTGGAGCGCCACACGGGTGCCCGCGCCCTGCGCGGCATTTTCGAGCGCATCATGATGGACATCATGTACAAGGTACCCAGCGACAAGACCATCGACACCGTGACCCTCACCGCCGATGTCGTGCACGGCAAGGCAGAACCGAAGGTCACGCACAAGAAGAAGAAAAACTAAAAATGTTTGAGGTTTGAAGTTTGATGTTTGAAGTGCAGAGTTCGGCACGCTTCGCGTGCAGATAAAGAATACGCAAAGCGTCATCCACCATTTCTGACAAATTCAATCCTTTTCTTCTGCTATGACTTTCCGTAGACCTTCACTATCTGCCTGTCGGTCGTCATGGGGCGTTGTTTCAACATGGTCGGCAGCACGCGCTTCGCGTTTGAAAGTTCAGCACGCCGCAGGCGTGCCTGATTAAATACATCAAACTTCAAACATCAAACTTCAAACATTTTCCCATGCTCGTTCTCGGTATTGAATCCAGTTGCGATGAAACCGCCGTTGCTCTGATTGAGGAAACGGCGGCGGGGGAAGTTTCGTTGCTCAGTTCGGTGATTTCCACGCAGATTCCCCTGCACCGCATGTATGGCGGCGTGATTCCCGAACTGGCCTCGCGCAACCACTCCGCCAACCTGCCCGCCGTGCTTCAGGAAGCGTTGGAGAAAGCGGGGCGCAGCATTCACGAGGTGGATGCCTTTTGCAGCACCGCGGGTCCGGGGCTGGTCGCCGCCCTGCTGGTGGGCAACACCGCCGCCAAGGCGTTGGCATTGGCCGCCAAGAAACCCTTTATCGCCATCAACCATTTAGAGGGGCACATGCTCTCCCCCTTCATTCTGCGCAAGGGCGGGCTGGTGCCGCATTTAGCGCTGGTGGTGAGCGGCGGGCACTCCCTGCTGGTGGATGTGCGCGGCGCGAGCGATTACACCCTGCTGGGGCGCAGCCGGGACGACGCCGCGGGCGAAGCCTTTGACAAGGTGGCCAAAATGCTGGCTCTCCCCTACCCCGGCGGTCCCGAAATTGATAAGCTGGCAGAAAAGGGCGACCCCGCCCGCTTCGACTTCCCTCGACCCATGATGCATGAGCCGCACCTCGATTTCTCTTTTTCGGGGCTGAAAACCGCCGTGCTCTACACCCTGCCTAAACTGGTGGCAAGCGGCGACCCGCGCGATTTGGACGAGCAAACCCTCTGCGACCTCTGCGCGGGCGTGCGCCAAGCCATCATTGATGTGCTGCTGCACAAGGCGGAACGCGCCCTCAAAAAGACCCGCCACAAGGTGTTGGCCGTCAGCGGCGGTGTCTCCTGCAACCGCGCCCTGCGCGAACAGGTTGCCAAGCTCTGCGAACGCCGCAGGGTGGAGCTGGTGCTGCCGCCCAACAGCCTGACCACCGACAACGCCGCCATGATTGCTTTTGCGGGGCTGCTGCGCGCCAAGGCGCAGGATTTCTCCACGCTGGACACCCCTGTTGACCCCAACCTGAAACTGGCGGGCAGCCAAACCCGCGCCTGATTTTCCCGTTTTTTCCATACTGCACCGCCATGAGTCTGAAATCGCGTTTGTTAGAGATTCTGCCCACCCTGCTGCCGGAGCGTGAGGAAGACGCCATCAAGGGGCGCGAGCTGATTGCCCGCGTGCGCGCCGTGCTGGGTGATGCGTACTCCGACCACTCGCTGCGCTCGCAGTTCTCTTTCATTGCGCTGGACCCCGATTCCTGCCTTGCCCGCGTGCCGAACGGTCAGGGCTACTACCTGCGCGGGGCGGGTGATGCCCCCTCGCTGCAAAACATGTTCACCGACGGGGCGGAGGCCGAGCGCGAGGGCGACGACACCCTCAACAAAGCCATTGCCTTGGCGGTTCGCCTGTACGACACGGCGGGCATGGGCGTGTTTGTCTACCCCGTGGACGGCGAGGAGAGCTGGGAACACCCCGACTTGGTGGCCGTGCATTGGCCCACGGGGCATTGGGATGCCGACGGTGCCTACATGGTGGATGCCGAGGACGAGGAAGCCGCCTACCGCGCCGTGTGCGTGGGCTTTGCCGACAGCGCAGAGGAAGCCCGCCGCGCCTTTTTCCGCGCGCTGGCCTGCGGTCGCTGGGCGCAGGAGACGGAGCTGTTGCTGCTGACCGCCGAGGAAACCGACACCGCCGAGCTGACCGATTTATCCGCCCGCTTCGGCGTGGGCGTGCGCCTGTTGGCGGCGGAGGATTTACCCCGCGCCAACGAGCTGTTCCGCATGCACGCCGACACCGCCCGCGCCCTGTTGGCGGAGATTCCGCAATGCACCCTTTCTCACCCCCGCCGCCGAGCCTTGGATGAAGCCTCAGCCGCAACCCTGCCCGACACGGGCGTGGTGCTGCAATGGGCGCAGCAATGTGTACAACGCCGCCGTATCGAGGCGGTGGAACAACGCGTTGCCGTCAACTGATTTTTCCCCTTCTCTCCATGTTCAAACGTCTATTCAGCCTGTTGTTCAGTCGCCGCTGCGCCCACATAGCACTGCTGGCGGGTGCCTTTTCGGCAGGCGGTGCGGCGTTGTACCATACCGCCCACACCGCAGCCTTTGTATACAAGGCACAGGTGGTGGATGCCGTGGTAACGGACGTGCGCCAAAAGCCTTTTGAATCGACATGGGAGGCCCTTTCCCACGGCAATCTCTCCATGGCGGAGGATACATCCTATCTGCCGACGGTGCGGTTCACCCTGCCGAACGGCGTGCGGGTGACGCGAGAGCTGCAACAGCCCGACAACCGAGACTACGCCGCGGGCGAACAGCTTTCTCTGCTCACCTACCCCAACGACCCGACCGCCGCCTGCCCCTACCGCTTCAAATTCCTGTGGGGCGGGGATTGCGTGCGCCTGGTATACGCCCTCATCCTTCTTCTGCTCGCCCGCATGCTGCGCGGCAGGGGCAAACGCCGCCGCCCCGCCGCCGCCGCGCCGACAGCACAGCCCCGCACCCAACCCGCGCTGCCCGCCGAAAAGGCACCCACCAAGAAAAAAGCCCCCGCCAAGCCGCGCGCCAAGAAAGCCGCCGCCAAGGCAGGCGGCTCCTCCACACCCCGCAGCCGCAAGAAGAAAACGGCAGAAGAATGACCGCACAGGTAGGAGAATGCGAAAATCAGGGTGATTGACACAGAACAGTCTTGATTGTTGCCACCCGGTCTGTTAAATTGCCTGCACGCAGCTTGAAAGACGCGGCAGCGCGACTGACAGCGGCGTTTTACCCTCTCCTTTTTCCCTACCCCCTACCGATATGAATGACTTTTCCCGCGAATTGCAACAGGCGATGGCCTGTACTGACCCTGTGCAACAGGTCAAAATGCTGGAGCATTTGGCGAAACGCGGCTGTGCGGAAGCGCAGTACCATCTGGCCGTCAGTTACTACGAAGGCCGCGGCGTGGCGCAGGATGTGGCCATGAGCATCGGCTGGCTGCGACAGGCCGCCGCTGCGGGGGATGAGGACGCGCCGTCCTTTCTGGGCGGCTTGCTGTTGGATTCGGAGGATGCCGCCGAAGCGGCGGAGGGCGAACGCCTGTGTCTGGAGCTGGCGGCACACGGCGATGTGGTGGCCTGTACCAACTTGGGCAATCACTATTACAACCAAGACCGCGATGAGGAGGCGGCACGCCTGTTCCGCACCGCGGCGGATGAAAACTTTCCCCCCGCGCTGAAACGCTTGGGGGAATGTTATCTCCACGGCTACGGGGTGCGGCAGAATCACGATACGGCATTCCGACTGTTCCGCAAGGCGGCGGAACTGGGAAACATCCCCGCCTGCTATTTCACGGCCATGTGCTGTTACGTGGGGGCGGGCACGGAGAAGAACGATGAAGAAGGCGACCGCTGGCTGCAACCCGCGGTGGAGGCAGGTTTTCTCCCCGCGCTGGAGATGCACGGAGCCAAGCTGGCCGATGCCCCCGAAACACAGGAGGAAGGAATCCGCTGCCTGACCTTGGCGGCGGAAGGCGGGTCGCCGCGCGCCATGTTCCTGCTTTTCCGCATTTTCGATGATCGGGGCGAGCCCGAAAAGGGCGCACCGTGGTTGCACCGCGCTGCCGAAGCGGGCAACCACGAAGCGCAATGCAAGCTGGGCACCCGACTGATGCAGGAGGCGAGCAGCCCGCAGGAGGAGGAAGAAGCGCTCTCTTGGCTGCAACGGAGTGCGGATTCGGGCAACACCGAGGCGGAATTCTGCTTGGGCTTATACTATGAGCAGCACCCTGAATGCCCCGCATCCGAGTCCTTGGCTTTTCGACACATGGCCGAAGCCGCCGCACGCGATTTCATGCCCGCCATCTACCACCTCTCGAAGTTCTATTTTGATGGTATCGGTGTGCGCAGGAATGACAAAAAATCGCTTTCGATGCTGAAATATGCAGCGGACAGCGGGTACAGCGAAGCCGCCTACACCTACGGTCGCCGTTTACAGTTCGGGCAACGCTGCCCCCGCAACGAGGCGGAGGGGCGGCGCTACCTCGACCGTGCCGCCCGCGCGGGCAACGGAGAGGCTGCCTACCATCTGGCTCTCTGCTACCTGATCGGCAAGGGGGTACCGAACGCCGATGAAGCCAAGTTCCGCCGTTACATGAAAGCCGCCGTGCGGCTCGGTCTGGCAGACGAAGCCTTTGACGTGGCACAGCAGTCGGAAGCAGAGGGTTCCTATGGAATGGCGCTCGACCTGTACCTCATTTTGGCGGAGAGCGGGTACGTGCCTGCCCTGTCCTGCGCCGCCTACCTGCTGAAGAATCGGCAGGAGAACGATGCCGCGCTTCGCCTGTTCCGCAAAGGCGCCCAACAGGGAGATGCCGATTGCTTGGCGGGTTATGCCGAGATGACAGAGGAATCGGGCGATGATGCCCGCCCCCAACAAAAGGCATTCCGGCTCTGGCAACGCGCCGCTGCGGCGGGGAATGAACTCGCCGAATTTGCCGTGACCTACCGCTATGATGTCGGTAAAGGTGTACGCCGCAACTGCCGCAAAGCCAACAAGCTTTACCACGACCTTCTGGAGAAGCGCGAGGACAAGGAAGCCGCTTACAATCTGGCTTGCAATTACTATTGGGGGTACGGCACCAAGGTGAATTACGAACAGGCGGTGCATTTTTTCCGCATGGCACACCGATTGGGGGATCATGATGCCGCGCTCTATCTGGGGCGGTGCTATCTCAACGGTTGGGGGGTGGAAGCCGATGGAGCGGAAGCTGTTCTTCTGCTCACGGAAGCCGCAAACCATGGTAATACCAAGGCCATGAACGAGCTGGCAAAGTTATACTATTTCGGCAAAGGCGGACATGAGCGCGACCCGAAAGCCGCCGCACGGTGGTGGCGCAAGGGGGCGGAGGGAGGCTCGGCACAATGCATGTTTGACTACGCTCTCTGCCTGAGCGACGGAGAGGGCGTGCGCCGCAACTACCGCAAGGCGTTGGAATGGCACCGCAAAGGAGCGGCACAAAACCACCCCGAATGTTTCGGGAGCCTCGGCTGTCATTATTTCTACGGTCTGGGCGTGAAACGCAACTACGCCGAAGCCGTGGCTTATTTCCGCCGCTGTCTGGAGCTGTCAGATGACCCTGTTGCCGCCTACAACTTGGGCAAACGATACTTCCACGGACAGGGGGTGGAGCAGAATGACGCCGAAGCCCTGCGCTACTTCCGCCAAGCGGCCAAGCACGACTATGCAGATGCCATCGCCATGCTGGGCTACATGCACGAGAAAGGTCGTGGGGTGGAGTGCGATTTGAAGCAAGCGATATCCCTCTACCGCCGCGCCGTCAAGGGCGGCAGCGCAGCGGGAGCCTACGAGCTGGGGAGGTGCTATGAACGCGGCATCGGGGTGACAAAAAACCGCCGCCGCGCCTTAGAGCTGTACCAAAGCGCCGCCGCCAAGGATGACTCGGATGCCAAACGCGCCCTGCGCCGTCTGCTCGGAAACAAAGCATGAAAACAATTACCCTATGGCGCAACCGTGCAGAAAAAGCGCTGGTGTTGCAAGCGACAGGCTGCCGTAACGATGCCGCGCGGTTGGAACTGTACCGCACACTGTTGAAAGGTCGCCGCGGCATGTCGCCCGCAACACGCAAAGCGCTCCGCACCTGCGGCAGCAATCGCTGCTGTTGGGCTCCCCTGCTCCGCCGCGCGGCAGAGGAAGGGTGCCGACAAGCCATGAAGCTGTGGAGCGATGAATGCTTTTTCCACGGCAACGGCAACAGCGATAAAATAAGCTGCGGAGCATGGGATGATGCCGCCATCACCGATTGTCTCTTTCGAACCTTGGAATCGGAAGCCTTGTTTTGGTCTGCGGAAGAAGAGGAGGAACGCTACACCTATTGGCACCGATTGGCTCTGCGGGCAAAGCGAAAACTCCGCGAACGCCGAAAACGGCGCCGCAGCAAACAGAAGAGGCACAACAATACCCCTGAAGAGTAATAAAGTTCCGACCGACTCAGCGCTTGGGTCAGGAATTACTTGTCCTCCACATAACGCACCGTGGGATTGATGCGGGGAATGACGTTGATTTCACGAGCATGCTTTTTCACCGCACGCGCGTGTTCCAAAATCATGGCAAGACGCTCCATTTGACCTTTGATGTCATACACCTGCATCTCCACCTCGGTACCCCCGTCAAGCGTGGCGAGAATCTTCCATTCTTTGGGGCGGAAAATCTCGCGGAAAGCGGGAATTTCCGTCAGGTTGTACATATTGGCGGCGGCCACCAATTCTACGATAGGGCGGCGGACACGCTCCGGCACCACGGCGTCCTCTTTAAACTCAGGCACATCACCGGGGCGGAGATACCAAACAGGCACGCCCATGAAATTTCCGTGGTATGATTCCACCACCGGGAACAGCACGCCCTGCGGGTCCATGAACAGACGGCGGCGCTGACCGGTATCGGCGGCGTGTTCCATCTCTACATATACTACGGGAATACGCTCCTCGACCTCGATATTCAGCGTTTCGGGCAGTTCGGCGCGAATGTGGGCAGAAGCGATACAGGGGTTGCTCTCCAGCTTTTTCTGCATGCCCGTAGCATTCAACGTAGCCAGATTTACCGAACCGTGAATACCCAGAATCTCCAACGCCTGTTCTTTGCTGATAATTTTTTGGCGTGATTCGTAGCTGATGTTGTCAATGCTCATGCTGTACGCCTTGTCGATAGAATAGCGTATGCCCCATGCCGCAGCAAGCAACAGGGGCAAAGCTAACAACAGATACAGCATCCAACGGCGCAGCCAGCGCAACCCGCGCACCAACCCCGCACGACTGAATACGCGGTCGGAAAAGGAGAGCGCCTTTTCCAACAAGCGCACGTTGCCTTCTTTTTCAAGGCTGCGGTAACGGTTTTTCGGGCGGCTCATCAGGGTAGTCGGGCGTTACAGGTTAACCGCGATTCTGTTGCAGGGAGACGGCGGCAATCTTGGTGCAAAGCTCGCCGAAGCCGATACCCACCGCCTTGGCGGCCTTGGGGAAGCGGGAGGCGCCCGCCACGGCGGGGATGGTGTTGATTTCCAGCACATAGGGTTTGCCGTCGTCCGTCAGCAACACGTCCACGCGGCCGTAGACTTCCACATGGGCGGCATTGTAGGCGGCAAGGGCAGCGGCCTGAACGGCCTTCGTCTCTTCCTCCGTAATGTCGGCGGGGCAAATGTAGTCGGAACCCACGGCACCCGTCATAGAGGGGTACTTGTTCTTGTAATCGTAGAACCCCTGACGCGGGCAGATGTGGATGACAGGCAGCGCCTCGCCGTTGAAGATAGCCACGGTCAGCTCCTTGCCCTTCACGTATTCCTCCACCAGCAATTCCTTGCCGAACTTGGAAGCCTCTGCCACGGCGGCGGGCAGCTCGGCGGCATCGTGCACAATCTGCACACCCACGGAAGAACCTTCGCACGGGGGCTTAATCACGCAGGGCACGGGGATGGTGGGCATGGTGCCCGCAGGAATCACCTCGCTGGCGGGGGTGGGTACACCCTCGGCCACAAAGGCCTGTTTCGTCAGCACCTTGTCAAAGCACACGCGGCTGGTGTGGGAACCCGCACCCGTGTAGGGAATGCCCAACTCCTCGAGATAGCTCTGCAAACCGCCGTCCTCACCGTAGGTGCCGTGAATGATGTTGAAGCACAGCTCCGTCCCCTCAGGGATGGCGGGGCGTTCCGTGGTCACGTCCACGGGGGTCACATGCGTAAAACCTTCCTCTTTCAGAGCCTCCAGCACCGCCTTACCGGACACAAGGGAAACCTCGCGTTCGTTACCGGGACCACCCATGAGCAGGGCAATGTGCGTATCTTTTGTTAAACTAGCCATTTTAATTTATAATTTAGAATTTATAATTGATAAAGTTGAAGTTCGGCGCCTACGGCACACATTATTAAACTTTGTACTTCCTTAGAACTCTGCGTCGCGGTCGCCGATTACCTGCACTTCCGTGTGCAGGGTGATACCGCGTTCGGCCTTGGCCTTGGCGCGGATATGGTCAATCAGCTCCGTCACGTCCGTGGCCTTGGCACCGCCCATGTTCACAATGAAGTTGGCATGGATTTCGGACACCTTGGCACCGCCGATGGAGAAGCCTTTAAGACCCAGCTCTTCAATCAGCTTGCCTGCGGGAATCTCGGCGGGGTTGCGGAAGGTGCAGCCCGCGCTCGGTTCCTGCGGCTGGCTCGCCTTGCGGCGGGCGCGGTATTCTTCCATCTTGGCTTCAATGGCAGCCGTATCACCGGGAACGCCTGCAAAGGTCGCCTGAACGACCATGTTGTGCTCAAAATCAGGCGTGCTGCGGTACACGGCGGGCTTCATCGTCTCCTTTTCAAATTCGACCAGCTCGCCGTCCTCATCCAAGGCGGTGGCGCAGCGGAAAACCGTGGACATATCGCTGCCCATGCAGCCCGCATTCATGCGCAGACTGCCGCCCACGCAACCGGGGATGCCGTCCATCCACTCAAAGCCGGACAGACCGTTGGCGGCGGCAAAAGCAGCCAGCTTCTTGAGCTTGACAGCGGCACCCGCCACAATCTTGTTACCGCGCAGCTCCAGCTTGTCGAACTCGCCGCCCGCGGGGTGAATCACCGCGCCGCGGATACCGCCGTTACGGACAATGAGGTTGGAGCCGCGCCCCACGACATGCACAGGGATATTGCGATCCTTGAAGAAGTTGACGACGGATTGCATCTCCGCTACGGTGGAGGGCTCCACCCAGAACTGAGCCTCGCCGCCCACGCCCATGGTGGTGTGCTTGGTCATCGGTTCGTACAGGCGGCAGACAATGCCGTTGCCGCATTCCTGCTGCATTTCGGCCAGCACGCGCAGGTCGCGGGCAATCTTGGCACCCGCTTCGTGCACGTTGCCCGCCCCCAGCGTCAGGAAGAGGTCACCGGGGCGCAGCTGGTTGCCGACCACGTGATGAGCCAAGCTCAAATCGGGCAGGAACAGGCTCTCCACAGGGCCGTTCTCCTGCACGGCATCCACAATCGTCTGCCCCGTGATACCGGGGATGGGAATTTCGCTGGCGGGGTACACATCCGCCACAAACAGCTTATCCACATTCTGCAACACGCGCCCGAAATCGTTACGCAGCAGCTTGGTGCGCGTGTAGCGGTGGGGCTGGAAGAGCACGATGAGGCGGTCGGGCTTCAGGCTCTGCGCCGTTTGCAGGGTGGCGGCAATTTCCGTGGGGTGGTGGCCGTAGTCATCCACCACGCGGTAGTCGCGGGAAAGATACTTGGTTTCAAAACGGCGGCGGGCACCCGCAAAGCTGGCAAGACCGCGCGTGATGCTGGCAAAGTCGCAGCCCATTTCCAAGGCGGCGGCGGTAGCGGCAAGGGAGTTCAGCACGTTGTGGTTACCGGGAATCCCCAGTTCCACACGACCCAGCGGCTCGCCGTGGTGACAGATGGTGTAGAGCGTGCGCCCGCGCTTCACTGTCAGCTCAGTGGCGGTGTAGTCGGCATCCTGCCAGCCGTAGGAAACGCTGTTGGGGTACTTGCCGCAGACATCGGCGGCACCTGCATCACTCTTGCAGTAGAAAATCTTGCCGCGGGTCTGGCGGCACAGGCGGTCGAACACGCTCTTGATGTGGTCCAGGTCGCGGTAGAAATCCAAGTGTTCGGCCTCAATGTTCAGCACAATGCTGTGCTCGGGAATGTAGTTCACCAGCGTGCCGTCGCTTTCATCGCCCTCGGCAATCAGGTACTCGCTGTCGGCATTCCAATGGGCGTTGGCACCCAGCACGGGGATTTCCGCACCCACATAGTGACAGGGGCGCAGACGGCCTTCGCGCAGCAGATGCGCCGTGAGAGAGGAAGTCGTGGTCTTACCGTGCGTACCGGCCACCACAACGCCCTTTTTGTTGTTGAGGATAGCGGCCAAACATTCGGCACGGCGCAGGCAGAGAGAGCCGTTTTCGCGGGCGGCATGCAGGGCGACATTGTCCTCACGAATGGCGGAGGAGTAGATGACGACCTCAGCATCCTTGACGGCGTTGGGGTTGTGCGGGCAGGAGAACATCAACCCCGCCTGTTGCAGACGCTCCGTCTCAATACTCGTCACGCGGTCGCAACCGCTCACTCGGTGCCCCATTTCCAACAGCATGCGGGCCAAACCGCTCATGCCGGCACCGGCCACGCCAATCAGGTGAATGCGAACGGGGTGTTCCCTATCCAAAAGTCTTTTGCGTAACTGCTCAATCATAACTGCTGCGCGCCATTATATACCATATAGGCAGAGAAGCAAGACTAAACGAAAGATGAAGTCTTGTGTTCTGCAAAAAAGATGCCTTCCCCCGACTCAAACTCATTCGACAACCATACTGATAACGGTCACGTTATCAGATTGAGGGTGCTGCAGCTCACGGCAACGTTCCACTACCGCAACAGCAGGCGATTTTCCCGCATCGAAGAACGCTATGCGTGCCGATTCATCGGGGGCAGACAACACGATGTCAGCCCCATCGCTTGCCAAGAGAATCAAATCGCCGTGCAACAAGGGATAGGGCATCTGCGGGGCATCAATCAGCGGCATATCTTCCCCCGTCACGGCACTGCGCAGGCAGTGACCGCTGCGGGCGATTTCCAAGGGCGACATACTACCGGGAGTGCTATATTCACGCAGCAACGCCCGCATGGAATGGTCGGCATTAAGGCGCAGCAAGCGACCGCCGCGCAACAGGTAGAGCCCGGAATCCCCCACGCTGATCCAGCGCAGCACACCGTGGCTTGCATAGGCCGCCACCAAGGTGGTACCGCCGTAGCCTTTGGTGCGGGCAAAGTGCTCACCCACCGCATCGTTGGCGGCATCCAGCGCTTCACGGAGACGGTCGGAGAGAGGCAGTTCCGCTTCCTCCGCGAAGACCTCAACAAAGGTATCAGCCGCCAGTTTGGAAGCCGCCGCGCCGTCCTCGTGCCCGCCCATACCATCGCACACAACGGCCAACGAGCCGTCGGGGAAATGACGCACGGCGCAGGAATCCTGCTGCTGGGCGCGGGTGCCTATCCACTGTGCGATGTGTGCATCCATAACGGGTTACGCGCACCAACTTATCACAACGGCGCCGCTGCTGCAAGGAAAAAGCCTAACACCAAGCCGCAATACACGTTTTTATCTTGGATTTTCGCCGCTGCCGTGTTATGCTGGGGGCATGGTAAGAATCCTTGCAGCCACCGATTTTTCCGAAGAATCCCGCCCCGCTCTGGAGTATGCCGCCCATCTGGTGCAGCAGAGCGGCGGTAAAATGTACCTGTTACACGCCATTGAACCCTGCATGATGGACGTGGCGGGACGCATGACGGCGGATGATATTGCCGTGGGCTTCGGCATTGTGGAGCCTGTGGCCGTACCTGCCTGTTCGGGTAATGTCCTCGCCCATGCCGATGCCCGCGCCAAGAAGTTGGCGGCGGAGATTGCGGAGAAATGGGATATTCCCGTCTACGGCAAAGCGGAGGAGACGGAGGACGTGGTGGACTGCGTACACGCTTTCTGCGAGCGCCACAATATCACCACACTGGTTATCGGCAACCGCCACCACAGTCTCTTAACGTCGATTCTGCTGGGCAACACGGCGGAGCGCCTGGTGCGCCATGCCCGCATCCCCGTAACGGTTGTACCCTGCAAGACGGCAGTGAAATGAATATCCTCTTTTTCGGTGACGTGGTGGGAGAACCCGGTCGCAAGGCGCTGTACCGCGCCCTGCCCGAACTGCGTGCCGAGTTTGCCGCCGATGCCGTGGTGGTGAACGGCGAGAATGCCGCGGGTGGGCGCGGTATCACCCCTGCCCTGTGCCGCGAGTTTTTTGAACACGGGGCGGATGTCATTACACTGGGCGACCACGCTTGGGACCAGCAGGAGATTTTTGACTATCTGGACAAGGAGCCGCGCGTGCTGCGCCCCTTCAATCACCCTGCCGACACCACACCCGGCAAGGGCAGTATTCTCGTGGATACCCCCGCGGGCAAGCTGGGCGTGCTGTGCCTGTGCGGGCGCACCTTCATGCGCCCCGGCTTAGACAATCCTTTCACCTTGGGCTATGCGGAAGCCGAACGGCTGCGCGCCGAGGGTGCCGCCGCCGTGTTCACGGACATGCACGGCGAAGCCACCAGCGAGAAGATTGCCATGGCTCTCCGCTTGGACGGCGTGGCGAGTGCCGTCATCGGTACCCACACGCATGTTCAAACGGCGGATGAACGCCTTTTACCGGGCGGCACCGCTGCGCTGACGGATGCGGGCATGTGCGGCAGCCGCGACGGCGTGATTGGGCGCGAGGCCGGAGCCGTGGTACAGGCGGCTATCACCACCCTGCCCTGTAAGCTGCCTGTGGGCGGTTGGCCCGCCGTGGTCTGCGGGGTTGCCGTCACCGTGGGGGCGGACGGTCGCGCAAGCTCTATCACCCGTATCAACCGAGTTTACGAAAAATGAACATGGATACCGAGCGTTTCGGCGGCATTGCCCGCCTGTACGGCGTGCCTCAGGCAGAGCGTCTG
>JAZLFB010000156.1:0-5368 GCA_045615585.1 Akkermansia sp.
GACAGTAGGTCGGAAAGCGGCTTTTTTCTCGAGCCGCCGCAGGCGGGTCGAGGCACCGTTATCTAACAATTTTTCTATGTATCGGTGAAAAAAGACTTTTCAGGCGGGTGATTTTTGATATAATTGCCCCGCACCTGAACGCGGTTGCGTCGGTTTTGTTCGGTTTCCGCTCGCTGTCCGCCAACCCAGGCGTCAATTAACAGTATATGTCCGATTATACAACACGAGTGCTGGAACAGGTTCGCGCCAAGAACGCTGCAGAGCCTGAATTCATCCAAGCCGTGCAGGAAGTGGTTTCCACCATCGCTCCTGTTCTCTCCGCCAACAAGAAATACGAAGACAACTGCATCCTTGAGCGCATCACGGAGCCTGAGCGTACCATCATCTTCCGCGTGCCGTGGACGGATGACAAGGGCAACATCCACGTGAACCGCGGTTTCCGCGTGGAGTTCAACAGCGCCATCGGGCCCTACAAGGGCGGTCTGCGCTTCCACCCCTCCGTGAACCTGGGCATCCTCAAGTTCCTCGGCTTTGAACAGGTGTTCAAGAACTCCCTCACGACCCTCGCCATGGGCGGCGGTAAGGGCGGTTCCGACTTCGACCCCAAGGGCAAGAGCGACACGGAAGTGATGCGCTTCTGCCAGAGCTTCATGACGGAGCTTTCCCGCCACATCGGTGCCGATACCGACGTTCCCGCCGGTGATATCGGCGTGGGCGGCCGCGAAATCGGCTACCTCTTCGGTCAGTACAAGCGTCTGCGCAACGAGTTCACGGGCGTGCTTACGGGTAAGGCCCTGGGCTGGGGCGGTTCCCTCATCCGTCCCGAAGCTACGGGTTACGGCTGTGTGTACTTCGCCCAGAACATGCTTGCCACCCGCGGCGACAGCGTGGAAGGCAAGGTGTGCGTGGTTTCCGGTTCCGGCAACGTGGCTCAGTACCTCGTCGAGAAGCTCAACCAGCTGGGTGCCAAGGTCGTCACGATGTCCGACTCCAACGGCTACATCTTCGACCCCGATGGCATCGACATGGAGAAGATTCACTGGGTGATGGAGCTGAAGAATGTGCGCCGCGGCCGCATCAAGGAGTACGTCACCAAGTACCCCCACGCTCAGTACTTCGAAGGTCAGCGCCCCTGGAGCGTGCCCTGCGACTGCGCCTTCCCCTGCGCCACGCAGAACGAAATCAACGGTGCCGAGGCTGCTACTCTCATCAAGAACGGCTGTAAGCTGGTGGCCGAAGGTGCCAACATGCCCACCGACCTTGACGGTATCAACGCCTACCTGCAGGCCAAGATTCTCTACGGTCCCGCCAAGGCTGCCAACGCCGGCGGCGTGGCTACCTCCGGTCTGGAAATGGCTCAGAACAGCCAGCGTCTGGGTTGGACGTCCGAAGAAGTGGATGCCAAGCTCTTCGACATCATGAAGAACATCCACGAGAACGCCTACTCTCACGCCCGCGAGTTCGCCACCGATTGCACGGCAGACTTCACCAACTACGTGGCCGGTGCCAACATTGCCGGTTTCGTGAAGGTGGCCGACGCCATGATCGATCAGGGCTTGGTGTAAGAGTTACCACCCCAACCTTTACGGCACCCCGTCTGCAACAGGCGGGGTGCTTTTTCTGCATTTTGAAATTGACCTTTCGTGTTCTATCTGTCAGAATGCGCGGCGTATGAAACATCAATTCTCCGTTTTGCTGATCGCCGTTACCGTAGCGGTGACAGGTCTGTTCTCCTCCTGCTCCTCTACGGATTACAACCGCATTCCCCGCACCGATTTCATCCAGCACTACCAGAAGGTAGATCACGAACGCTGCCCCTTTGTGTGCGGCTGGGATTGCCAGACGAATGAAGAATGGAACCGCGCCATTACAAGCAAGCGCACGCTGTATGTGAAGCCCGTGACGCTCTCCTACTTCCACGGCAAGGTGCAGACGGCAGATGATGCCCGCAGCATTGAAGCCCTGCGCGCCTACTTCGACCAGTGCCTGCACACTGAGATGGACAAGGCCGCCAAGAGCGACCCCAACCTGAAGGTTGTCTACACCCCCACCCCCGGTGCTTGGACGATGGAGGTCGCCATCCTGAGCGCCCGCGCCGTCAATGTCGGCAAGAACGCCGTGGTAACGGGGCTGGGTCAGGCCGTCGGCTTCGGCATGGTGTGGGATTGGCTTATCAACAAGGAAGAAGAAAGCAAGGGCTATATCTCCATGGGCTGCCGCCTGACCAACCCGAACGGCAAGCGCACCACCGAGGTGGCTGACTTTGAATACGGCATGGGTTCCCTGACCGGTGCCCTGTTGGTGGACACCAAGGATTTCCGCCCCTACGCCTACCAGCGCGACAGCGTGAAGGCTTGGGCTGAACAGTTTGCCAAGCTCGTCACCACTCCCGCAGAGGAGGGTGTCTCCCGCCGTCAGTTCTCGCTCAATCCCTTCTGATACGAAAAAACTTTGTTTTTACCCCTACCGCCTGACAGAAATGTCAGGCGGTTTTTCGTTGTCCGTTTTCGCCCGTGTTGACTGATATCATTCTTTGTAAAAAAGAAGAAAGGTGATTCTTTTTTTTCTTGCAAAAGCATCGGTAAGGTGTATTTTGACAAGTGGACTTATTTTACCTTTTCAAGCATGAAAAAGACGTACTTTTTGCTCTCTCTGCTGGGTGCTGCGGTTTGCCCTCAAGCTTTTGCCGCCCCGTTGGTGGTGGATGGTGTTGAGCGAACGATTGATGTTCCTTCCGGTTCTGTGGCACAACCGAGCGACAGCCCCATTTCCGCCGTCAACGGCGGGCATTTGGTGCTGAACGTGCAGGCGGGTCAGCTGAATATGCTGCCTTCTGCCGAGCCGGGTTATGTGGCTCTCGGTGTGTCGGGGCAGTCGGCGGATGGTACAGCTTCCTCGATGGAGCTGTATTCGGCGCAGTCTTTTTTCCTGAACGGCTACAAAACGCCCGATACATACACGGGTATTTCGGTGCAGGACGGCGGTTCGATGACCATTTCCACCAAGCAAAATTACAATCTGAACACGGGTTCCATGGTAACGATCGGGGCGGGTTCAACGCTCTCCTTTAAGGGTCAGGGTAGCTATACCACCGCCAATATGCTGGGTACGCATATCGACAACGGCGGCACCGTGACCTTTAAGCTGAACGGCAACGGCGGCTGGGCAACGGGTATCGGCGGGGTATCTTCCGTCGTGAACCGCGCGGGTGCTGTGTTTGAGGCAGACGGCCTGCTCGTTTCGGGCGGTTCTTCTTTCGTGAATGACGGCACGGTGACGGGGCACAAGGTGATTGTGCAGGATGTCGGCACGGTTTTTACCAATAACGGAGTGTTGAGCAACAACAGCACCCAGTTCTCGGTGACCTATGGTGGTAAGCTCATCAATAATGCGGGCGGCACGGTGACGGAGAATACTTTCAGCGGCGGGCTGACGATGTACGCCAATGAACAGCTGGCAGCGGAGGTGGAGAACCACGGCACGCTGACCCTGAATTACGGCGGCACGCTGAACGGCACGAATGCCGTGCTGACGAATGCGGAAGGCGGTGTGCTGGAGCTGAAAACCTCTAAGACGCTGACGCTCGGCAAAAAGGCCTCGATCGATTCGGTGAAGCTGGTGAACGAGGGAACGCTCAAGATGGGCTACGGTGCTTCCGTGGTGGTCAATGGTAATTCTCTGCTGGATAATTCCGGCATGATGGACGCGACTTCGGGCAAGATTATTCTCAATGATTCCGCCCGCCTTGTCACGGGTAATCTGAGCGTCGGCAACCGCGCCGAGGGGCAGGATGCCAATGCAGCACTCGACTACACCTTTGCGGACGGTCTGAAGGGGGTGACGGTGCAGGTGAACAGCGGCACAGGCGTGGCAGAGGTCGGCACGCACATCGTTTCTGCCAATGAGTCGAAGCAGTTTATCACGGGCGATGATTTGAAGCAGATTAACGGTTTGGTGTTGTCTGATTTGAAGCTGAGTTCCGTCAGCTCCGACCGCCTGAAGGTGGTGAACATTCTGCGTGAGAGCGTGGAGGCGGCTGCCACCGCCAAGGATTTTACGGACGGCACGATTACGACGGTGGTAAACGGTGCCACGCTGACGGTGGAGAAGGGAGAGGAACCCGCGGTGGCGGGCACCATCGGCTCGGTGACGGCGGACGGTTTCGGCTCTTCGGCGGATATCCGTTTGGATTCCGACACCACGGAAACCAACACGCTGGTGTGGAAGGGCGATTCTCTCAAGACGCTGGCCAAGGAAAAGACTCTTATTTCCAAGACATCCTCGGTGACGATTGGTGCCACGGGTGAGGGCGCTTCCGAACAGCTGGGCACGGGTACGCTGGTGGTCAGTGCTGATTCCGAACTGACGGTGCAGGGCGAGGTGAACGCCAAGGTGAATGTGGAACAGGGCGGCACGCTGAAGGGCAGCGGCAGCATGGGTGCTGCGGAGGTTCAGGGTACGCTGGTGGTGGGTAACTCCCCTGGTGCGCCGACTTTTGCGGGTGATTTGACGCTGTACAGCGGTTCCGAAACAGTGTTCAGTATTGCGGGGCTTGATACCCCCGCCACGGCTACGTTGAACGGTTGGGAGAGCGGTGCTTATTCCCAAATTACCATCACGGACGGCGGTAGCCTGACCTTGCAGGACGGCGCGCGCTTCACGATTGAGTTCGGCGGTGACGTGCTGGCGGAAATCGGCGGTTGTCAGGATTTCACGTTCGATGTGACTCTTGTGAAGGCCGGTGAGGGTTCCATCACGTTGGGGGATATCGAGCTGTCGCAGCTGTTGGATAACACGGACTTCCTGATTTCTCCCGATGCGTTGGCGGGCGGTGCAGGCTGGAGCCTTGAGTATGACCGCAACAATATAGCCTATTCGGTGCAGGATAACGGCAGCACGCTGCATCTGGCAGGCACGGCCCGCTTGGTGCCCGAACCCGCTACGGCAACGCTGTCTTTGCTGGCGTTGGCGGCTCTTGCAGCGCGCCGTCGCCGCCGTTAAGTCTCCCAAAAGGCTTTTTCGCACCCGCTGATGTGGTTCAGCGGGTGCTTTTTTTGTCTGTTTCGTGTAAAAAAGACGACTTTTTTGCCGATTTTTCGTCCTTTTTTGATTTTTCTTCAAAATTTAGCTTGACGTTTCCTGCAAGAAGGAGTATGCTTGGCGGCACCCCGCAACGGGGAGTCCGAATGGGGGCTGCGCAGGACTGATTCAGTCAGCGGCGCGGTTCCAAACCGGGCAAGGCGATTTTCTAAGTCTGAGACTTTCCGAAGCACCAAGGTTCGTTGAGAAACGAACCGGCGGTCATCAACCTTACCGCGTGGGGTGCTTGGAGAGGAAAAAGAGAGGGAAGGAAAAGGTCGTGACGCGT
>JAZLFB010000157.1:0-11122 GCA_045615585.1 Akkermansia sp.
CCCCCCCCCACGCGTCAAGGAAAATTTGAGAGGTTGAAATACGCTCATGGATATCAGATGCGGGTGTTTGAGAAAAGAGGGAGATTTGTAAGTACAATGTACAAGGTACAAAGTACAAATCATAGAATAGAGTGCGGCGGAGCCGCCTAATTTTTAGATTTGTACATTGTCCATTGTACATCCCTACAAATCCCCTTCCACCGCCGAAAGCGAGCGGCGGAGATAGGTGACGGGGGCACCTGTGCGCGGGTCGGTACCGCGGTGTTCCTCTTCGGTTCCGTAATAGAACGTGCCGTATTTCTGCCACGCGGGGGCGGCATCAAAATCAATGCCGTGGGCGGTCAGCATGGCGGTTTTCTCTGCGTGGGTCAGGCGGCGCAGTTGGGCATCCGTCTCAGCGGGAGAAAGCCCGTCTCCGCGCAGCGTCCAATAGCAGTAGCCGTTGAAAGCATTGCGGAAGGCATCTGCCCGCCGCCAGCGGAAATAATCCCGCATGCCCGCGCCGTCGCGCACATAGTGTAGGCGGCAATCGAACGCGGCGGGTTCCCCCAACGCCACGGAAAAGGCGGCACTCGCCTCCCCCGCCAACAGCGACAGCAGCTTGACGGGGCGGCGTGTGACGGTTTGGTTGTCAAACAACACCAGCGAAATCTCATCACTCTGGTGGTACGCACTCACCATCGGAAACCCGCACTGCATCAGGTGTTGCACCGTCTGCTCCATCATGTTGCGGAAGCGGATGTCAAACGGCTTTTCAAACCGCCGCGCCGTCAGAGAGCTGAATGCGCGACCGTCCAACCGCACCAGCAGCGCGGCGGCTGTCGTCTCGGTGCCGCATTGCTGCGGTTCGTTCTTCCGCATGCGCCGCGCCAACTCATCGGATGACTCGCGGGCGGGGGTTCTGTCCTCCTGCCAAGGGGTGACGGTGTAATCCGCCCCCGCTGCCCACGCAACGTGGTAAAGGCGGTCAAAACCCTCGGCATAGGAGGGTAATTCCAGCCGCGCCGCCATGTTCAGCAACGCGGCGCGGGGAACAATAGCTTGCCCCTTGCGTGTTTCATTGCGGCAAAGGCAGTCCGCAAGGCGGCTTTGCAGGTAGTAGCCGCTCACCTCGTACCCAGCGGCGGCAGCCAAGGCAATGAGCCGCGCACGGTCTGCCTTCAGCACCTGCGTGTTATCCATCACAAAAGAACGGCGGGTGCTGAGACACTTCCACAGCAGCGACCACACGCGTTCCCACGAACGCAGCGTATCATGGTTGATGCGGACGTAGCCCGCTTCCTCACCGAAAAAGCGCGCGCAAAACGTGCTTTTGCCGGAAGCGGGAATACCCATGAGAATCACCGCCTGCGGGCGATTCGTATCGACGGAAAGAGAGTGTAAGGGAGCCATAAAGGAGAGCAACATAGGGTGTTGAAGTAGTTGCGGGGGCAACCCTAACACCGAAACCGCCCTTTGGCAAGTGTTTTTTTCCGCCCATACAAAAAAAGGAACCCCCATCGGTGACCAACCTAGGGGGTTCGCAGAAAAGCATATCGGGCATACACATCCGACGTGATGCCCTTATGATACAAAAAATGTGGCGGTTGTCAAGACTCTACTACAAACAAAATGCTGATGTTGGCGTAAAATGCAGAAAATCGTGCGGACGGATGGTCAGTCCGTCCGCACGGAGCTTAGATCAACCATAACAATAAGGTAAAGAACCTAATAAGGAAGAGCATAAGCTCTATCATGATGTGTGTATGCATGATAATTACTTTTTCTGCCAGCCTTGTTCGCTGCTTGTCCGTACTTGTAAATGAGTACATTCTCCCAGCGGAAAGGGCTGCTTGCTTTCCGCAGAGGAGTGATGTATCACCCGCCTTGCGGCAAGTCGGCGGAAAAGCGGGCGTATTCTACCAAAAAGGCAGACGACTCGCAAGACTAGGCTGCCGAAAAAAACATCGAAAAAACCATCGGTCTGACGCATGCGTCAGCCCGATGGTTGCTTGACTCCTGCGCCGTAAGGCGCACGAACTTAAAACTTTATAAATTATAAATTCTAAATTACCTTAATCAGTAGCGATAGCTATCTGATTTGTACGGTCCTTCAACCGTTACGCCGATGTAGGCGGCTTGCTTTTCGGTGAGGGTGGTGAGGTGAACGCCCAGCTTGCCGAGGTGGAGACGGGCGACCTCCTCATCCAGCACCTTGGGCAGCACCGTCACGGCGGCGGCGTTCGTCTCGCGGTTCTGCCACAGGGAAATCTGGGCAAGCACCTGATTCGTAAAGCTGTTGGACATCACAAACGAAGCGTGACCCGTGGCGCAGCCGAGATTCACCAAGCGACCCTCTGCCAGCAGGTACAGGCTGTGACCGTCGGGGAAGGTGTACTTATCCACCTGCGGCTTGATGTTCGTGCGGACAATGCCCTCGCGCTGTTGCAGGCGGGAAACCTGAATCTCGTTGTCGAAGTGACCGATGTTGCAGACAATCGCCTGATCCTTGATTTTCTCCATGTGCTCCAGCGTGATAATGTCGCAGTTACCCGTGCAGGTCACATAAATATCGGCAGTACCCAGCGTGTCCTCCACCGTCAGCACGCGGTAGCCCTCCATAGCGGCTTGCAGCGCGCAGATGGGGTCGGCCTCCGTCACAATCACCTGAGCACCCAGCCCGCGCAGAGCCTGCGCGCAGCCCTTGCCCACATCACCGTAACCGCAGATAACCGCCACCTTGCCCGCAATCATCACGTCCGTGGCGCGCTTGATACCGTCCGTCAGACTCTCGCGGCAGCCGTACAGGTTGTCGAACTTGCTCTTGGTTACGGAGTCGTTCACGTTGATGGCGGGGATGAGCAGACGCCCCTCGCGCTCCATCTGGTACAGGCGGTGCACACCCGTGGTTGTCTCCTCGGAAACACCCTTCAATTCGGGCATCCACTTGTGGAAGATACCGGGCTGTTCGGCGGCAATGCGCTTAAGGAGAGCCTTGATAACCGTCTCCTCCTCACTCGTAGAGGGCGTGTTCACCCAGTCATCGCCGTTCTCCATCTCATAACCCTTGTGCAGCAGCAGCGTAGCATCGCCGCCGTCGTCCACAATCAGCTGCGGACCCAGACCGTCCTTGTGAGAGAGGGCGTTCCACGTGCAATCCCAGTAATCCGTCAGCGTTTCGCCCTTCCAAGCGAACACGGGTACACCCGCGGCGGCAATGGCGGCAGCGGCGTGGTCCTGTGTAGAGAAAATGTTGCAGCTCGCCCAGCGCACCTCGGCACCCAGCGCCACCAGCGTCTCAATGAGAATGGCGGTTTGAATCGTCATGTGCAGGGAGCCTGTAATACGCACCCCCGCCAGCGGTTGCGTGGGACCGTACTTTTCACGGCAGGCCATCAGGCCGGGCATTTCGTATTCCGAAATCGTGATTTCCTTGCGTCCCCAATCTTTCAGGGAGATATCGGCCACCTTGTATTGCGCTGTCTCTGTCATGTTGGAGACAGTGTAGCACAGCCAACCGCCGAGGTCAAGGGGAGGATGGGTAAGTTGAAGATTGTAAGTTACAAGGAGAAAAAAGTCGAATTCCTGTCATCACGAAGAACCGTCAGGGGGGCAACGGTCTGTAGAATAGAGATACGCGTGCAGCCTGTGCCGCTGCAATTACTTGCGCACAGAAAGGAAAGAAGCCAACCCCACAACAAACAGCAAGGCACAGAACCCCGAACTGGCTACACGCTCTGCCAGCACGGCATTCTGCGGGTGCAGATAGGCGTAGACAGCCCCCAGCAGAGCCATTCCGATAAGTAGAGCGATAATGCCGACTTTGTTGTGTTTCCACATAGCGCGGACTATTGTAACTCGGAGAAGAGGCCGTGGCAATCAAAAAGCAGAGGAAATAACAAAATTAAACAAATTCTCCGGATTGTAAGGCGTGTAGGTAATGAGGTAACAATTGCCCTATTTTGCTGTGGTTACAAAGGTCTTGACTTTTATCGGTTGCTGTGTATACTGCAACCGCTTATGGGGCGCATTGCGACAGAAACCATCAGAGGAGCTAAGTGGGGATTTATCAATAAATTCACTCTTCAGCCCACTTATTTCCTATTCGGTATTGTGTTAGCACGCCTGATTACGCCGGAGGAATTCGGCATTTTGGGCCTGACTTCTATTTTCTTTGCTATAGCGACACAGCTTCAGAACTGTGGCTTTGGCGCGGCTCTCATCCGTAAACAGAACAGAACGGAAACGGATTGTTCTACCATGTTTTGGTATAATGTGTGCGCCAGTTTTGTACTTTCCGGCTGTCTATTTATGGCGGCACCTTGGTTTGCGGATTTTTTTCATCAGCCTGCATTGGTCGATATCACCCGTGTCTCTGCGGTAATGTTATTTCTGAGTTCCACGGGCAGTGTACACAGAACACTGTTTTCTGCCCGACGCGACTTTAAAACAACGGCTATTATCAGTATCGTCTCCTGTCTTGCCGGAATGCCTGTTTGCTTATATCTCGCCTACACCGGATGGAGCTATTGGTCCATGGTGATACAGGGGGTTGTGACCAATTTGCTCAGCTTGATTCTCATTTGGATTTGCTCCCCATGGAAGCCGCAGTTTCTGTGGTCAAACAAATCGTTCAAGGAATTTTTCGGCTTTGGATTCAATCTTGTACTCGGAGGTTTGGCTAATACGGCGTATGCCCACTCCCGTCAGTTTATTATCGGCAAGTTCTATTCGCCTGCTTCCTTAGGAAATTTCAATAAGGGACACCACTTGGCTGATATGCCCAGCAGTTTGATGAACAGTGTCGTGAACAGTGTCATTTACCCCGTGTTGGCTACGGTTCAGGATGATGAAGAAAAATTGGTGTCTGTGTATCGCAAATACATCAGGGTGAACAATATCGTTAATCAAATCGTTTTGTTAACCATGGTGTGCAATGCGCGGGCGCTCATTCTGTTACTTTATGGCGAATCATGGGAGGAAGCCTACATTTACGCCCAGTTGGTATGTTTCGGCACGGCGTTGAATGCTTTGTCTTCCGTCAGTTCGAACATCTTCATGGTGAAGGGGCGCACGGACATTGTGCTGAAAATTACGTCTGCGGTTAAAATATTGGGGCTTGCTGCTATGTTTGCGGCTTCCTTTATCAGCATTGTGGCGATATGTTACGCAGCTATTTTCTCGGCAGCGTTGTGGCTGGCCCTTGTGTTGTATTATACCACCAAAATCACGAAGCTGGATTATAAAAAGCAATTGGTCGATTATGTGCCTTATGTGATATTTGCTCTGGCTGCCAATATTCCCTCTCTGTGCGTGGCTGATACGGATTGGCATTGCTCTCTTAAGTTGCTGGTGGGTGGATCATCTGCTTTGTTAATATATTCATTGCTGCTCTACTGGCGAAAGGATGAGATGGCTGCAGAGCTGTTGCGAGTGGCACTGCGAAGCAAGGTGGGAAAGCGAGTAATGGGTTTCTTCGGTAAACAGGTAGCTTGAGATTGCTGCCGACGCCGTAACCGCGAGGGGCAATGAGCGTATTTTTAGCTTGCATTGGAGACTCTGAATACTGTATGCTGCTGGTTCATGGGAGCGGAGACAAAGAAGATTGTACATAATGCGGAGAAAGCGCAGCTCCCCGCACATGCTTATGGCTGCACCGGGTGTGGGTTGTGTGCCTCTGTGTGCAGAAACGGCGCTATCCGTCCGGTAGAAAATGCTGATGGATTTTTAGAGGCGAAGCTAGATACAGACCTATGTGTGGGGTGTAAAGCCTGTGAAAAAATGTGCGCCCGTTTGTCTGAGGCGGGCGGTTATGAGAAACACCGTTATTACGAGGCGTGGAGCAGCCGTCAACAGGTGCGGTTGTCAAGTTCCAGCGGTGGCGTGTTCGGAGAGCTTGCGCACGATTGCATTGCCCGCGGCGGCGTGGTATACGGCGTGGCGATGCAAGGGGCTGATTTTCCCCGCTTTATTGCGGTAGAGCGCGTTGAAGAATTGCCGAAATTGCAGGGGAGCAAGTATTTACAAGCTGATACGGGAGAGGTGTTTTCTCAAATGGCTGTTGCTTTGAAATCCGGGCGACCTGTGTTGTTTGCGGGGGTATCCTGTCAGGTGCGTGCGGCTCGTGTGCGGTTCGGAGAGAAGTGTCCGAATCTGCTGCTGGTGGATTTGGCTTGTTTCGGGGTGCCTAGCCGCCACTTGTTCCGCCGATTTACCGAAGGGTTGAACAATCATGCTCCGATTACGCAGATTAACTTCCGAGACAAGAGCCGCAGCTGGCGGAGCTACGGCATGCGTTTGTCTTTTGCCGACGGCGGAGAGGAGTTTATACCCAAGGAGACGAATCCCTTTATGCAGGGGTTCCTGTGTCATTTGGGGCTTAATGAATGTTGCTATACATGCCGTTCTGCGGTGGATGATCGTCCCGGAGATATATCGTTGGGTGATTTCTGGGGACGCCCGAGGCAGGAGGATGAAAAAGAGGGAGTTTCAATCGTCATCTCGCACACGGCCAAGGGAGAGGAGGCTTTGGGCCGTGTACGACCCGTCCTGCATTTGAAGCCGGCGGACGAGAAAGAGGCTCTTTCCTGTAATGGAGGTTTAGCGGCCCATGAGGGCGGGGTACCGCAGCAGCGCAAGGCTTTTCTGAAAGCCCTACGCCACCAACCGTTGCATCGGGTGTTGCATCACTTTCTGAAGGAAAACGGCAGCCCGCGAGAGGGTCTGAGCATCGGCAGGCGTTTTATCCCTTTCCCTGTATTGTTGGAAAAATTGTTACGTAGAGTAAGGCGCGTTCTACAACGTTGAACGGTGGGAAATGCGCTCTTATCGATTAAACAATCCCGCCCGATGGTTCTCCATCGGGCGGGCTGTTTGTTGCGGGTCATGCGTCCCTCTTATCAGTAAAGCAAAAAGGGCGCTTTAGTAGTTAGCGGCCTCAATGCGGAAGTAGGACTTGGGATGCACGCACACGGGGCACAGCTCGGGGGCCTTCTTGCCCACCACAATGTGACCGCAGTTGCCGCACTGCCACACGCAGTCGCCGTCGCGGGAGAACACAAGGTCGCCTTCGATGTTGGCAAGCAGCTTGCGGTAACGCTCCTCGTGGTGCTGTTCGATGGCGCCTACGCCTTCGAACAGTTCGGCAATCTTGTCAAAACCTTCGGCGCGGGCTTCCTCGGCAAAGGTCTTGTACATGTCCGTCCATTCAAAGTTTTCGCCGTTGGCGGCATCGGCAAGGTTCTCCGTGGTGGCGGGGATGGTGCCGCCGTGCAGCAGCTTGAACCAAATCTTGGCGTGCTCTTTTTCGTTGTGAGCCGTCTCTTCAAACAGCTCGGCAATCTGCACGTAACCGTCCTTCTTGGCCTTGGAGGCGAAGTACTGGTACTTGGTGTGAGCCTGGGATTCACCGGCGAAAGCGGCGGCCAGATTGGCCTCTGTCTTGGTGCCTTTGATATCGTATTTCATAATGTTGATGCTGTAGGATTGTGTAAGGTCGGCGCCCACTCGGGCGTATCTCCAGCATAGTTGATAGTCGTGGAAATTCAAGTATAAAGTAGGACAGCGGGAAGAAAGTTTTTTCTGTCTTGCTTTACGGCGGCGGCGGGGGTACAATAACCGCGTTATGAGCAACGCCAAACAGGAACTTCTGAACATTCTTCTCGAAAAGTCTATCAAGACGGGTCATTTCATTCTTGCCTCCGGTAAGGAGAGCGACCTTTACTGCGACTGCCGCGTCACCACGCTCGATGCCCGCGGCGCCAACCTCATCGGCGAGCTGGGTTGGGAGCTGGTGCAGCAGGAAATCCTGCCCAAGTTCCCCGAAGCCACCGCCATCGGCGGCATGACCATGGGCGCCGACCCCATCTCCCTTGCCATTGGCATGAAGTCCGCAAGTGCCGCCAATCCCCTGAAGGTCTTTACCGTGCGCAAGGAAGCCAAGGACCACGGCCGCGGCAAGCGCATTGAGGGTAACTTTGAAGCGGGGCAGAGCATCATTGTGGTGGACGACGTGATTACCACGGGCGGCTCCACTATCAAGGCCATCGACGCCATTGAAGCCGAAGGCGGCAAGGTGGTGGCGGCTCTCGTGTTGGTGGACCGCGAAGAAGGCGGCCGCGAAGCCATTGAAGGCCGCGGTGTCCCCGTCTTCCCCCTCTTCACGCGCAAGAGCATCTTTGGGAACAAGTGAGAAAAAGTTGGAAGTTGGAGTTTGGAAGTTGGAAGTATTAAATTCGCGTGGCGGTCGCCACGGGGATGAACAAAACGCAAAGCGTTTGCAACCGCTTCTGACGAGTTCCGCCATCAGCATTTTTCTGCGACATTACCCTCTTTTCTGACGATACATGAGGTGAAATCCGTAACGGCGGGTGGTATTTAGCTCCGCGTCCGTTCTGTTGCACGCGAAGCGTGCCTAACTTCATACTTCCAACCTCCAACTTCAAACTTCCAACTTCTTCCCCATGCTTCCCCTGATTGCAGGTATCGAGGGTGTCACGCTTACGGAACGTGAGCGTGACCTCTTTACCCGCCTGCAACCTGCGGGGTACATTTTGTTCACCCGCAATATCGTGGATTACGAGCTGACCCGCGAGCTGACGGATGAACTGCGCCGCCTGACTACGGGGTGTGATGAACCCATCATCGCCATCGACCAAGAGGGCGGGCGCGTTGTCCGTACGGGCGACATCGGCGTGCATTTGCCCTCTGCTGCGGCGTTGGCGGCGCGGGGCGACCAACACCGCATCAAATGTGCCGCGCTGTACTGCGCCAACGGTTTGAACACGCTGGGGGTGAACACCAACTTTGCCCCTGTGCTGGACTTGGCCTCCCCCCACGCCAACGCGCTGCCCAGCCGCTGCTGGGGGCATGATACACAGAGCGTGATTTCCAACGCGGGCGTGTGGAACCGCACGCTGCGTTCCCGCGGCATTCAGACCACGGGAAAACATTTCCCCGGCATGGGCGCGGCGGAGTGTGACCCGCACCACGACCTGCCTGTGCTGCACGGCACGCGCGAGGATTTTCTGCGCGAGGCAGCCATCCCCTTTACGGCGTTGATGCCTGAGCTGCCCTCGCTGATGATTGCTCACTTGCTGATTCCTGAGATGGATGCCGTGCTGCCCACCTCGCTCTCCCCCGCGTTGGTGCAGGGCTTCTTGCGCAACCAATTGGGGTATGACGGCGTGGTGTTCACCGATGATTTGTGCATGGGTGCCATCACGGGGCGCTACACGCCGCAGGAATCCGTGCCGCTGGCGCTGTTGGCGGGTTGCGATTTGCCGCTCATCTGCCACAACGCGGCGGAGCATCTGGAATCCGTAGCCGCCGCCATTGCGGAGAAAGTGCCCGCCGCCGTGTTGGCAGAGGCGGAACGCCGCATCAACCGTTTCCGTTTCTACCTGACCCACACCCCGCCCATGCGTTTCATTGAGTGGGATGATTATCTGGCGAACACGGCGCAGTTTTGTGCCGAAAACCCGGAGCCGACCGCAGCCGCCCCGGGTTCCCCTGTGCAGGATTATTGATTTTTCCCGTTTCTCGACAAATCCCACTCTCCCGCGCCGCACCAATACGGTCAAAAACGCTGCGCGAGACCATCGTTGCCGACCGCCCTTCGCACGAAAAAGCCTGAGCCTTGATAAAAAAGTCTTGCGTGGCATGGTTCTTTCCTGTAAAATGCCGCCGCGTTACGCCGGTTTAGCTCAGCGGTAGAGCACCCGATTTGTAATCGGACGGTCGTCAGTTCAATCCTGACAACCGGCTCTTGCACAAAGCCCGTGGTTTCCCGAAAGGAAATCACGGGCTTTTTTGTCTGTGAAACAGAAAAAATAATGCGCTGTTCTTGACATCTGTCATCATTGTGCTACTCTAACGGCACCTCTATGGGTTACCCGAAACCAACAATTCGGGCTGTCTGCCGTAAGGCGGACAGGCAAATAATGTGACGGCAAAGGTTACGCACGAACTCTATCATTTCAACTTTCCCCTTGCACCGAGACGCTGTATTTGGTAGGATAGCAGACAATGAAATCCCGCCGTTTCCATGCCTGTTTGCTTGCCCTTTTGGGGGTGTTGCTGTTGCCCGCGCAGGGGGCATTGGATAAGGCGGGTTTGCAGCGCGAGTTGAAGGAAGGCTCCCCCGCTGCGGCCATGGAAGCGCGTGTCCGTGCCACCGCTCACCTGATGAGCGGCAAACTGAAACAGGAGGTGCAGAAAAACCTGCACCAAATGCAGAGAGATGAAGCCGTGGCGACCCGCCGCGTGATGCAGTGCTTTGACCGCGTGCAGCGCGAAAAGAACATCAACGCCCGCGGCGAGGGCGGTATCACCTTGTTGATGGCGGCCTGTGCATCGGGCAATCTCGCGGTCACGGAAATGGTGCTGGCGGAAAACCCCGCGCTGGATTTGAAAGACAACGAGGGGCGCACCGCCTTGCAGCACGAGCGCGAGGGCGGCGGCTCCATCCTCCGCACGCGCTTGACCCCGCAATGGCAGGCGGCGGTGGATAAGGGGGATAAGGAGAAAGTGCGCTACCTGTTGGACTGCGGCGTCTCGCCCTCGGAATCCGTGCTGGGCAACCCGCCGCTGGGGTTGGCCATAGAGCGCGAAGATAAGGAACTCTTTGATATGCTGGCGGAGCACGGACCTGTGGTGACGGTGGCGATGAGCGACGGCCGCACGCTGCTGGAGCTGGCGCTCGACAAGCGCAATGCCGATGCCGTGGGCTACATTCTCTCCTACGGTGCCTCGGCGGAGGATGCGCTGAGCAACGGCGACTCTCTGCCGCACCGCCTGTTGGTGATGGGTGATGTGGGCTGTGTGGCGGCTTACCTGAAACCCGACCCGCCCACCGAGATGGCGGACGGAACCACTTTCCCCTGCATGGCGGTGCGCTTCTCCACCCCCGATGTGGTGAAAGAGGTGCTGGAAAACTGCCCACGCCCCGATGCGGAGGACGCCTGCGGCAACACCCCGCTGTTGGAGGCCGCCCGCCGCGGCGACCCCGCCGTGTGGGATGCCGTGCTGACCGCCCTGCCGAACGCCGCCCGCACGAACAAGCGCAAAGAGACGGTGCTGATGCACGCCGCCCTCGGCGGCAATGCCGAGCTGGTGCAAAAGGCGGCGGCTCTGCTGGCGGCAG
>JAZLFB010000158.1:0-14595 GCA_045615585.1 Akkermansia sp.
GAGGCCCGCTCCACCGCATACGCCAAGAGCAGCGCCCTGGTGGACGACCTGTAAAGCCCCCCTGCCCCTCTCCCTGCACAGGGAACACCAAGGCCCATCCGGCACTGCGCCGGATGGGCCTTGCACGTTTCTCACGCAAGCGTCACTTCCTCCTTCTGCGGGCGGCCAGGGCCGCCAGCGCCAGCAGGCCCAGCGTGCTTGTGGCAGGCTCAGGAATCAGGTAGAGGGCCACCGTGTAGGTACCCACGTTCTGGCCCCAGTTGTACACGAGCGAATACCTGCCCGTTTCCAGCTGCCTATACACCATGGCGGCATCCAGCTGGCCGGGAGCCAGCATTTCACCAGCTGTGGCATCCCAGCTGCCGTATTCGGGGATTTCAAGCTGCTCCACATCCGTGTAGAGGAAATACCAGGGCTTTTCATCCGTAAGTCCGGCAAGGCCAGTTACAACGGCCTCGCTCAGTTGGGCTCCGGGGGTAAGCGTGAGCGTGCAACCAAGCGACAAACCAAAGGATTCCTGGGCTTCCGACACATCCAGCAGAGAGCCCTCCTCCATCACCAAATCCGCGTTCAACCTGGCCCCCTTTCCTGCCGAAAGCGTGTTGGCAATGGTCACGGAGGATTCCCGGGCCAACGCTTCCAGATTGCCGGACACCTCAGGCGCGGGGGCGGCGGTCTCATAGAAGCTCACGGTTTGCCCTGCCCCAATCTTGAGCTTGGAGAGGGTGATGGATGTCTGATTCCCTGCGGGTGTCTTGTTCTCTGCGGCCATGTTCAGGAACGTGACTCCGCCGAGCTCTGCCACCACCTCATCGAGGGATTCTGCATCCGCGCCGTTGGCAAGCGTGAGGTTTCCGGTGGTTTCACCCGTGCTCACCACCTCCGTCTTGATGTGGTTGCCCACCGTGATGTCGCCATTCTCCACCTTGACCGTCTCTCGGGATTCCACGGTGAAACGCCCGCTGTCAAGAGAGTAGAAGTCGTAGCCCTCTTCCCCTTGCGCGGCTGCGGTGGAAACGGTGACCCTGCTGTTGGTCTTTGCCCCGTAGAAATCAACGCCGCCGGCCTGCACATGGTAGGTGGAACCATCGGCATTCTGCATGTGCAAAACGGCTGCCTCATCCAGGAACATGGTGGTGCCCAACATGCTTGCAGAACCGGTGAGGGTGTTGATGCCGCCGGCCAGTTCCAGAATCAGGATGTTTTCCGGGTCGATATCGTTGACGATTTGGGCATCCCTGGCGTACACCCAGTACAGGGAGGCATCCACGTTCAAGGTGGCGTTTTCCACATCCACGCCCACGAGATACTCGCCATGCCCCCTGGCCGTGTCCGTAATCAGGGAGGCATCCAGCGTGCTGCCGGCCTCATGCTGGATGAACGTGGAAAAATCAATAGAGTCTTCCACGGCGGTCACAGCCGTTCCATCTTTCTGGAGAGCGTATTCCACATTGTCCTGGGTAACCTTGTGGCCGTTGGCGGTCACCGTGCCTCCGTTTACCACGTAAAGAACTGTCGAGGAGCGCGCGCCATCGAAATAGTTGTCGTTGTAGCTCCTTTCGTCGTCAGCGCCCACAAGGTAGATCTCGCTGGATTTCAGCAGGCCGCTGGCCGTGATATCCTGCGTGAATTCCACCGAGCCGCCGTTCTCAATGGCGGAGATGATGGAGGCATACCCCAGGACAAGGCTCTGGTCATCGCTCACGGCGAGCGCACCTCCGGTCTGGGTGAAGGTGCTGTTGCTGAGGTCCACCGTGCCCGTGGTCTCCACGGAGCCTTGGGTGAGGAGGATGGACCCCGAATAGCCGTTCATGGTATCCAGGGTCACCACGGCATCCGTGCCGTTCACCTCCAGCTTGCCGGTGCCGGAAAGGTTGGCCACGGAGGCATTGTTCCTGAAGGTGACCGTCATGCCGTCATCGATTACAAGGCCGCCTGCGGCATTCACCGTACCGTTGAAGGCGGTATCCGCCTTGGCATTCAGCTTGATGGTGCCGCCCTCTCCGCCCACATTGCCATCAATGGTGACCGATTGTGTGTCGGTTCCGCCCAGGTAGACATCCAGCGCGCCGTTGTTGAGCTGGACAATGTTGCCCTTCAGAGTCACGTCGCCGCTTCCCTCCAGATACAGTGAGGGGTGCAACTCCGCAGTGCCGCTACCGTTCACGAAGTCTCCCTCCCAAGCGGAGATATCCCCGTTCAGGTGGAACTTGGCGGCACCGATTCGGTTGTTGGTGATATCGCCCGTACCGGAGAGTGCGCCGTTGAACACGTAATCAGGCGCGGCGCTGGCGGACAGGGCCTCACCCTGCACAGTCAAGCCGCCCGCTCCAATCTCAATGTTGGCATCTGTCTCCCAGCCGGTGTCGGAGAGGGCGCTGCTCCAGCCGTCGAAACGCACGGTGGAGGCCTCCCCTCCCTGCGTCCGGGTCCAGAGGCCGCCCGCGGAAGAGAGGTCCAGCGTGTTGGCCGTTCCACCCATTGCCACGGTACCGTGCCAGTTGTCGGCATCCAGGGAAACACCGTTGCCCAGGGTGGCGGAGTCGGTAAGGCTGTAGGTGCCGGAACCGCTCAGCTTGAGAAGGCCTTCTACCCCCTTGTAGCCGGCGGCAGAGGCGACGGTTCCCGTCTCTGCCAGGATGATGTTGGAGGTGCTGTCCTCGTTCACCAGGAAGAGAGACATGTCGGCGGCGGAGTCCACCACCAGGTTGAGGGGCAGGTCCGGGTTGTCGAACACAACCCTGTCCAGCGTCGCCCCCTCCTGCACGGCTGCCTGGATTTGGGCGAGCGTCAAGCCGTCGATATCGTTGTCACGCACATAGTACGCGGTGTAGTTGGTGTGCTCGCCGGAGGCGAAGCGCGCCCAGCCATCTGAGGAGAGCGTCACGGTTTCGCCACCGTGTGTCACCTGGATATTCTGGGCTCCGACCAGCTCTCCCGCCACCACGTTGCGCACCACTTCCACGGCGTTCTCCACCGTGGCAAAGCCGCTGCCATCCGCCGTCACCTTCCCCTTTGCGTCCACATAGCTGTTGGCGCGGGACTGCATCGCCAGCTGGTTGGCATCGATGTTGCCCAAGAGGGTCAACGAGCCGGAATTCAGGATGGCATGCCCCAAGGTGATGGTGGTGCCATGAGCATCAATGACGGCATCCGCCCCGGACGCCACGCGCACATTGCCTAGGGTGGCATTTGCGCCCAGTTCGATTTCACCGCCTTTCATGGTCAGGGAAACGATGTTCACCTCCGGGGTGATGACAAGCTTGCCGTCCGACACCTCCACGGCGCCGGTGAACTTGCTCAAATCACCGCTAAAGGTCTGGATGCCGGAGCCGGACTTCACCAAATCCACGGCACCCTCTATGGAGGCGGAGCTTGTGTACGTTCCCTCACCCTGCATTTCCAACGCGTGAAGGCTGTTCCCCGCGCCCTTGAGAAGGCCGGAACCGGATACGCCCGCCACGGAGGACTGTTCAGACTCAAGGATGACGGTGCCATTGTTGGCCAGCTCGGCCTGGGAGGCCTGTACACCGTTGAGGTACAGGGTGGCATCCTGACTCACGGTCACCAGAGCGCCCTCACACTCTCCGCCGGAGAGCCTCACGCTGCCGTTGACGGTCAAATCACCGATGCCGCCAAGCTCCGTCACCTCCAGGGTGCCGCCGTTGTTGCCGGCAAGGGTGGTGCCGGTGAAATCCGTGTCCACCGCGGCCACCGTGTAAGTGTCCCCGGCCTTCTCGGCAATGTATGAGACACCATCCACATCAACGAGTTCGGCTCCCAGGGAAGAACCGTTCTCCATGCCGGAAATGACCACGTTCAAGGTGCCGTAGTTGCACAGCATTCCGCTCCATTCTGAGAGGTCCCCTCCGTTGAAGATGTAGTTGGACATCTCCTCTGCGTAGTTAATGATGCTGCCGGAACCGCTGATGTCACCCTTGAATGTGAAGTCCCCGGCATTGGTTATCATCAGGGCTGGTTGCCATTCGTCAACATCTGCGAGCTGAAGGTCCGCATTGATAACCCCGGGCTGCAGGTCGGCTGTGGCCCCGGCCATTTCCAGCGTGGCAAAGCTGCCGTCGCTGCGGCGAGAGAGATTGTCCAAGCTCACCTGACCGTCCGCCATGCCGCTCAGGCTCACCGTGCCGCGCCAGGAGGCATCCAGGGAAACGTGGTCGCCCAGGGTGGTGGCGTTCTCCAGCTGGAGTGCGTATGTACCGGATCCGCCAAGCTTGGTGGCCTCGGTGGCGGCCAGGCTGTCGCGTGAAAGGGTCACCCCCTCCCCTATGTTCACTGTGCCGCCGCTGGAGGAGATGCTTACATCGTCCGCTAGCGCAGTCTGCATGTTCAACACCGCGCCACCGCTCAACACTACGTTGGAAAGCGACGCCACAGCCGCCACGGCTGCCGTGTAGTCGGCACTGCCGGTGTGGACATAGTAGTTGGCGGTATCCTCTTGGCCGTATGCGCGGCCATCGTTGCGCAGCGTGTAGGTTCCACCGTTGTAGCTCACGGAAACATTGTCCGCCGCTTCCGTGACTCCTCCGTTCACCACGAGCACGGAACCCTGGCTGCGAATACCGTTGCCGGTGGTGGAGAACTTCCCGGTGGCCACATCCAGATAACCTTCGCCGCGTTTGTCGTAGTCGCCATCCGGGCGCAAAGTGATTGTGCTTCCCTCTGCGGTGAAGGCCACCGTGCCGGAGTTGTCAATGACGCTGCCCAGGGTGGACGCGCCGCCGATGTTGAGTCTGGCCCCCGCACCCACGCTTACGGTGGCTCCCGTGTTGGAGGCCGTATAGGTGGTGATGCCGGTGGTGCCGGAAGCGATATTGAGCGTTCCGGAAGAGGCCAGCGTGCTGAACGCGGCATCCGTCTGCACCTCCAGCGTGCCCCCGACAAGGTTGACTGTACTCCGGGTGTATTGGTGGCTGTTGCCGGTCAAGACCATCTTGCCCTCACCGGCCTTGGTGAGAGTCTTGTTGTGAGTGTCGCCCTGCCCATACACACCGCCGGAGAAATCGAGTTCGCCGTCTTTCGCGACTGTGACTGTCATGTCGGAGCGCATACGGATAGGCACGGCCAACAGGTTGTTCTTGCCGGATACGGAGATTGAGCCTCCGCCAAACGGATCAAGCATGGGGGCATTCTCACCGGTACCGGTGGTAACGCTCATGACGCGCACCACGGCATGGCCGTTCATGGCAAGGGAGGTGCTGAAGGTTTGGCGGGCGCCCAGCTCCATGACGGCGGGATTACCCTCTTCGCCGGCAAGGACAATGCTCTTCGTGCAGGCTCCGCCCCATCCCAGATTATCAGAGGTGGCGAGCTGCAGCATGCCGCCGCCATAGACATTCACCGTGTTGTGCCCGGAGAAGCCGGTGCCTTCATTATGGTAGTTGGAGTACACCGCCCCGCCCCGGATGTTCAACGTGGAGACATCGCATATCCGCTTGCCAAGCTCCAGCACGCCGGAGCCGGTGATATCCACGGTTGCACCGGTCAGGGAGAAACCGTCCAGCGTCAGGTGCTCCCCAGGCGATCCGGCTGCAAGCTGAAGCGTAACGGCGGAGCCGGAGGCGGCAGCCACCGTGGCGGCTACGCTCTCATCTATGATCAGCGTGGCCCCTGGTGCCATGTTGAGCGTGGGCCCGGTTTCCCCAAAGTAGTACACCTGTGAGGTGCGCAGATGGGCGGCCTGCGCATCATCCACGTTCAGCGCGGTGCCCGCTTCAAACATGATTGTATCAACAGCTCCCTTGGACTTGTTGTATATCTTGCTGAAGGTGACATCATTGTCCGTCTTGTTGATGTAGTATGTGCCGTAATTGACAACGCTGGTGATTTTGTGATTCTTCAGGACCTGCTCGGTGACATCCTGGCCGCCGAACATGATCTTGCCGCCGGCCCGGTTGTCAATCAGGCCGTCTGTCCCCAGCACATCGAGGGTAGTGGTGGCAAAGCCGTTGTTGTTCGGATTGGCGTGGCCGGTCTTGCCGTTGGCATCCTCGTAGCCTTCCTCCACACCGTCCATCCAACCGCTGATGGTGATGATGCCGCTGTTGACGATGCAGCCGGATTCCAGCAACGTGTTGATGATAATATTGCCGGATTGGAGATTGGTGACGTTGGCCACACCGATGTTCCAGCCATAATCCAAGACGCCGCTGTTGGTGATGGTGCCGTTGTTGACGACATCTCCGCCAAGGTAGGTGTACCCGGTGTTGACAAGCGAGGCACCCTCTTGCACAGTGACGGTTTTCAACGAATTGTCGTTCCCGGCCAGCGTGGCGGTAGAGCCGGCATTGATCAGAAGGGTGGTAACATCCCGCAGATTTCCGTTGAAGGTGGCATTGGTGGCGCTGGAGCCGTTGCCCGCCACCAGGTTGAGCGTGCCGTCCTCACACACAATGTCTGCGCCAATCTCCTGCAGGTTGCCCACTCCGGCAAAGGTGACGGTGGAGCTGTTGCCCAGCTGGACATACTTGCCAGTCCACCCGGAAACATCTCCGGAAAAGGTGAAGTTTTGGTTCTTGCCGGAGCCACCCATGGCAAAGGTGCCGTCACCCACCCATTGCCCCGTGAAGGTAATGGTGGAAGCGCCGGTGGACTGTCCATCCGTCCATTTCCAGGCCGGAGAGCCGGAAGCCGTGTCGGTGAGGCGGATATTGGTGCCGAGCACCCCCTGCCACTGCTTGACATAGCCATCCTTGATGCCGTTCAGCTCCACAAATGACTTGGCATTCGCCAGTCCGCTGATATCCGTTCCTTTGAACGACACGTTGGATACACGCACGGTACCCGTCCACTCGTCGGCATCACCCAGGTATACACTTGTCGGCAAGGCCGCCTGCCCCTGGTTCAATGCATATGTGCCGGATCCAAGCAATGTGGTGCGGGCCTGAGCGTTGAGCTGGTCCTGACGGAGCGTCAACCCCGCTCCGATATCCACGTTGCCGCCGTTGCCGGCGGAGAGGATGGTGGTGTCGTTCACCAGGTTCTGCGCCAGCTGCAGGGTGGCCGGCTCGGCGGAAGTCTCGCTTATCAAATTGAAAGTGCGGATACCGGCGGCTTCCGCATGAGAGGTGAAGTCGCTGTCGTAGGTCACAATCCCCTTGCGGACGGAATACACGGAGGTGCTGGCCCCCATGGAGGCAATGCCTGTCTCGGCATTCAGTTGCAGGGTGTCTCCCAGGTATTCCACGGTGGCAACGTTTTGGATCTGCGCATTCCCGCTGTTGTTGAACACCTTGATATCCGTTCCCAGGGCGAAGCCGTTTCCGGAGTCTGTGCCACCGTTGATATCCCTGTATCCCTGGCTCACCTGTTCAAAGTTTCCGGAAGGATCTAGGATAAGCTTGGGAGTGCTGGTCGTGGAGAAGAAGAACAGCCCGGCGTTTTCGATGGCCGACGAGATGGTGAGGTCGTTCTCCTTGACGTAGAGCCCCGCGCCATCAGCCACCGCAATCTTGCCGGAAACGCTGCCGCCGGAAAGCTGGAGGTTGCCGCCCTCCACGGTCACATTGGTGAGCGCGGCCGCGCGGGAGAACGATTGCAGGCCGGCCCCCGTTTTGTGGATGCTGCCGGAACCGGACAGGCTGCCGCCGAACGTGGGTAATGTTACCGTATCGTTTCCGGTCAGGACAAGGGTCTTGCCGTTGAGTTGGATTGTACCGCCTGTACCGCTCAGGGAGGTTAAATTGAGGTTGCTGTTGAGCTTGAGGGTGCCGCCGGTGATGTTCAGGGAGCCGCCGGCAAGGGCGTTTTCATTGTTCACCTGTACATCCGCCCCGCTGATGGTGGTTCCACCGGTGTAGGCATTGGCGGCGGTGAGGGTGACGCTGCTGTTGATGTCCAAGGCGAGCGGCCCGCCCTCTGCAGCATCGGAGATGACGGAATCCATGCGCCAGGCGTTCTTGTGTCCACCCTCCTGCGCCAGGTAAAGGGTACCGGAGCCGGAGACGGTTCCTTCCATGTAGGAGCCGTTGCCGTTGCTGGAGCCGGTGATAGTGGCGCTGCTGCCCTCCATCACAATGTTCGCGTAAACCTGTGTGCAGTCTCCCGCGCCGTTGACCATCTGCAGGCGGGCGCCTTCGCCCATGCTGATGGCGGCCCCGTTGGTGATGCCGGTGCCGTACTCCATTTGCAGCGTGGCTCCGGAGCCCAAGGAGATGTCACCGATATGATTGTACGCGCCGCCGCTCAGTTTCACCGTGGCACTGCCCGCAACATCCAAATCGGCGTTGAAGGACGCGCCGGCAATGGTGAGCGTGCCGTCCGCATGCACGGCGTGCCCTTCACCATTGACAGCCGCGGCCAGGGTGCCGCCGTTGCCGCGGAGGTTGAGATCGCTCGCAAGATTCACCCCTACCGCGGCAAGGGTGCGGTTGGAGAGGTCGATGCCGGCATTGGCTCCGTTCACCTCCACATTGCCCATGAGCAGCTTGTTGCCCCCCAGCGTGTAGGTGGAGTCTTTGCCGAGCAGAAGCTCGTCATAATGCCAATCCGCCCCGCTTGTATAGGAACCGCCGGCAATGTGCAGGGCACCCACATAATCGCTCTCGTTGTGGAAGATGGCGGATTCCTGGGCGCCGCTGTAGCTGATGCCCAGGGTGCCCTCTCCCTGAATAGAATTGATGTTGGCAAGCGTGTCGGCGGATTTCGCCACCAGCTCGCCGCCGTTGATTTCCACGCTGCCCTTCTTCACGGCGGTGCCAATGACGACGGCTTCCGTAAGCTCTGCCTTGCCACTGCCGGATTTCACCAACTCCCCGGCGGTGACCTTGCTGCCGTTGGCACTATGGAAAAGATAGTCGCGTGAGGAATCAATCATCACGGCCGCCACGGTGCTGGAACTGCTGATGTCAACATCCGGGTTGAGCGCGGAATCCGTGAACACGGCTGCACCCGTGCTGCCGGGCACGCTGCCCGCCTGGCCGAAATGGGTCTCGTCCCACTTGTGGGATTGGTAATTGCCGTTCCAAATGATACTGCCCTCCACCATGGAGAAGCTCACGTACAGGCCGTTGGAGCTGTTGTTGAAGGTGGCGGTCATGTATCCCAGGTCGCGGGATGCCTCAGTGATGGCAATGTTGTGCCAGTCTCCGTTCGCCAGGTAGTAGTTCGTGTTTACCTGGAGGGCGGAGGTGTCGCTGAAGTTGATGGTGACGGCCTGGTCGCCCCCCGTCACGGAAGTCAGCTGCAAGGCCGGCGTGGAGCCGGCATTGAGGGAATGGGCGGAATAGTCGATGCTGCCGCCGTCCATGGTCAGGTCTGCGGTGAACTTGGCGGCTCCTTTGGCAGCATCGCCGTAGACCGAGAGGGAGTGCCCGTCTGCCAGGGTCCAGCTCTCCATGGAAAGTTCAGAGCCCGTGGCCAGGGTGATGTCTCCGCGCACGGTGGTGTTGGTGGCAGCAATCGCCAGCTTGCCGCTGTTCACGGTCACATTGTTGAAGGTGGCGGAGGAGCCGTTGAAGGTCTGCGAGCCCGTGCCGTTCATCACAATGCTCAAGCCGGGGTTGTCCACCTCTTCCGTGGATTCGCCGCCCGCCACCACACCGGAGAAGGTGGCATCTTTGTTCCCCGTGATGGTGAGAGTGGCGTTGCGGGTGGAAACGGGCGCAGTGGCAAGCGGGGTGCCCTTGTCGTTCTCCTCTCCCACGCGGGCCGCGCCGGCATACAGCACGGAATGCGTGTTGCCGGAGAGGCTCCTCACGGTGGCGTTCTCCGTGTTCACGGCCAGCGACATGTAGTTGTTGGTGTTGCGCCCCTGGATATCCATATCCATGTTCTGGGCGGCGCGGTCGTGGGCCAGTTCCACGTATGCCTGGTATCTGCGGTTGCCGCTGTCTCCGCCGGTGCGCTGGGCAGTGAACTTGCCGTCAAAGGTATTCTCGCCATCCAAGACAATGCGGGCGGAGTACCAGTGCGTGGTGCTGGAATTCCAGAGGAAATCACCATTGCCGGTGAGGCTGTGGATGTTCCATACGGTGTTCCAGGATTCCTCTGCAATGCCCGCATAGCCGCCGTTGATATCCAGGTGGTTGATGTTGCGGGTCATGTTGTTGGAGGAGCCGCTGCTGAAGAGCGTGCGGCGCGCGGCGGCGGTGTCGCCTCCCGTGATTCTGACGGTGCCTCCCACGTTGACGGGATCGGAGCCGCCCCTGTTGAAGGAAAGGCGGGACGCCTGCAGGTCAATGATGCCGCCGGATTCGTTGATGTCCAGGGCGGAAAGCACATAGCTGCCGCTACCCTTCAGAACCAGGGTGGAGGGTTCGGAAATCTCGATGGATGAGTTGATTTTGGTGGAAACGTTGGTGCCCACCTGTTCCAGGGTGCCGGTCTCGGCCTCACCCCCTTCGCTCGTGCCCACCATGATGGTACCGTTGATGGACTTGCCGCCCACCAGGGCCTTGCCGCCGGAGAACGCCACCGTGCCGGTGACGTCAAAGTCGCCGGACATGTTCAGCACGCCGTTGTCTTCCACCATGGTGATGCCGTTGGCGCTCATGGAATTGCCGTTCTGCAGGTCCACAAGGCCCTTGTTGATAATCAGCGTGCCGTAGGCGTTGTCACCGGCGAGAAGGAGCGTTCCGTCGCCGTCCTTGATCAGGTTGCGTACATCCACCCCGCCGCGCAGGGCGGATGTTTCATCGGCGGCCACGTTCAAGGTGACGGTGCTGTTCCAATCCTCTGAGGAATCCGTGAGCAGGCTGCCCGCATCCATGTTGAAGCGGTTCAGCTTCTGGTCCTTGCCGTTCACATCCAGCACGGCGCCGTTCTTGAGGGTGACGCTCGCGGCGGTGGCTATGGCATCCTCCACACCCAGGCGCAGCGTGATATCGCCGCCGGAGAAGTTGGGGTGTGCAATATCGCACCCCATCACGGTCACGTCACCGGTGATGCCGGCCTTCTCTGCCAGCACAAGCGCGCCGCCGGAGTACGTCTGCGCGTCTACTATCAGATCCGTACGCTTGCCGCCGTAATCTTCCAGCGCCCGGTGGAGCGCCAAGGTGCCCGTGATGCCGCCGAATCGGTATGTATCCCCGCCCGGCGTGATGGTGCCGGTGTAGTCCACAGTGCCCTCCGCCCCCAGATAAAGCTGCGTGTGCTCGGTAAGGTCCACATCGGCATCCTCCATGCCGTCCAGCATCATGGCGCCGGAGGAATGGCGGGTGATGAGCTTCAGGATGGTGGGGGAGCCCGCCACGCGGTTGGTGTAGTCGAGGCTGATCTTGGAGCCGCCCAGAGCCTCCTCGCTGGTGTAGTTGAGGGTGACCTTGCCGGCGAAATCGATGGTGCCTATGCGGTTCCAGACGTTGGTGAGGGTTACGGTGCCCGTGGTGTACTCGTTGCCCAGCACGAGATGACCATCCGGATTGTCCAGCATGAAGTTCACCACGAGCTCTCCGCCGCCGCCGCCAAGCTGCCAGTATTGCTCGCCGCTCAGGGTGACGGGCTTCAGCACCGCGTCCGTGTACACCGTGCGGCTGCCCACGGTGGTGGGTGCCTCACCGTACTGGACGACCTCTCCCGCGAGCGCGCCCACAATCATGTTCTTGTGCCCGGTTTCCGTGAGCTTCACCGCCTCCATCTGGTCCTGCGTGAGGGCGAGCACGCCCTTGCTGTCCCCGGCGATATATGCCAGGGCGTCATTGCCGTCAAGGCCCTTCACGGCAATGAAGGCTGTTTCATCCACATGCCACTTTTCGGTCTCGGTATTGCCGAGCGCCTGAGGGGAGGCGGCAATCAAGCCGCCGCCTGCCAGCTGCTTGGCGCCGGTGAAGTCATTGTTGCCGGAAAGGACGAGGGTGGCGCCGCTGCCGCCCAGCTGCATATCCACACTGCCGCTGCCGGTGATGTTGTAGCCGTATACGTTTTCCGCATCCGTTCCCTCGGAGAAATGGAAGCGCAGCGTGGAGCTTCCCTCCAGCGTGACACCGCCCTTCAATCCGTAGAATTTGCGGTAATCGTCCTGATACGTGTCCTCGGCCACCAGCCAGCCCTCAATGTACTCGTAACGGTGCTTCACACCCTCCGCGATTTCCAGCGTGCCGCCGTCCTCCACCTTGACATCGCCAATGAGGCGGGCATGGCTGCCCAGGCGGAAGGTGGCCTGGTCTTTCACCGTCACCTCCATGGTGGAATCCGCATAGTGCCAGTCGTTCGGGTCAAAGTAGCGGGAGCCGGCCTTGCCGCCGTCGGAGCCGATGGCGTGCATGGTGTTGGTGCCCACCAGCTCCACCGTGCCGCTCTGCACGATGAAGCCGCTTCCCTCGTTCGCGAGCATGGTGTGGATGCTGTTGAGCGTCCAGGTGCCGCCGCCCTCGTAGATGACCGTGAGGCTGGAGGTATCCGTATCCTTGAAGGAGCCTAGGAAGGAGGTCGCATCACCCGTGGTATAGTGGAGCGTGGTGTTTCCCGTGGTGTTGATGAGCGTGGCATCCTGCGTGAGGGCGTTGATGGTGAAGCCTTCCGCATCCACATTGCCGTTTGCGCCGCTTTCCCAGTTGAAACTTTCCAAGCCGTGGAAATCCAGATAGCCGCCGCCGTTGCCGAAGGTCACGTCGCGGGCAATCTGCGAGGCATCGCCGTTGAGATTCACGGTGGCGCCGTTGTTGATGAGCACGTTGTACGCGGCGTAGCCGTCCTGCTCATTCAAGTGGGTGGTGCCCTTGCCGCCCAGGTTCAGGAAAATCTCGTTGTTCCCCAGCCCCTCCAGGTACATGTCGCCCGCGCCCTGCTTGCGCCATTCGCGGTAGTAGTAGTTGCCGGCATCATCCTTTTGCGTGTTGGTCACATGGATGTGCAGCTCCGCGCCCGCATCCACCACGTAGCCGGCGCTGTTGAGCATGTAGTCGCGCCCGTCTTGCGCTTTCCCATTGCTTTCCAAGTGGAACACGGCATGTTGCCCCGCCTCCTTGGGCGAAAACTGCACATAGCCGATGCCGGTATCGATATCCGCATCCAAATAGATGGTGTTTTCGGCGCTGCCGTTGGACTCGAAGACGATGTTCTCCGTATAGAAGAGGTCGCCCAGGGTCATCTGCTTGTCGCTGCCGTTTCCGTTGGCGTTGAAGTAGTCATTACCGTAGCTGTACCATTTTTGGTTGTCCTTCAGGGGATTCAGGGAGAGCCAGGTGTAGATTGTTTCACCGCTCTCCAGGTCCGCCCCCACGCCGCAGAAGGAGACGGCTTGGAAGTCGGCCGCGTCAGAGGTGATGGAACCATACTGCGGGGTGGTGCCCACCTTGTTGGTTTCATCGTAGATATACTTGCTCTTTTCTGTCCTGTGCACCGCGCCTATATGCACGGTGTGGCCGGCGGTCTCCATGTCCACATGCTCGTTGAAGTATTCCATGGTGGCCATGGTCCACTCGCTGGCGCCGCGGGAGTAGCTGGTGTCTCCGCCGCGCGCCTGGTGGCAGGAAATGAGCTCGTACTCCTGCGATTTCTCGTTCCACGCCCAAACGGGGCTGCCGGAATCTCCGCCGCGGGAAACGAACGGCAGCAGGTACACCTTCGGATTGTCCGCCGAGGGCTGCCCGGCGCCGCCGGGGCCGTAGTCCTGAATGCCGCGAACGGTGATGGTGTACGGATCGTCTATGATGCCGCGTGAATCGCGCGGCCCCTCATTGGGGCCGTAGTCGCGCGTGTAGTCGTACGCAATGGGGTAGGAATCGCTGGTTCCCTGGTAGCTGAAGTTCTGGGTGGCAACCACGCCACCGGTGATATAGGCATAGCCGCCCGCCAGATTGTGGGTGTTGCCCTCAAAGTCCGCCTGGTCGCACGTGCCGGCGCCGGCGCGGTAGTGCACCAGACTCGTCACCTCTCCCCCGTCGCGCAGGTACTGTGTGACATCGAACACGCCGGAAGCGGTGATATCTGTGAAAATCTTGCTGGAACGGGTGATTTTATAGTCTATGGACGGGGAGAGCAGGAATACCTTACCGGTGCTGCTGCGGTATTCCACGCCCTGGTAGTGGATGGCCTGGCTGTCGTCGATATAGCGGCTGGTGAAGCAGGGATTGGGGCAACCGTTGTGGGACACGGTGGCAGTGTAGTTGTAGCCCACGGCCGTGAACGCGCCATCGTTGTTCATCCCCTCGAAACTAATCATCCTGTTGTCCAGCGTTCCGGGTTGCGCGCCCGTGGTGTAGGGTATCTGCACACCGTCCCGCTCAATGATGCTTGTGAGAAGCGCGTTCACCTGATACACGCTGTATCGGCCCATGTTCTGCCCGAAATCCGTGTAGGTTGTGGGGGATACAGCCGAGTGCAGGCAGGCGGCATCTACTGTGGTGGGATATGCGGCGCTTGCAAGGAGCGCCAGAAGGGCCTTGCGCAAAAGGTTTGGAAGATGGAGTCTCATGGAGTGCTGATTACCCTCTCAGTCTATAGGTTTTTCCTAGCGGAAGCAAGAAAAAACCCGGATATGTCGCGCTGACCGTGTTTGCTCTTGATGGGTGGAACCCGCCATGCTAGAATACGCGCGTGAAAGTCATTGTGGTAACAGGCGGCATTGCGTCCGGGAAATCGACTGTGGTGGAACTGCTCAAGGAAATGGGCGGCGAGGGCGTGGAATGCTTTGACTGC
>JAZLFB010000159.1:0-30366 GCA_045615585.1 Akkermansia sp.
ACCTCCCCGCAACACGCCTTCGGGCGACGTTACGGCGGTCTCGTGGTGTAAAGGTAGCACAAGGGATTTTGATTCCCTTTGTCTAGGTTCGAATCCTGGCGAGACTAGTGAATGTATTAAAGCCCCTGTCTGACATGAATGTCTGACAGGGGCTTTGCTGTTGGCGGGGTGGTGATGTTTTTTAGGCTTACTCTTAAACGCAAAAAACCTCAGCAAGTTGCCTTGCTGAGGTTTTTAGCTCCGGCGGTTGGGATCGAACCAACGACCTAGTGATTAACAGTCACCCGCTCTCCCGCTGAGCTACGCCGGAATTGCATTCTCTGTTGAAGAGGTGCGGACGAAGTTTACTCCTGTTTGAGATGTATTGCAAGCTTTTTTTTTCAAAAAAGCATTTTTTCTTTAGTTTTTTTTACCGAGAAGAGTCGGGAGGAAATGGCAATCTTTGTGTAAAGTGATGTATTTCTTTTACTAAGAGATGATTAGAAAGCGAAGGAGCTGCCCCTCTCAGGACGGGCAGCTCCTGCTTCATTCTGCGGCTCGGTGATTTACCGCGGTGTAACCGTGAAATGCTGCGGCACGGACAGACCGTAGACCTGCGGACGGTACATCAGCTCGGCCTTGGCGGCGGGGGCGGTCACCTTGCCGCTCTTCACCACGCGGGCAATGTAGCGGGCGGTCAGATCGCCGCTGCCCCAATGCGTCACATAGAAGCGCACGCAGTCCTTGAAATAGGCGCGGTTGTTGATAAAGCCGCAGTCGGCCCAGTTGCTTTCATCCGTGGCAACACCTTCGGGCAGCCCCTGCGTGGTCAGCGCGGGGTTCACCGCCTCGAACGCGGCGGGCAGGCGGTCCTCCAACGCCATGTAGACGGCGGGCAGTTTGTCCGTGTGGCGGGCGGTCAGGGTGACACGCACCACATCCCCCACTTGGAAGGTGCCTGTGGGCTGCCATGTGCCGTCGGGCATCAGGCGTTCGTAACGGCGGGTGACGGCAAAGCCTTTATCCACCATCTTTTCCTGCTGTTTCTTGGCTTGGTAGCCCTCCGCACGTCCGCTCACATACACGGGGGCACCCGTGGCGCGGTACACGGTGCCGTCGCCCACGGCGGCTTCCGTATGCCACGGCTCGGCAAGGGAAATCTCATGCCCGTTCACGGTGGCGCGGCGGTCGGTCAGTTGCGTGTTGCGGATGTAGAGAGCCATGTTGATGCACATCCACCCGCTTTCGTAGGTGGTGTGGGGGGCTGTTGCCACTTGCTCCACATAGCGGCGCATCTTCTGCGCGGTCGCTTCGCTCTTCGCATCCGTCAGCACGGTGTACAGCATTTCGGCAGCGGCGGCAGAGGGCATGCCGTAATGGAATTTGCCTGTGCCCTTGGCCTTGCGGGCTTTCTGCAGCCACGTGTCGGCGGCGGGGGATTGGGTTGCCTCCAGCGCGAGAGCCAGCATCCACATCTCCGCTTCATCGGGGGTCTTGCGCTTGGCGGCAATCGCCTCGGCGTTCTCACGCGTCAGACCGTTGGAGAGTGCCAGATACACCATGCCCACAAGGTTGGCATCGGGGGTTTCCAACAGCTCCTCCAGCAGAATCTTGCGCGTGGCGGCGGCTTCCTGCACGGTGTCGGCATGAATCAGCGACAGCACGATGGCCACATAGGGCGTGAAGTTGCGGTTGCCGTTGCCGCCGTCCCAGTAGCTGAACAGACCGTTCTCCAGACGGCGGGACTTGATGCGGCGTACGGTGTCGGCCACCAGCGCGGCGGCATCCGTCTTTTCGGGGTAGCGCAGCCCCACGGCTTCGGAAAATTCTTTCTTGAACGCCCACGGCAGCAGGGCAGAGCTTAACTGCTCCACACAGCCGTGCGGGTATTCAATGAGGTAGCGCATGCCCTCCGTTGCACCGCAGAGCGGGCTGGTAGAGAAGGTCAGGTCGGCCTTCGTTCCCTTGGCGAAATCACCCTTCAGCCAGTCGGTCAGCTTGCCGCCCTTGGCGGGCAGCGTGGCGCACAGCGACTCACGCAGGAAAGGCATGGGCGGGCGCACCGTGAAGGTGAACGCCGCGGCATCGCCCAGCTCGGCATACTTGTCCGAACCCTGCACGCGCCACGTCAGCTTGGCTTCACCCGTGCCGACCATCGAGACAGGCAGCAATACCGTCTTAGGGGCGGTGCCCTGCAAGGTCACCGTCTGTGTTGCCTGCGGGGCGGACGCAAGCTCGTTGCCGCTCATTGTGAGCGTCCAGGTGAGGGGCGTACCCTCCGCCGCTTCGGGCAAATCGTCGCCGCTCATGCTCACCGTGGCGGGCAGCAGCAGCTCATCTCCCAAGGTGGCGGTCAGCGGGGCGGACGGCTCCACGCGCACAGGCGTGTCTACCTTGTAGTTCGCCGTGCCGGTGCCGAAACGGTCGGCACCCGCGGCTGCCACCGCCATCAGGCGGTAGCGGGTCAGCGTGTCGGGGTTGGTGATGACCGTGCTGAAACGACCCTCGGCATCGGTGCGGACGTCCGCCAGCCACAGGGCGCAGGGGGCAAAGTTTTCGCGCACGGCATCATGGGAGGAACCGCCGCCGAACTCGTCATCGTCATCATCCTCACCGCCGCCGCCGATGAACACGCCCTTGTTGCCGAAGTCGCGCTTGGCAAGGTTGTCGCCCAGCAGCTGGTTGAGCGAGGAGTAGGACAGCACATCGCGGTAATGCCCGAACAGGAAGGTGTCGATGGGGTCTTTCAACGTGTAACCCTGCACCTGTAAGGTGCCTTCGTCCTCCGCAAACAGCGTGACGGACGCATGGGCCATCGGCTTGCCGTCGGCATCGCACACCGTGCCGCTCACCGCCGTTTCCTTGCCGGGTCGGGTGGCTTTGTCGGGTACATCCAGCTTCACCGCCAGCTTGTTACGCACAGGGGTGATACGCAGGTGGGCGGTACCCATCTTTTGCAGGGGCTTTGCCCCCTCGTTGCGGTTCTTATCGCCTGTCTGCACCAGGAACACGGAGACAATCACTTCGGGGGCGTCCTCTTCCGTCAGCGGGATGGTGATGACAGGGTGCTGCACGGTGACACTGCGGCGCAGGTGGCGCAGCACACCGTCTCGCTCCAGCGTGACCAGCAGCTCGCCGTCCACGGGGGTCTTGACCAACAGCTCGGCGGTGTCGCCGGGGGTGTAGGAAACCTTGGCGGGCATCACCTCCATCGAGGTGCCGCTCTCGACCTCCCACGGCGATTCATCGCTGCCCCACACATGCTTGGTGACGGCGGTGCGGAAGTCGTGACCGTCGGCATCTTTGCCTGCGAGCGTGATTTCATACTGCCCCGCCTCGGTGGTGGGGATGTCCAAAGCCGTGGGCTGCCCGCCCAGCGACAGGTCACGCTGCACCACGGTTACCCATTCGGTGCTGTTGTGAACATTCGTGCGGGCGTTGGCACCGTAGCGGTAGTTGTGGACCACCTTGCGGCGCACCGTCAGTCGCACGTTCAGCGGGCTGCCGCTGTAAGCCTTGCCGTCCTTGGTGACCAGCAGGGCTTTCGGACACAGCTTTTCACCCGCGCGGCAGAGTTCGGAACCGTACTCCACACCCGCATACACCGCGGCGGGGTGCCATGTTTGCTTCACGGTGTTTTTGATGGTCTGCTCATTGCCGTCGGTGACGGAGGAAACGGCGGTCACTTCGACGGGAACGGGCCAATCGCCGCTGCTCACGCTCAGCGTGCAGCTGCCGTGTCCCTGTTCATCCAGCGCGCCGTCGGAGCTTGCCGTCTCGATGCCGGAAACGCTGCCACCGCCGCCGTAGTAGGCATCGTAGTAGTCATCCAAGGCTTCCCAGCCGCTGCGGTAGTCACCGAAAAGGTAGTTGCCGTAGGCTTCGGGGTAGAAATTGTGTCTGCTGCTCACCAAACGCCATTCCGTTTGACCGTCTGCCACGGGTGCCCCCGTCAGGTTGACGGCTTCGGTGGTGATGGTGGCCGTGCGGGCGGCATCCGTCAGCTCCAGCGCGGTCTTGACTTCAAACGCGTTGCGGCGGAAGTCGGAAATGGTGATGTCGGTGTCCGGCTTGCGGGCGTTCTCCAAAATCCAGCGGCATCTGTCCTTCTTTTCTTGGGCAAGGTCGGCGACGCGCAGCATGGCAAAATCGGGGGAGCTTTCCTCGGCATCGCCTTTGACGTGGCATTCCACGTCGATGGAGCAGTAATCGCTGCTGTCTTTTTTGAGCGGAATGTCAAGGGAGAACGAGCCGTCATCCGCCACGGCGGCGGTCATTTCCTCCTGCTCGGCAGAAGAGCATTTCACCGTCACCGATTCCAGCTCCGGGATGCTGAAAGACGTGCCCTTGGCATAGCGCGCCATGCCTTTCAGGTGCACGGTCTCACCGGGACGGTACAGCTTGCGGTCGGTAAAGAGGTGGACTTTGAACACGGGGAACGCGGGGTCGGACAGAAGGTCTTCTGCCCTGTTCCAATCGTAATCGCCGTTGCTTTCGCTGATGTCACAATCGCGCGGCGCAATGGTGGTGGTGTAGCAGTCATCCCCCGATACTACCTGAAGGTAGGTCAGCCCGTCGGGACGCTTGGTTTGGGCAATGCCGTCCTTTACTTCTGCCTCGGCCAGCGTTTTGCCCGCGCTGTCCAACAGGCGCAGCTTGCCCTGCGGCAGCGGCTTGCCGTCGGACAGGCGGTAGCCGTAGACAAAGAGGTCTTTGCCGCAGGTTTTCCACATCAAGCCCAAATCCGTGACCTGAATCAGCCCCTGATTTACCACGCGGACGTTTTTCTGCCATTCGGGGTCGGTGATGCCGCGGGCATCCACAAAGAACATGCCGCGCGCGGGCGTGTCGGCAAAGGCGGCTTTCAAATCCACTGTTTCTTCTCCCGCCCCTGCGGGCAGCGTGATGGTGGTCTCTTGGTGCGGCAGCAGCGTCCACAGCTCGGGCGGCAGGGCGGAGTCTTCCTTTTCTTCCTCGTCATCATCGTCTGAGTCCATCCACATCGTGCACCCTGCTTGGTCGTCATCATCGTCCGAGTCCATCCACATCGTGCACCCTGCTTGGGCGGCGGGGCTGTACTGTTTCAGGTATTGCCCCAGCAATACGGCGGCCTGCGGGCTGTCGGCATCCACGCGGTGAACGTTCACTTTCAGCTCCTGCAGACTTCTGTAGCGGAACTCCATCTTGCAATCCGCCCCCATCGCCATGTTGTTGTTCAACACATCGGAGTAGAGGCGAGGACGCGCCAGTGCCGGCACGGTGTAATTACGCATCTCCCAGCGGTAGGAATCCAAATCCTTTTCGGTGATTTCCTCGCCGTAGACGGAGGTGAACGGCTGATTGAGGCGCAGCACCATGCGTTCGCCCGATGTCTCCACGCGGAACAGGAGCGCCATGTAGCCCTCGGTTTCACCCTCCTCGGTGCGGACGGTCACTTTCTCCGCCTGCATGTCGGACAGGGCGGGGCGCAGGGTCATGCTGCTGTCGCCGCATGCGGCGGTGGAACTGCCGTCCTCCTGCCGTTGCATCGGGGTGTATTCTGCGCCCTCTTTCATGCCCAGCGTTTCCCACGGCAGGTTGTTCATCAGCTCCTCAATGCCGTCAGCGGGAATCGGTTGGGTGAACTCGAGACGCACCTCGTACAGCCCCTTGCTCAAACGCTTGTTGCTCAGCATGTAGGCAAAATCCTCATTGCTGATAAACGCCGTATCTTTATCGGTGAAGTGAGGCTCGCCCAAATCGGCCCCTGCCATTACATCGAGCTGCGGAATCATGAGGGTTGCCGTGGCATTCAATACATCTTCGGCGGGTTCCACATACCAGATGTAGGGCAGCACCTCGGCGCGGTCGCGCGTTTCGAACGCTTTTTGGTCTTCTTCGGACACGTTGTAGCCTGTGGCGAATTCATAGCGTCTCCAGTTGTCCAGCGCATCGCCCACGGTGGCGGGGCGCACCTTGGCGGGCATGCGGCTCACGATGCCGTGGTTCTCCACCTTGAAATAGGCTTGTTTCAGTTGCTCTGCCAACAGGTCATCGTATTTGCTCTCATCTGCGGAAATCAGAATGCCCTCTCCGGGGCGGTTTTCGTAGCTGTAATGCAGGTAAATCCAGCGATGCCCCGGCAGATAGTGCGTTGCCGGGTTCACCGTGCTGCCGGAAAGGGCTTGCAGCCCCTCGCCGATACGGACGTTCACAATATCCAGCGGGGCAAGGTGCCCTTCGGTTTCAAGGACGATTTCCGCGCTGCTTGTGGAAATCCATGTGGCGGTGAAGGGGATATTCTGCGACAGCTGCACTGCCCCCGCTGCAAGCGGGGTACCCACCTTGTCGGGGGTAATCAGCGGTTCGGGGAAGGTGACGATGAGTTTTTGACTGCCGCTTTCATCGGCGGATACCTGGCGGATTTCGGGGGTGATGCCGTTTTCGTCGGCTTCTGCGGCAACGGCGTGGGGCATCTCCTGTGCATGCAGGGCAGGGCACAGCAGCGGCAGATTCAGCGCCAGTGCGGGCAACAGGGCAAGATATGAGGGAACGGTTTTCATGGTGAAGACGATACTATTCTATTTATTAGAACGATGAAAAAGCGAGAAATCTTTCACCATTTTCTCGCTTTTTCCAACTTTTTCGGCAATGTGAGCCTATTTTTCCCCTTCGGAGATTTCAAAGGAGTTCCAACCCTTCTTTCAAACGCCTCAGACCTTCCTCCAGCATGCTGCGGTGACAGGCGGTGTTCAGGCGCAGGAAACAGTCGTGCGGGCCGCCGAACTCCTTGCCCGCCGAGACGTACAGCCCCGTGCTGCGGCGGATGCTGTCCGCCACCGCCTCGCTGGGCAGACCGTAGGACGAGACATCCAGCCACAGCAGGTAGGTCGCGCGGGAGTCGATAACGCGCACGCGCGGCAGGGAAAGGGCGGCGAAATCGCGCACGGCCTGTTTGTTGGCGGCAAGGTAGGCGCGCAGCTCATTCAGCCACGGCTCGCCCTCGTTGAACGCCGCCACGGCGGCGGTTACGGCAAAGGAGTTGGGTTCCGCCACTTCATCCGTGTTCAGCGCGCGCCACATCTTGTGCCGCAACACAGGGGTGGGTACGCACACCGCCGCCCTTTGCAGCCCCGCAATGTTGAACGCCTTTGTGGGGGCGATACAGGTAACGCTGATGTCGCGGCAGGTGTCGTTCACCGAGGCAAAGGGCGTGTACTCAAAACCGGGGTCGGTGAGGTCGCAGTGAATCTCATCCGCAATCACCGTCACCGCGTGGCGGGCGCACAGCTCGCCGATGCGTGCCAGCTCCTCGCGGCTCCAAATATGCCCCGTGGGGTTGTGCGGGTTGCACAGGAACATGAGCGAGGTCTGCGGGTCGGCGAGCTTGGCTTCCAAATCCGCCCAATCGACGCCGTAGCAACCGTCCTCGTAGTGCAGGGGGGCCTCCAACGCGCGGCGACCGTTGTTGAGGATGCTGTTGAAGAAGATGTTGTAGACAGGTGTCTGAATGAGAACGTTCTCCGCGGGTGTCGTCAGTTTACGCACGGCAGAGGACAGCGCGGGCACCACCCCTGTGCAGAACACCAGCCATTCGGGCTGCATGGTGAAGCCGTGGCGGCGTTGCCACCAGCCGATGTACGCCTGCGCCCATTCCGCGGGCAGAATGTTGTAGCCGAACACGCCGTGCGCCACGCGGGCTTCCAACGCGCGGCGGATGCACGGCGCGGTGGTGAAATCCATATCGGCCACCCACATGGGCAGCTCGTGCTCGGCGATATCCCACTTGAGGGACCCGGTGTTGCGGCGATTGGGAGAAGAAGTAAACATTTATAATTTAGAATTTATAATTTATAAAGTGAAAGATAGCCGCGCCTTTGGCGCGGGGGACAGAGGGGTGGAAAAAGTTGGGGCTATTTTTAATTCAGTAACTGTGAAAAACGCTTTGCAAATCGGAATCCACGTGCGGCGCAGCCGCACCGAACTCAAAACTTTATAAATTATAAATTAAAGATTATAAATGCACAAATCATCTTACGATGATTTGTGTTTTCCCCTCCATGTCTTTTGTCACGCGCAGCTCCCCGATGTGGTCGGCGCGGATGATGCCGCCCGCAGGGTTGAGCACGCTGTCGACGCTGCCGCAGATGTCCGCATCGACTGTGGAATACTCAAACGCCAGCGTGGTATTGAGCAGCGTGCAGTTTTTCAGCACCAGATTGTCGATGTAGCACAGCCCCTGCAAGCTCTCGATGGTGCAGTCCGCCAGCGTGAGGTTGCGGGCGTTCCAGCCCAGATATTCCCCTGAGATAAAGGAGTTTTCTACGGTGATGTTCTCGCTGTTCCAAAAGGCATCCTTCGACAGCAGTTTCGAGTTGCGGATGCGGACGTTGCGCGCGCCGTCGAACGAGTAGTTGCCCACCAGCGAGAAGCGGTCGATATCCATGCCGTCGCAGTTCATGGCCAGATAATCGCCCTTGGCCTGAACATCCGTCAGCTGCACATTGCGGCAATGCCACAGCGTTTCCGCAGCGTTGGGCAGATGCACGCGGGAGAGCGACAGACCGTTGCAGCGGCGGAAATTCTTGGGGGCTTCAATCACCGCGTCCTCCACGCTCACGTTATCGCTGTACCACACGCCCGCGCGCGCCATCTCAAACCATGTGCAATCCTTGGCCGTGATGTTGCGGCAGTACCACAGCGGGTATTTCCAGCGGAGCAGACAGCGGTGCAGCTCGATATCCGCGCTCTCTTTGAGGGGCGATTCGCCGTCCTCGAACAGGCAATCGTACACGCGCAGACGGCGGCTTTGGAAGAGGGCGCGTTCGCCTGTCAGCGTGCGGCGTCGGATTTCCTGCCACGGGGCAGGGGGGAGGGAATCTTGGGGGATGATTTGCATAGTGCGCGGGTATTGTAAAACCGCTGCCGTACCGAAAGCAAGCAAAAAGCGTATCTGTTACAGGCGGATTTCGGCAGGAAAAGCCTCTCGGCGCAGAATGCCCCACATTTTATCGATGTAGGAGAGTGTGTAGAAATTCTCGTAATGGTGGAAATAGAAAGCCCCCTTGGGGGTGAGCCGGTAGCCGTCGGCTTCTTCCGTGAGCATGCCCAGCTTGCGCCCCAGCCAGAGTTCGGCGGCGAATTCATCGCTGAGTTCCGTGCCGAAAAAGGCCTTGAAATCTGCCTTGCTGACAAAGGTGCTGTACGCCCGCCAAAAGAGGTAGTACACCATGCGCTGGCGGCGTGTAAAGCGGCAGGTGAGCGAGGTGGGCAGCAGCCCCGCCTGAATGCGCGCCATGTAGGCCTGCACGGAAAAGGTGTTGATTTTAAAGGAATCGCGCAGCAGTGTGGTGGCCGAGCAGCCGAAGCCCAGGAAATTGTCGCGCGTCATGCTGGAGTAGCGGTGCCCTCCGGGCAGGGCAAAGGTCCAAATGGAATCGCGCACATAGCCGTGGCGGGCGCAGTAATCGGTAATGGCATCCAACATGCGGCGTTTCTCCTGCTTGGCCATGCTGTGCACAGGGCTGCCCGTGAACGAGAAATCAATGAACGGATACACCGCCACATGGTTGGCACCGTGGGCAAAGGCGGTTTCGATGTCACGCAGAATGTCGGCTTCCGTTTGGCGGGGCAGGGCGAAGATGAAATCCATGCTCACGGTTTCAAACGGCACGGAAGATAAGGCGTTCATCATGCGGTCGGGGTCGGGGGCGGGGCGGCCCAGAACATGTGCGAAGTCGGGGAGGAAACTCTGAATGCCGATGCTGATGCGCGTGACCCCCGCCGCTTTCAGTCGGGTGAGGGTGGGTACGTTGACATCCGCAGGGTGCAGCTCGGCCCCGATGCCGTCTGTGATGTCGAAAGAACACCCCAGTCGGGCGGTGATGCGCGGCAGATGCTCCGCTAACAGGGCGGGGGTGCCGCCGCCGAAATAAAGGCTGCTGACGGTGGTGCGGTCTGCTTGCTGCGGGGCAGTGACAAGGTCGATTTCTTGCAATAGGGTATCGGTGTAGGCGGCTGCCGTGTCGGCTTGGTATTTCTCCTTGCAGTAGGGGCAGAAATTGCAGAGACTGCGGCAGAAGGGAATGTGGACATACAGCCCCAAGCCCGGCAGGTTGCCGTAACGGAGCCGCTCCTCGTTCTGCGCGGTAAAGCGGAAAGGGGCGGCGGTGCGGGTCAGCCACATGCGTCCGAGCGTGGTCAGCGGGTTCATGGCTTAAACGTAGCGGGTGTAGGTGCGCAGCATTTCGGTGATGACCCCGGGGTGCCCGCGGAACACCAAGGCGTACTCCGCAGCAAAGAAATAACCGCACTTTTTGCACAGGCCGGGTACGTGGATGCAACGTCCGCAGGTGGAAATCTCGCCGTTCTCCATGACCACGCATTGGTAGCAGGGCGTGGGGAAATTGTTGTCGATGATGTAGGGGAAGGCACTCTTCAGGTTGAAGATGGGGTAGCCCTCGCGCATCAGCTGCTCAATCTCGGCACAGCAGGCCACCTTGTCAGCGCGGGTCAGCTCCAGCTCTGCGGTGTCGGGGTAGGGGGTGTGGAAGTTAAAGGACACCGCCCGCACGTTGGGCTTGTTTTTGGCAACATCGCACACGGCGCGGATGCACCCTTTGTTGATTTGGTTGACCGCCATGTACAGGCAGATGTTGTCGCTTGTGGCGGCATCAATGTTCTGCATGATGCGGTCGTAGGTGTTGCCGCGGATGATGTTGTGGTGTTCGCTGTCACCGTCCAGACTGAGGAGAATGAGGTCGGCCTCGGGCAAATCGAGCGTCTGCGTGCCGTTGGTGACCACGTTGATAATCAGGAAACCCATGGCGCGCGCTTCCGTCACGAGGTCGCGCAGGGTTTTCCCGCTGTCTTTCCATAAAAAGGTTTCCCCGCCGCAGAAGAACAGGATGCGCACCCCCATGCCGTACAGTTGGCGCATTTCCTTTTGAATCTGCTCATAGGGGTGGATAACCGCCGTGATGTTGTTGACCGAGCAATGCTTGCAGTGCAGGTTGCATCGGTCGGTTACGATGATGGTGCCGAGAATGGGTTTTCTGCGGTGAAAGAGAATGGTGCTCAGCCCGAAGAGGGAGAATTGAACGAGGTGGGAAAGTTTCATGGCTATATGAATAACGGCTGCGGAATCGCTTTCCGCCGCTTTTTGTGAAATCTTTTTGAAAAATGGGGGAGCGCCCAAAAAACGCCTGTTTCAGATTTGTTAGACGGAGACAGACGGGTATGGAGATGAGTTCTTTTACGCCGCCGCTTTTTCGCCGCGGCGGTAGTTGCGGATGGCGGCGATAAGGAAGCCGACACCGCACAGCGCAATGCCGATGCTCAGCCATTGCCCCTCCGTCACGCCGTACCACACGGCGGCATCGGGCTGCTTAAAGTGCTCGCAGGTGATGCGGGCGGCGGCATACAGGAAAGCGAACAGGGCAGAGAAAATGCCCGCGGGGGCCTTGCGCCACAGCAGACGCACCGACAGCAGCACCGCGAACAGCAGCAGCCCCTCGCCCACCGCCTCGAACAGCTGAGAGGGGTAACGCGGGTTCAGGAACTGCCCCAGCGCCTCGCGCACGGCATCGTTCTCGCGGCACAGGCGCAGCACCAAATCGTAAAAGCCCTCGTTGGGGGTGGACAGTTCGGTGATGCTGCGGACACCCGCGGCCTCGCTCATGGCGGTGACCGCCTGAATCTGCGTCTCCATCGGCAGGCCGCCCAGCTCCGTCGGGAACTTCATGGCCAGCGGGTTGGCGGCATCCGTCACGCGACCGAACAGCTCACCGTTGATAAAATTCGCCACGCGCCCGAAGAACAGGCCGATGGTGGAGACAATCGCCAGACCGTCCAGCACGGCGCAGTACGAATGTTTGTTCTTCCATGCGTACCAAAAAGCCACCGTCATCACCGCCAGAATACCGCCGTGGGAAGCCATGCCTCCCTCCCACACGCGGAAGACCCAAGTCGGGTCCTCCAAGAACCCGCTCAACCCCTTTTCGGGCAGCCAGTAGAAAAAGAATTCCCCCAGTCGCCCGCCCATCAGCACGCCGAAAATGCACACCGTGGTGATGAAATCGCCCAGCTTGTCGGGTGTCACGCAGTACATCTTGCGCTTGGCCAGCTGCAACAGCACCCAATAGCCCAGCACAAAGCCCGCCACATAAGCCAACCCATACCAGCGCAGCGCCAACGGCGTGCCGGGAATGTCCACCAGAATCGGGTCGAGATGATGAATGTAAGTCGCAGTGAGAAGATGGTTCATGTTCGGGCGTGTATATACCACGCGCGCCTGCAAAAAGCAAGGCAAAACCCCCACTCTGCGGGGGGGCGGGGAGGATGAAAGCAAGAACCGCCCCGATGCTTGCGACATCGGAGCGGTTCCTGAAACAACCAATGAAAGGTTTTCGGTCGGCGGGTTAGGCCTTGGCAGCCTTGGCCTTCTTAATCATGGAAGCCACAGTCTCGGAGGGCTGGGCACCATTGGCGATCCACTTCTCAACCTTCTCCAGATTCAGCGTGAAGTTTTCGCCCTCGGCCATGGGGTTGTAGGTGCCGACCTGCTCGATGAAATCACCATCGCGGCGATCACGGCTGTCGACAACAACGATTTTGTAGAAAGGACGGTCCTTGGACCCCTGACGGTTAAGACGGATTGCTACCATAAGATAAATGTTTGTGTATGTGGTTGTTTCCCCGAGTCCGCGGCGCTTCCGCGCATCTTCGGACAGTCGGCGGGACGCCAAGTTACCACAGGCTCTCTCCATTGTCAAGCACAAAGAAATAAAAAATGCCGATTTTTACATCGTTGCCCGTCCTTTTCTTTACAGGAAGCGCGTTTTTGTGCTAGAATGGGGGCATGAAGATGCTTCTGCCCCTTTGCTGTGTTGCGTTCGTTCTTTCGGCCTGTTCCGCTGCAACTCCCGCAGCCCCGCAGGGGACTTCCCGCCGAGTCCCTACAGCACTTTCGCCGCAGGTGGTGGATGAGCTGGGACGCCGCATTTGGGCGAATGAATGCGCGGGCAGCGTACCGGGGTTGGTGAGCTGGAATGCGGGGGAGTCTTTCCCTTCACTGGGTATCGGGCACTTCATTTGGTACCCTGCGGGTGTGCATGAAGCGTTTGATGAGAGTTTCCCCAAGTTCGTGGCTTATGCCCGCCGCGCGGGGGTGCAGGTTCCCGCCGTGTTTAACGGTCCCGCACCGTGGCCGAACAAAGCGGCTTTTCTGGCTGACCGCAGCGGCAAAGCGGATGAGATGCGCCGCTGGTTGGCGGCTCATGTGCGCCTGCAGACCTCGTTTATCATTGCCCGCTCACGCGCGGCTCTGCCTGCCATGAAGAGAGCCTCGCGCAACCCGCAGGCGGTGGAACAGCGTTTTGCGGCTCTGTCTGCCACGGCCAAGGGTATGTACTGCTTGGTGGATTACGTCAATTTCAAGGGGGAAGGATTGAAGCCCGAGGAACGCTACAACGGTCAGGGCTGGGGGCTTTTGCAGGTGTTGGAGGAAATGCGCCCCTGTGGCACGGCTGAGGCCCCTGCGGAGTTCTCTCGCGCGGCATCGGCTGTCATTCGCCGCCGCGTGGCTAATGCCCCCGCCGACCGCGGGGAGCAACGCTGGCTGCCCGGCTGGCTGAACCGCTGTGCCACTTACCGATAAAACAAGTTCCTTTACACGCGGGCGCGGGTGTGCTATGCTGCACGCGGTGCAAGCGCCACCCGTCCTGCTTATGAAAATCATGCGATTCCTGTTAGCTCTCGGTGTCTGTTCCTGTCTGTTCGGTACCCTCCCGCTGCGGGCGGAGTGGGTGTCCCCCATCCCCGCCGAAACGGAAAAAGCCGCCCCTTGCACGCTGTTGCCTTTCCCGCAGCAGGTGACGTGGAAGGACGGTCGGCTGCCCTTCGGCACCGCGGTGAAGGTGAAGGGCGAGCCCGCGGGCGAGATGATGGAAACCGCTAAAAAGGGCTTATCGGCGGATGCCAAGCAGTTCGGCAAGGCGGATGCCCCCGCGCTGACGGTGCGGATGTCGCAGGATGCCGCCGCCGTTGCCCCTGAACACGCGGCGGAGGGCTACACGCTGACCGTTGATGAAAAAGGCGTCACCATCGCTGCCGCCACCGAGGCGGGCTTGTTCAATGGTGCCATGACCCTGCGGCAGATGCTGGCCGACAGTAAAAAGGGGCTGCCGTTCTGCGAGATTTCGGACTGGCCCGCCTTTAAGGTGCGCGGCTTCATGCACGACTGCGGGCGCAATTTCCAGAGCATCGATGCGCTGAAAAAGGAGCTTGACCTTGCCGCTCGTTTCAAGGTCAACACCTTCCAATGGCACATGTGCGACCACCCCGCGTGGCATATCCAATGCAAGGCGTTCCCTGTGCTGAACGACCCCTCCAAGCGCACGCGCGATGTGAACGACACCTACAGTTACGCCCAAATCCGCGACCTGTTCGCCTACGCCGCCGCGCGCCACATTCAGATTGTGCCGGAGCTGGACATGCCCGGTCACAGCGCGTACTTCCCGCGTTGCTTCGGATTCAAGATGCACGAGGAGAAGGGCATGGAAGTGCTGGAGAAGGTGCTGGATGAGTTCTGCAAGGAGATTCCCAAGGAGATGTGTCCTGTCGTCCATATCGGGGCGGATGAGGTGCGTATCCCCAACGCACATGAGTTTGTGAAGCGCATGAGCGAGTTCCTGATGGCTCACGGCCGTATCCCCGCGCAATGGGGCGGCCCGCGCGATTTGCCTGTGGGTGAAAACTCCATCTCCCAGCGTTGGGGCGAGGGCGGCGAGATGGTGGAACGCTCGCTGAAGCCGGAGACGATTCAATGCCCCTCGTATGACTCGACCATGGGCTACACCAACCTGTTTGACCCCGCGCTGCTGGTGCGCCGCTACTTCTTTATGCGTCCCTGCGGTGTGGGGCAGGGGGATGAGAAGAAGCTCGGTGCCATCATTTGCACATGGCCTGATACGCGGGTGGAGGACAAGCGCAACATTGCCCGCCACAGCGCGCATTGGCCCGGTATTCTGACGATGGCGGAACGCGCTTGGCTGGGCGGTGATGCGGACGGCGACGCGCTGCCCACGCACATGCCCGCGGCGGATTCGCCCGAAGGTGCCGCCTTTGCCCGCTTTGAAAAGCGTCTCATGAAGATGTCCCGAACGCTCGCCAAGGATGTTCCTTTCCCCTACTGGAAGGAGAGCGGCGTGACTTGGACGGTGGTGCAGCCTGTGCCGCAGGGCGAGGCGGAGGCAACCCGCGCCAAGGTGTTGAAGGGTGAGCTGAACGCGCTGCCCACGGAAAAGACGAACGGTGCGAGCCTTGTGCTGCGTACCAAGCCCAACACAGGCTGTCTGGGGCTGTTCACCAAGGTGAAACCCGGTGTGACAACGTGGGCGGTGACGGAGATTGTGTCGGAGTCCGACGGCAAAAAGCCGTTCATGGTGGGCTTTGATGCCCCCGCCCGCTCCAGCCGCCGCTGGTCGGGTGTGCCGCAGAACGGCGAGTGGACGCAGTGCGGCACGCGTGTGTGGGTGAACGGCAAGGAGTTTAGGAACCCCCGCCACTACAAGTTGGCGGGCGAACGCCAAAGCAAGAGTGACACGTGGAGCTCCCCCGCCAATGAAATCCCCTTGGATGACGAGGAAATCTGGTGGGCCCAGAAGCCGATTGAGATTCCGCTCAAAAAGGGCAAAAACACCATCATTTTCGAGCTTCCCTACGTGGGTGAATACCAGTCGTGGGGCGTGACACTTGTTCCCGCGAAATAAGGGGTAGCGTTCACCCGATTTCAACTTACAACATTCAACTTCACATGTCTCCTCTCGGTATCGGCATCGACATGGGCGGCACCAGCATCAAAATGGGTGTGGTGTGCGGCACGGTTATTATCGCTAAGGCAGAGCCTGTGGATACACAGCTCTATGTGACCCCCGAAAAGACCTTTGAACAGGTGGGCGCGCGCATCAAGGCGTTGAAAGCGCAGTACCCCGCCATTGCCGCCGTGGGCATGGGACTGCCCGGCTTTGTGGACCACCGCGCGGGCGTGGCGGATAGTCTCACCAACGTGCCCGGTTGGTTCGATGTGCCTGTGGTGCATCTGCTGCAACAGATGAGCGGTCTGCCCGCCGCCGCCGATAACGATGCCAACTGCATGGCCTATGCGGAATGGAAGCTGGGCGCGGGGCAGGGGATGGAGGATGTGGTGTGTCTCACGCTCGGCACGGGCGTGGGTTCGGGCATCATTGCGGGCGGTCGCATGCTGCGCGGGCATTGCAGCGCGGCGGGCGAAATCGGGCAGGTGAGCATCGACTACCGCGGGCGCGAGGGGCATTACCACAACCTCGGCGCGTTAGAGGACTACATCGGCAACCGCGAACTGGCGGCGGATGCCGTGGAAGCCTACGCCGCGGCGGGTGTCGCCAAGACGGCGGAGGATTGCACGCCCCTTGCCATGGAGCTGGCCGCCAAGGCGGGCGACCCCGTGGCGGCGGCGTATTGGGAGGAGCTGGCGCGCAAGCTGGCCTGTTGCTTGGTGAACTGCCACTATGTGCTGAATCCCGAAGCCTTTATCATCGGCGGCGGCATTGCCAAGGCGGGTGAGCTGTTGTTTGCGCCGCTGCGCCGCTTTGTTCAGGCACAGGTGTACCCCAAGCATTTTGCCAAGTTAAAGATTCTGCCCGCTGCGTTCGGCAACAACGCGGGCATGATTGGTGCCGCCCGCATGGCGATGGATGAAACCCTTTCTTAACCCCCGCGTATGGCAGATGATTTGAGCGGCAGCGACCGCCTGTGCGACAGGCTGGGCTTAAAGACCACGGATGAGTGCGTGGTGTTCATGACGGCGTTGCGCTTCGGCGGCTACGCCCGCTCCGCCGTGGTGCTCACGCCCAAGGCCCCTGCGGATTACGTGCCGCCGTTCCCCTGTGCGGATATGAGTGCTGCGCCGTGGTTGCCGCCGCGCGTGTTTGTACCGGCTGCGAACGCCCCCAAGCCCACCGCCCACCCCGACTATGCGGCGGGGCTGTACTACATGCTGGATTTGTCCTCCTGCTGGGAATCCGCACCGCTCTCGGTGGTGCCCGCGCCCGCCCGCAGTCTCGATGTCTGCGCCGCGCCCGGCGGCAAGACCATGCTGATGGCGGCGCGTTTCCTGCCCGCCGACCACACCGCCAACGAGGTGAACGCCGCCCGCCGCGGGATTCTGCGGCAGAATGTTGAGCAATGCGGTCTGCCCAACACCACGGTGACAGGGTTGCGCCCCGACCAATGGAGCACAAGCGGCGAGCTGTTTGACCTCTTGTTGGTGGATGCGCCGTGCAGCGGGCAATCCCTGCTGTGCAAGAACATCAAGAACCCCGGTTGCCTGAGCAAGCACATGGTGAACGGTAATGCCAAGCGGCAGAAAGGGATTCTGCTGTCCATGCTGCCCTGCGTGCGCGCGGGCGGGCATTTGCTCTATTCCACCTGCACCTACGACCCGGAGGAGAATGAAAAAGTCATGGCCTATATCCTGAAACGCCACCCCGAATGGAGTGCGGTAGAGGTGCCGCTGCTTGCCGACTTCCGCTCCGCGCTGGTCGATTTCCCTGCCTACCGCATGCTCCCCATGCACGGCTTCGGCGCAGGCGGCTTCTGCTGCCTGTTGAAAAAGGGTGAGTAGGGCGCTATGCCGTCAGCTGTCGCGTGAATGCTGAATAAAAGCTGTTTCTGCTTTTATGGGCGGCACTTGTTCAGCGCATATTCACCCAAGCGAAAGACTGGGTAGAGCACGAGCATAAGCCCTGTGAGTGTAAACGAGAGCATCATCATCCCTGTGCCCCAGCCCCAGTTTGTCGGGTCATGAGGAGAAACGGATACGGCGCAAACGACGGCAAAAATCGGCAGGAGTGCATGAAGGGGGAGCATGCACAGCAGCCAAAGGCTTGCCCCGCGGGTGCGTACGAGCTTTGCCGCCCCGTAACTCAGCAGCAGGGGCAGCGTGGCAAAAATCAGGCAGAAAAGCAAATCAAAGAGCTGAAGTAAGGCGATTTCTGCCCATGAGACACCCGCTTCTTCCGCCCCGTTCGCGTAGCCCACGAAACCGAGCATCGTTACCGGAATCATCACAAGCAGAGCCCGCTGCACATAGCGGCAGCGCGGTTCCACACAGGTGGGCAGCGGCGCGGGTGCCTGCTGCTTTGCCGCTGCGGGGCTTGGGTCGAATGTCGGGGTGTTCAGCTTCATGCAGAAGAAAGTATATCAAACCAACCTTGATTTTCAAGGGTGGAAGTTCGCATGCTGCACGCCGTCAGGCGTGCCAAATTTGATACTTCCAACTTCCAACTTTCTCCTCACTCTTCCACCAGCGCGCTGATGGCTTGGGCTATCAGGTCGCCCGCGGTTTGACCGTTCTGGGCGGCTTTGGCTTCCAGCTTGCGGTAGATATCCGCCTGTAGCTGGATGGTGAGGGAGAGCGTGGCATCCACACGCACGCCCGCGGCGGGCATGGCGGCGGGTGTGCTTTCGGGCTGGCGGAGGCCGTTCATCGTGCGCTCCAGCAGCTTCATTTTGAGCGGGGGAATACTCTTCTGCGACATCCAGTTGCGGAAGGTGATTTCCGAGATGCCGCACTTATCGGCCATCCACCCGTAGGTGTGTCCGTTGTCCTTCAGCCATTGCTTGACCTGTTCCTTGAAAGCGTTTTGCGTCTCGTCCTCGCTCATGAGTCGCATTTTACCACAGCGCGCACGCGTGTCAAGTCTCAAGCAAGTTCTGCACACAGCGTGCCACCAGTTCCTCCGGCGTGCAGTTTTGCGCCCGCGCCGCTTCGTTGAGCCGTCGATACTCCTTATCTTTCAGCTTGATACGGATAACGGCGGGCTTTTGTGCCGCGCTTTCCCCCTGCCGCTCGTCCTGTTCGCCCGCTTTCCCGTGCTTGGTGTCGCTCATGGGGGTGATGTTAGTCTTAAAAAGAGATGAAGTCAAGGCGAAAATGTGAAAAAATGCAGCAAAAAGCGCAAAAAGATACACAAAACGCTTGACGTTCCAGCAAGAAAAGGATTAAATAGAGATATCGAGCGACAATGAATAGCAGAATGCGTCATATCGAAGCTCGTGTAATCTCTAATAACGATACATTACCATGAAAACAACTCCGTATATTTTGGCTGCCCTCATGATGGCGGCTCCCCTGTACGTTAATTCCTGCTCCGTGGTGAATCAGGTGCGTTCCGTCGATATGTCCAAAATCCCCGGTCTGAACGCCGTGGCCGATGCCCAGAAGGATATGATGGATCAGTACGGCGCTTCCGCCCGCCTGTTGCTGCAATCCCGTATGGCGGCGTTGGAAGCCTTGGCTTTGGATGCCGAAGCCTATGCCGATGCCAAGAAGGCCGGCGAGGCCTACGACAAGGCGGTGAGCATTGCTAAGAATGCCCGCGCTAAGATGGCAGAGGTGAACGAAGAATTGACCAACATTCAGAATAAGCCCGATATGGATGCCGTGAGTAAGGCTGTTTCCAACACCAAGGAGGCAGATGAAATGGTGAACAAGGGGTACACGGAACTGGCTTCCCTTGCGGATAATGCCAACGCCGCCATTACGGTACAGAATAACAAGGGTGACAAGCTGAAACTGGCCGCCGTGCAGCACGTGGAGGCCGCCAACGTGAAGATTGCCGAAAGCTACGGTCTGTTGCAGGATGCCCGCTGGACGGAAGCCAAGCTGGTGGGTGTGGCCGCCGTGCAGAGCACCGCGCTGGTCAAGAGCATGAAAAATGCCTCTCCGATGGATAAAGTAGCTCTGGGTATCACCTTCCGCCCCATTGTGTATTTTGTGACGGGTCTGCCCGGTGAGTTCCAAGAGCAGGGTGCCATTATGGACATGTGGGAGGAACACGCCAAGCAGGTGTCGGGTCTGAAACTGCCCTCCCGCAAGCAGCTGCCTAACGTGAAGGCTGAGGCGGCAAAGGCTGCCACGCAGATGGCATCCACCTTCACGCCCAGCGTCGGCAGCTTCTTTTAATTCCAACCGCTGATGAATCATGCTGCGTTTCCTCTTAACGATTTTCGGTGTGTGCTGCGGTGCCCTCTGCCTCTGGGCGGAAGAACCTGTCATCCTCTTTGACGGTGTGCGCTTTGCGGGCATGTGGTACTACGGAACCCAAAATGAAGAGGAAATTGCAGCGCAGTTTCCCGTCGGTCACCGTTACGGTGATCGGCGGGAAATCCGTGCGGACGGCTATTCCGTCGAGGTGCAGTCCGACCTCACCCGCCGCATGGTTGAACAAATGCAGGCAGAGATGAAACCCGACGGCGACCGCTTGGTCGACCGCTTGGCGCGGACAGGGGAGTCCGCGAACGCCCGCGAGGACAATGCGTGGCTGGTGGCCTGTGCCATCAACTACGAGCATACGGAGACACAGGAGCTGCCCTTTCTCGGCGGCAAGGTCACGAAAATTCTCACCGAGGTGGGCTTCGATGTCATTCTCTGCAACTTTGCCGACCGCCGCATTGCCGCCCTGCTGCCGGGGCGCATACAGCTTATCGATGCGGTGGAGGGTACGGAGATTTCCGAGGAGCGCAAGCGCGCCAATCTGGCGCGACTGTACGAGGAAATGCTGCTGCCGGAGTTCATGCGCATTGTCAGGCAGCCATGTTCCGCCTTTTCCCCTTCCTTTACCATCGGTATCGGGGAGATGGAGCTGGGCGAGGAGCTGCTGCGCGACACGCCCGCGGCGGTCAAGCCCTCCGTCCAATCTTACTATTCCTCCCTCATCAGCTCGGTGTTCTACGAGAAATTAGGCGTGCCTGTGCTGCCCTATTCGGGCGGTAACGACCAAGTGTATTGCAGCATGCGCGAGAACCTGAGCGACGTGCACGAGCTGAAACGCCGCGCCGCTATGGAAACGAACGAAGCCCGCCGCGAGGGGAAGACACAGGGGGCTACCTTTGTGCTGAAACGCCCCGATTGTCTGCTCAATATCAAGCTCCCCAAGTTCATGACCCAAGTGGCGCGCAAGGTCAACAAGCGGCAGAACGAGCTGGCCTTTGTGGCGGGGTGTGAAATTACCCTGCAAGACCCCGCGGGCAACACCGCCTACAGCAACCGCGTGTTGGGGCATGTCTCCGCCCTGTACACCAAGGATGTGAAGCTCGGCACGCCGTGGATTTACTACCAAGCGGCGAGCTGGCAGATGCTGGCGAATGCCGCTGATGACATGAAGAAAGACAAGGCTGCCAAAAAGTGGCTCCTCATGAGCTCGGTGGACAGCGATAAAATGTTAACCCCTTCCCCCAAGAAAAAATAATGAACATGACCCGAAATATACTGTTGTTGGCGGCCACGGCTGCCGCCCCTCTCTTTGCCGCTCCCTTGGTGCTTACCGGCACAGGGGTGGAGGATTACACCCCCAAGGATGCCGCCTCACGCGCGGCGGCGGTAAGCAAGGCGAAAGAAACGGCTTACCACTCTGCCATGGATAACCTGATGGCGCGCCAATCCGACAGCGCCCGCAAGGCGTTCGATGAGCGCAAGCCGCAGATTTACGCCGCCCTGCTGGATATTTGCACCAACAAGGGTTTTGAACCCAAGGACACGGGCGATTGCGTGGTGGTGAAGTTTCAGGCCAACATTGATGATGTGGCCATGATGGACAAGATTCAGAGCCTGAAGGCCGCGACCTCTACCGTGCAGCTCAACGACATCAAGGTGGCGGTGCTCTTTACCGCCCGCCGCATTGCCGCCAACACGGTGTACCATGCCGAGGTCACGGCACAGGAGAGCGGTCTTTCCACCGCCGAATCTTCCGTTTCCGAAGCTGCCACGGAGAACACCGACGTGGTTTCCGAATCCAAGGCAACCCTCACCAAAAAGACGGCGGGTACGTCCTCCACCCAGCGCAGCGATACCCAGCAGTATGAGCTGGATGATATTGCCAAGCAGGAGTTCAACGACGGCCTGACCGCCGTGTTGCTGGACAAGGGCTTTGAAGAGGTGGTGGACCTGTCCATGACGTTGGAAAGTGCCGCCAAGGTGGATGAGATGATGGGGGCGGGCAAGAAGCCCACGCCTACGCTGTGGAAGGAAATCGCCAAGGAAATTGCCGAGGAAGATGCCGAGATTCAGTATGTGATTGTGGGCTGCTTTGACGCGGAAAACCCGCACGAAGCCGCAGGGCAGTGGGAATCCGCCGCCACGGTGACAGGCAACGTGTACAAGCTGGAGAACAAGAACGGCAAGTACGCCCTCAAACCCGTGGTGGCGTTGAAACCCACCACGCTGAAAGAGAAGTCCAACTCGCAGCTGGATGCCAAAAAGACCACCATGCAGTGCATGACGGATGAAATTGCGCGTGAAATCCTGCTCAAAATGCAGCAGAAGAAAATCATCAAGAACTAAGCGAAAATGAAGATTCTCTTTTCAGCCCTGCTGCTCGGCTCTCTGTTGGGCGGTTGTGATGCTAAGAATGAAGCGGCACCTGCCGCGCCCGCGCAGCAGAGTGCCACGAAACAGGCGGTGGAAGTCACCACCGCCACAGGTTACGGCAAGACGCACGAGGATGCCTACCAAGAGGCCGTCTCCCAAGCGGTTTCCCAAGTGTGCGGCGCCGAGGTAGCCAAGGAGATTGTCGGGATGCGCGGCCTGAGCGCCCACCCCACCACCGATGATAAGGGCGTTGTGGGCGGTGTGGCGTTCAACGGCGTGGTGCGCAAGTGCCGCGTCACGGCAGAAGAACGCATGCAGGACGGCTCGTTCTGCGTGACGGTGGAAGCGGAAATCTGCCCGCCCGCCGACATTTTTGCCAAACGCTTGGCGGTGACGCTGCCGAGCCGTGCGGCGTGGGTGAACGCCCTCTCTGCGGGCAACTTGGACGGCGCGCTGGTGAACGACTTGGCGGGGCAATGCGAAGCCGCGTTGCAGGAGACGCTGGAAGCCGATAAATCTTTTGTGCAGCTGGATCGCAGCTCCGCTGCCGATGATGCGGAACGCAGCGTGGCCGCCCAAGGCTACGCCCGCAAAGAAGAACGCGCCAAGACCACGGGGGTGAAAGCCGCGGATTTTGTGGTGGAAGTTACCGTGAGTAAGGCGGAAGCCGCCACTTCCCAACGCCGTTTTGCCGTGGCGGAACGCACCAAGTATGAATGCGCGTTGGAGATTGCCTACGCCCTGAAAGTGATTGATGTCACCACGGGCGGCGTGGTGGCCACCCAACGCGGCGAAGCCCGCGGCAGCGCAACGGCATGGAATGAAAACAGCTGTGTCTCCAAGGCGGTGGGCGATGCCCAAGCCGCCCTGCGCCGCGATTTGCCCGAAGCATTGCAAAAACTCCTCTCCGAATGTAAAACCATCACCGCTCAACATTGAAGATGAAAACCATGAACCTCTGCGGCCTTGCCGCCGCCCTTATCGTGCTGCCCGCCTGTGTGCAGCAGCATACCACCACCGTTGTGGTGCCCCCGCCCGCTGCCGTTATGGCAGCACCCGCCGCCCCTGCGCCCGCGGCAGCACCGCAAAAGAAAAAGTCTGTGCCGCCCGCCGCCAAGCCTGCTGCGCAGCCCGCTGCCAAACCCGCTCCCGTAACGAAGGTGCCCCTGACCCTCGCCGCACCTGAACCGACTAAGGCAGACCTGCCCGCCGTTAAGGTCGCGGAACCTCTGCCGCCGCTGCGCGGTACCCATTCACAGGTGATTTCCCCCGGCGACGGCGTGAAAGCCAAGCGTTCCATGGGCGGGGAAAAGACCTACGCCCATTGAGTTTTAGCGTTGTTTTGATGTGCGCCGCCGCTCCGTCACTTCGGTGTCGGGGCGGCGGTCGGTCTTAAATCATCGCCCTTGAAGAACATGCTGAACGTGCCGCCGTGTGGGGAGATGCCGAAGGACTGCATTTCAAAAAAGATGTTGCAGTAGGCCTCTTCCTCGCCGAGTGCATGTTCATAGACCGTGCCCGATGTGCTGCGGTTGAATTGCATGTAGTAGGTCAGCACGCGGTCGCTGTTGTCGAAACGGATGGTCAGACGCGCCGTCGTGCTGTTCAGCTTTTCGTAGGAGTAGGTGCCGGTGAGCCCCCATGACTCCCAATGCTCACCATCCAAAAACATGGTCGAGGCGTAGGACGCAGGGCGTGCCACCTGTAACTGCTTTTTGTCGGTCGTGGTATCAGGCTCGGCGATGCTGTCGGGGGCAACGGGGTAGCTCTGCATGTCGGCGTAGTCCAGCAGCAGATACATGCCCGCGGGGGAGTCGGGGGCCTCGGTCTTGGGGCGTAGCTGCGGCTTAAACTGCTCATTCGGCTCTAAGCGGAAACGGACGTGGCTCCACACGTTCAGCCCGTTATCCACAGGGAACGCCAGCCGCCCTTCCGTGGGGGAGCTGAACCACAGCAGATAGGGCATGCGCGCCGTTTTGCTGACGTTGGAGACGGTGAGCAGACTCAACGCGCTGCCCTCAATGCGCTTGTAGCTGTAGTCGGATTCCGCATCCTCTATCTTCCACGTCTTTTCGCCGAACGAGAAGTAATTGGGAGTCAGTTTGGCGTTGATAGGCTCGCGCTTGGGTTCAAAAAAGGCATCCTTGAGGGTGTTGATGACATCGGACTCCGCCATCTGTTCCCAATGTTGCAGGTCGGCGCGGGTTTGGTAGCAGACGTACTCCTGCGTCAGCAGATGCAGGGTGTAGCCGTTGAGCGATTGCGGAATATCCGCTATGTCGGCTTCCTTCTCCTCCACAGGGGTAGCCGCCGTTTCGTGGATGCTGTCTGTGGCGGGGGCTTCGGCGGGCGCGGGAGACGGCGTTTCCTTGGATGAGGCGGGGGCGGCAAGCGGCGGGTACAGGCACCACCCGCCGACGGCGGCTGCGGTGAGCAGGAACAGCGCGAGGACGCACCACGGCCACCGCGCGGGACGGTGCAGGGCGCGTTCCCATTCCGCCGCGCTGCGGAAACGGCGTTCGGGCTGCTTGCGGGTGGCTTGGTACAGACTTTTGCGCAGACGGCGGGGCAGGGCGGCGGTGGCTTCCGCCCCCAGACCGTGCAGGAAACTGCTGCCCAGCGCGTAGAGGTCGCTCCACGGGCCAAGCTCCCCTTCCGTAGAAAACTGTTCGGGCGCGGCAAACTGCGGCGTGCCGATGATGGTGCGCTGCCCTGTGAAATCGCCCACGTGCGCCGCGCCGAAATCCAGCAGCACAGGGTCATCCCCCGCGCGCACCAGAATGTTGGCGGGCTTAATGTCGCGGTGGAACACGCTGCGCTCATGCAGATAGGAAAGGACACCCAGCAGCGTCTCCAAGACAGCTTGGATGCGGCGCGGTTCGGCGGCGTGGGCGGTCAGCCATGCATCCAACAGCTCGCCCTCCTCCAGCTCCAACACCGCGTAGGCTGTGCCGCGGGCAGCAAGCACATCGTGAATCGGCACAATGTGCGGGTGTTTCAGCCCTGCCACCGTGCGGGCTTCGTTCAAAAAGACATCCACCGAGCGTTCAAACACCTCCTCCATGCCCGCTGCGGCCACCACACAGCCCTCTGCCGAACGGCGGCAAAGCCCCTGCGGAAAATGCTCTTTCAACGCCACCTCGCGCCCCAACAGCGTGTCCGTGCAATAGTAGGTAATCGCCCCGCCTCCTTGCCCCAGCACCTCGGCAACAACGTAGTTGCCGATCGTGGTTCCCTCCGGTAAGGCATCAGGCGTTTTCATGCTTCCCAGTATAGGTAAAAAGCCCCGCGCCGTCAATGGAATGTTACGCTCCTGAAAAAGGCCTAATATCGTTTTTGCCCTTGACTTTCCTTTTCTAATGAAGTAGTTTGCTTTCGTTCGCGGGCGCCGGATTTATCGGTTTACACAGTCTGCTCGTTTCCCTTTTATGCAATTAAGTATCAAAGAAACGCACGTTAAACAAACACATCGAAATGTAGCGGTTGATTTTATGCGCTTGTTGGCGATGTTTATGATAGGTCTTGCTCATAGCAATTCTTCATCGGGTTTCATTGATGTTTCTTCTGACTGTGCCGTACAGAGAGGGGTGATGTCTTTCTTTGTTGCTCTTTCCCAGTTTCCGGTCAGTATGTTCGCTTTAATCAGCGGGTATGTGTGTGTTTCCTCTCAATGGAAAATCAGTCGGTGGCTGATGCTGTGGGCTCAGGTCGCGTTTTACGTTATTCTGCTTCATCTTATTGCGAGGGCTTGCGGAATGGAACTCCTTGGTAAATACCTTCTCTACGAGTTATCTCCGAATACCGGTGCCTATTGGTATTTTAATGCGTATACCTATCTTTTCCTGTTAATGCCTTTTTTGAATGCCGGACTTGTCTCTGTTTCTCAACATAAGCTGCGCCTTGGTCTGTTACTGCTTTCCGCTTGTTGTTTGACGGGCGGGGCGTACCATGGTTATACCGTTTTGTTGCTTATGTATCTCATAGGCGGCTATCTCCGCTTATATCCCGTTCATATTAAATCTGCCTACTGTCTGACTGCAGCCATTCTGTGCATGTTGTTAACTGCAGGCTATGCCTTTGCCAATCGTTTTGATTTAGTGTATACGCACTCTTTTCTCCCCACAGTTATTTTGACGTTATCACTGTTTCTGTTCTTCATTCGCTGTCCGTTTCAAGCTCCGCGCTTTGCGAAAATTATCACATTGTTAGCACCTCTTTCTTTTGGCTGTTATTTGTTGCAATGTCACCCCTATGTCTGGCGTATGGTTCTCAATGGTGTGTTTCACCGCCTTGCTGCGGAAAATCCCATTCCGTGGGTTGTGGGTATGACTGTCGTTTTGTTTGTGCTCGGGCTGACGCTTGATGCTGTGAGACAGTTCCTCTTTGCTTGGCTGGGGCTTAAAAAGTGGGCAGAGAAAGCCGATCTCCTTTTTGAAAAGTCATTGAGCTGATAGAACTTCATAGCACTTTAATCGAAGTGCTGAATTTCAAAAGCAAAGACTGTATTTGCCGCCGGTCTTCTCCCGGCATCGTGTGGCGACTGATATTTCTGTAGGTGGGTAGATACCCGATGCGGACGGATGTAAAAAGAACAGGCATCTGACGTTTCGTCAGATGCCTGCCTGTAAAATCATGCGGCGAAGCCGCCTTTCCTATCAATAATGCCCGCCGCGGGGACCGTTGAACCACTTCCATGCCGTGGCAACGATTTCGTGGGCGTCTTGGTACTTGGGAACCCAGCCCAGCACCTCGGCGGCCTTGCGGGCGTCGGCAATCAGGCGGGGCGGGTCGCCCTCGCGGCGCTCACCGTAGGTCACGGGGGCTTTCTTGCCCGTCACTTTCTCGGCGGCGTCAATGATTTCCTTCACGGAAAGACCCTTACCCGTACCCAGATTGAACCAGTTGGTGTCGCCGCCCTTCATCAGGTAATCAAGAGCGCGCAGGTGGGCGTCGGCCAAGTCATCCACATGGATGTAGTCGCGGATGCAGGTGCCGTCGGGGGTGTCGTAGTCCGTACCGAACACGGTGATGCCGGGGCGTTCGCCCTTGATGGCCTGCAGAATCACGGGGATGAGGTGGGATTCGGGGTCGTGGTCCTCGCCGATGGCACCGTCCACGGAGGAGCCGGAGGCGTTGAAGTAGCGCAGGAACACGCTCTTAAGACCGTAGGCGCGCTCGCAGTCCTTGCACACCTTCTCCAGCATGAACTTGGAACCGCCGTAGGGGTTGATGGGGTCCTGCTTCTCCGTTTCGGGAATCGGCACCTGAGTCGGCACACCGTAGGTGGCGCAGGTGGAGGAGAACACGAACTTCTTGCAGCCGCCCAGCATCATGGCGCGCAGCAGCACCAGGGGCTTGGCAATGTTGTTTTCGTAATACTTCAGCGGGTCGGTCACGGATTCACCCACCTGAATGAAGGCGGCGAAGTGCACCACGGCATCGAAATGGCCGTTCACCAGCAGGGGGTACACGATGGCGGGGTCGCCGAGGTCGCCCTTCACCAGCGTGACTTCCTTATCCACAATGGCGGCGGGGTGACCGTACACCATGCTGTCCAACACCGTCACATCGGCGCCGCTCTTCACAAGCTGGCGAACGGTGTGAGAACCGATATAACCGGCACCGCCGGTAACGAGTACTTTCATCTTTTATAGATTGGGGGTTAAAGGTTGAGAGAAAAATTACAGCATGGAGGCCAACAGGGCTTCCAGCTTGCGGATGTCGGCGGCGAACTTGCGGATGCCCTCTGCCGTCTTTTCGGTGGCCATAGCGTCCTCGTTGAAGAGGAATCGAAAACTCTTTTCATCGGCGGGGATGCGCTCGATGTCGCTTGCCTTGGCGGCTTCTACGGAAAGGCAGGGGGTGACGGCGGTGTCCGTGGCGGCCAGCTCGGCCAACAGGTTGGGGGAGATGGTGAGCAGGTCGCAGCCCGCCAACGCAAGGATTTCACCCGTGTTGCGGAAAGAAGCGCCCATAATCTGCACGCCGTAACCGAACTTCTTGTAGTAGTTGTAGATGGTACGCACGGAGATGACACCGGGGTCCGTCTCGGCGGTGTAGCTTTCGCCCGTGGCGTTCTTGTACCAGTCCAGAATACGACCCACGAAGGGGGAGATGAGACGCACGCCCGCTTCGGCACAAGCCACGGCCTGTACCAGGCTGAACAGCAGGGTCAGGTTGCAGTGAATCCCCTCTTGCTCGAGCTGCTTGGCGGCCTGAATGCCCTCCCACGTGGAGGCAATCTTGATGAGCACGCGCTCGCGGGGGATGCCTGCGGCTTCGTACAGTGCCATGATTTCGCGGGCTTTCTGCACGGTGCCCTCGGTGTCGAAGGAGAGTCGGGCATCCACCTCGCTGGAGACGCGACCGGGCACGCGCTTCAGGATTTCAAGACCGAATGCGACAATCACGCGGTCCATCAACGCGCCGATGTGCTGCGCGGGGGCGGGGTCGCTTGCCTTGAAATCCGCCACCACTTTATCGAGAATGGGGCGGTATTCGGGCTTGGCGGCGGCGGCCAGAATGAGAGAGGGGTTGGTGGTGGCATCCTGCGGGGCAAATTCCTCCATCTGGCGGAAATCGCCCGTGTCGGCCACAACGGTGGTATACTGTTTCAGTTGGTCAAGTTGAGAAGCCATGGTTTTACGCCGTGCATTCTACCACATAGACTGTGCCGCTGCAAGAACGGAATGAAAAAAACGCCCCGCTCACGCATTCAATGTCAGCAACAGCTCTTTCTCTGCCGCGGTGTAGGGGGCGGCGGTGCCGTTTTTGAGGCGGCGGCTGGGGATGACGGTGATAACGGCGCACAGCCCTGCGGGACCGAGCACGCGGAACTCCCATGTGACGGAGCTGTTGCCGACCGTGATGATGCGGGTTTCCACCGTCACTTCCTCGTAGAAGTGCAGGGGGGCGCGGTAGTCACATTCCACATGCACGCGGGGCAGACAGTAGGGAGAACCGACAATGTTCAGCCCAACGGACGCGAGCGCGGCACATTCGGCCTCCTCGGCAAAGTGGAAATAGTTGCCGAAGTAGACCATGCCCTCGGCATCCGTCTCATGCATGGCAACGCGTGTGCGGTAGGTAAACATGGCGGTGGTGCGGGGGTTAGCGGTGCAGGGCGCGGCGGTTCCAATCCGTACCCATGCGGTGGCGTTGTTCATCCGTCACATCGTTGAAGCCGGAATCCTGTATCTCGACCACGTTGATGCGGTCGCCGCTTTCATCCGTGCGGATGTAGAGGATGGCGGTGGGCGCTTTGCGCGGCAGTTCGCAGTTGTCACCGGACAGGCGGAAGTCGAAAGCGGTGCTGACGGTCAGGAAACGCTCGCGGCTTTCAAAGGCATCATCTACCGACGGCACGGAAAGGTCGCTTTCGCGGCGCATGGCGGCGTGGTGGGCATCTTCTTTGTTCAGCCCCAGCCATGCTTCGGCTTCGGCTTTGGTTTTGCCCTCAAAGCTGTTGTGCGTGTCGATGTATTCCATCACGCGGTAGGCGGCGCAGACGGAGCGCAGCGGAGAGTAGGCGGCACCCTTGAACTTTTGGTATTGTTTCAACTGCACCAAGTCGCGCTGCAAGGCTTCATCCTCCGTGGGTTGGGGGTACAGGAAGAACCACGCAACCAACGCCGCCAGTGCCAGCAGCAGGGCGACATTCGCCCCGCGGCGGCGGAAAATCAGACGGCGCATCAACGCATGGAAACGCTGTACCACGCCCTCATCCGCATCCCCGAATCGGAACTTGGGCTGCGGGCGCACGGGGTTGGCGGCAATCTCACGCACGCTGCGGGCGGTGGCGGGGTCCAGCACGGTGGCGTCCACCTCGCCGCTCACGTCTTCATCCGCAGGCGGGGTGAAGAGGAAGGCCAGAAACACCAGTCGCACAATCACGCTGGTAAACAGGATGATGGAAAAATACAGCACGCCCACGGAGAGCATGCCTGTCTCCTGAAAGGGGAGCATGCGGTACACGAGTTCGGGCTGCGTGGCGGTCAGCA
>JAZLFB010000160.1:0-4067 GCA_045615585.1 Akkermansia sp.
GCCACCCTGCAGAGCTTCGATGACCACCGCATTGCCATGTCCTTCCTCATGGCAGGCCTCAACGCCTCCGGCACCACCACCCTGCAGGGCTGCCGCAACATTGCCACCTCCTACCCCGGCTTTGAGGACACCCTGAACGAGTTGGCTCGTTGACCAGGACGGCACCGGGAAATCATTCCTTGAAAAATCGTACAGCTTCGCGCCGCCCTATGCCGCACGCGTATACGTACCGCGTTCTCAATAGACCGCTGTCCCGGTGCCCCATCTCCAACTGCAGGGCCGGAAAATTCCTGAAATGCGCGGCATGGTAGGTAGCGAAGGTATGGCGGCACGCATCTGCTTGCCAAACGTGCCCTTGATTCCACCCTGCCGCCTTGCGCAAGGCGCGCCAGCGCTGTTGCCAGCGGCGGGGTATCGTGCGAACGGTGATATGGCCCGCCTTTCGCAATGGCACCACACGTCCGCCGCCGGTCTTGCTTGTGGTGGGCCGAACCAATACTTGCGCGTTTTCCCAATCGATGTCGGTTTCGGGGTTGATTCGGCTTACTTCCGTGGGGCGAATCCCGCAGTACAGCATCAGGTGCAGCGACAATTGCATCTCCCGGTGTTCCGGCCGTTGTGCTGCTTGCTCCAGCTTCTCTACTTCCTCGTTGTTCAGCGGCATTATCGGCTTTTCCTCCACCTCTGGAACCTCCACGCGCAATACCGGGTTGGCATCGCACCAATCATGCCGAATCGCCGTGGAAAACACCCCGCTCAATATCGCCCGGGCCTTGCGGTACTGGGATGGGCTGTTGCCATACGCCTCCTGCAAATACGCGCGGCAATCCTCCGCCGTGATGCTCCGCACCCGCCGCTCCTCCAACCCTGGATTCCTAACCATCAGCCGCTTGCTGTAATAGCGGAAATCCGTCACAGTCCGCGCCCTGCGGTTCTTCTTCTTCCGCTCTTCCAGCGCGGCCTCCACCGCCTTGCGGAACGTGACGGTCTTTTCCCGCTTCCACAGTTCCTGCGCCCCTAGACGGACGCAATCCCGCGCGCGCCTCACCCGCCCGCGCCCACACTCCAGCGCCTCCTTGGCCACCAACGCAGCCTCCAGTATATCTACACCCGTTGACCGTAGCACTTCCAGTGCAGCTTGTTCTCTGTCCCTGTTTTCTGTGTTCATTGTGTTCACGCTTTGCTAATGGGTAGTCAAGCCTTTTTAGAAAAAAAATCCAGCTCGCACGTTCAAGGATTTCACCTGCCTGCCTGCGGCACGTTGCAGCGGAAGTGAGATTACTTTATGAGTTGGGAACATTTGAATTTGCAGGGACTATAGGTCATCAAACACCCATTAGCAATGGGTAACATTTTCGCAATGAAATCCATAACGCGCCAAATATTGGGAATGGAGCAATCCTGCTACTCTCTTATGAATTTGAATCCGGTGCAGTTTGTTGTGTTGGCGATGCTGTCTTATACATTTTGTGCAACGTACGATCCTTTCTTTTATGATTACAACGGATTTCCTCTAGTTGTCCGTCAGTTGTTCTCTACTGCCCTTTCATTCTTGTTCCTGTATTTCTGCGCTATCATACCATATGCAGGCATTGCGATTTATTCGACATGTGTCATATACTTCTCAATATGCGCATATGTGTATCGCGTGTTCAAATATAGCGTGGGATTTGATTTGATAAACGCAGTGTTTGAAACAAATCCGGACGAAGCTGGTGCGTTTCTCAATTTTAGAAGCATTCTTTCCTTAGTCGTTTTAACATTAGCTGGTTTCCTGATTTTCTGGTTGTTTTTGTTGTTTCTGAACCGTCACAGAGAGAGAATCCGCAAATCCGGGTGGAAATGCACAGCTCTTATAAGCGTATTCACTGCTGGCTTGTGGTGTGCGTGCTTCCAATTGCCGGGAATGGCATTGAAGTTGAGGCCGTCTCTCTATTTTACCATGGCAGACAACACCTTGAAAGAGGATACGGAGATGTATGTAAATGGCCATCAGGAGGTCTTTGTTAAACACTGGTTGTGGCAATACCAAAACATAGATATATTGAGGAATGCGCTCAACGAAAAGTTCAAGACAATAATAATTCAGGATTCCGCGAGCTTTGGATCCAAGTTGACCAAGGACGAGCCGATTGTTTTCGTTCTGATAATCGGGGAAAGTATAAGGGCGGATCATATTCCCACTGGCGGATATGAGAGGAATACGCTGCCGCAGATAGGCAGGGAAGGCAACATCACATTTTTTCGCAATATGTTCTCATACGGAACATCTACTTATGTGAGTGTCGAGGGGATTATGGGTTCACTGACCGTTGAGAAAGAAAAGCCGAGTTTCTCTTCTTTTCTTGGAATTCTCAAGAAGCACGGCTTCCATAACCTGTGGATTGCAGAAAATACATACAATATCGTTCACGGACAATATTTCAATCAGTTGTTCGGAACGGGAATAAACAGGACTTTGGAGTTCCATGCGCCAATAGACGACGTTTCATCAGGCACCTTGGATGCTATCACAAAGGAGATGTCGCCCAAACAATTTGTCGTCATAGAAAATGGAACAGGCCATTTCCCATACAAGCATGATTCCAAATACTCTCCTTTTCAACCAGGCAATATAGATTGGGCAAACCTGGATGCGGTAGCCGCTGTTACGAGCGAGCAAATGATTAATGATTACGACAATTGCATCGTTTGTGTGGATGCTCTCGCCCAAAACCTGATAGATGGGTTGAAGGATAAAAACGCCGTAGTCTTGTATTGTGCCGACCATGGGCAAAAACTTGGAGAAAACGGGCGCATGATGCATGGAGGCAATCCTGATGACAAGGACTTGCGTCATGTAGCTTCGTGGATTTGGTATTCCGATACCTACATCAAGAACAACCCGGAAATTGCATCAGAAACATGTGACATTGCCGACAAGGTATTAGTGCAAGGTCAATTGTACGCTAGCATTTTGAAACTTTGCCACATTGAATCAGCAGTTCCCCTTAAAGTAGGTGATATTTGGACTGATGACATCAGGAATCACCCCAACAATCTTCCCCAAAGCGTACAAGATGCAGCAAATGATAACGGAATCGGAGATTAGTTTCCAAGTCCGCCCAGTCATGTACACGAACCGCTAGGGTTATTCCTCAATGCCCCGCGCTCAGCGCGGGCTGAGGAATTTGGCGAAGAGACTTGAGGCGGAGGGGGCCAGGAGGAGGTTGAGGATGGTGGCGGAGAGGAGGCCGCCGAACCGAACGATGGCCAGCGGAGCCAGGAGCTCTCCGCCGGGCTGGTTGCGCGCCCACACCAGCGGAAGCAGCCCCAGGATGGAGGTGGGGCTGGTTATGATGATGGGGATGAGACGTTCCTCCGACCCGGCGAGGATGGCATCCTGCACGGGCATTTCGCCCAGCATAACTTCGACGACAAGCGCGCGTCATGTCCTTCATCACAAGATCGGCCTGAACATAGCCGGCACTACTTTCACCCTGCCATCTTGCACAAAGGCACCATACGCCAGCCCCTGTTTTGCGCACGGTGAGAGCTCCAATACTCATCGATATCGTCTTCCAGAGGGTACGCCTTGCCTCCGAGGGGCGGCTTCTCTAAGATACGCCGAGACATACCGGTGTGACGAGGCGTGGAGGCTCCACTATCCCACTTGCAGCTTGCGGAATCTCCAAGATGCCCGGGTATCACCCCTCCAAAAATCATAGCACCCAAAATCATCGGGACCCGACGATGGGAGCGCATGAGATTTTGCCTTGCGCGGGAGCGGTGATTGTGGTAGAGTGGAGGGCGGTATGAAGGTTATCACGATTTACGGAAGCAAGAGCGACCTGCCCTTTATGGAGCCGGCGCGTGTTTATTTTGCAGAACAGGGGGTGGAGCATGAGGAGGTGGTGTATTCCGCCCACCGGGATTTGCCCGCGCTCATCGAGTATTTGAAAGGGCTGGAGGCATCCGGGACAAAGGCTGTGCTGCTGTGCGTGGCGGGTCTTTCCGCCGCGCTGCCGGGCGTGGTGGTGATGAATACGCAGCTGCCTGTGATTGGTGTGCCCGTTCCGTGCGGTCCG
>JAZLFB010000161.1:0-1378 GCA_045615585.1 Akkermansia sp.
CGCCACCCAACGGATTTCAAAATAGCACAGCTGCCGCGAACGGTGCTTTCTTTTCGCGGGGTTCCGTGCTACTCTTACGGCATGGCCATCGAATCCTTTTCCGACACCGTTCCCACGTTGAACCATCCCGCCTTTGTGGCACAGAGCGCCGACCTCATCGGTGCAGTCACGCTGGCCGAGGGCAGCTCGGTGTGGTACAACACCACCCTGCGCGCCGACTACGCGCCCATCATCATCGGTCGCAACAGCAATGTACAGGACAACTGCTGCATCCACGTAGACCGCCATCTGCCCTGCACGCTGGGGGAGAACGTCACCGTCGGGCACAGCGTCACCCTGCACGCCTGTACGGTGGAGGATGACTGCCTGATCGGCATGGGTGCCGTAGTGCTGGACGGTGCCGTAGTCGGTCGCGGTTCCATTGTGGGGGCGCATGCCCTTGTCACCAAGAACACCGTTATTCCGCCGAACAGCCTGGTGCTGGGTTCCCCCGCTAAAGTGGTAAAACCCCTGCCCGACACCATTGCCGCCGACAACCGCGCCCACGCCGCCGAATACCGTCAACTGGCGGAACAATACGCCGCGCGAGTCTGACACCGATAGAACGCATAATAATTTCACCCTCTGCTTCAGAAAAAGCAGAGGGTGTGCAAGGGTATCCGACTTCTATCGGCAGCGTTTCATCGTTCGTCCCTGAATTCGGGGTGCGAGGCGTGGTAGGCGGCGGGGTGCAGATGGGCGTAGGGGATACGCACCAAATGGACAAAGCGCACGCCGTCCTTCAGTTCATAGAAATCCACCTCGAACCACAGAGCATCGGCACTGCGGGGATAGGGGCTGTAGCGCCCCTTGGACGCATGAGAAATGGTAGAGGAACGCACCTCGGGCAGTTTGGCGCAGCGCAGCCCCATGTTCAGTGCAATGGAGGAGCTTTTGGGCAAGCGCTCCATCTCTTCCATCTCAACAGGCACCCCTGCGGGCAGATAGGCAAAGATGTGTACAATCTTGTTGTCGAAATCGGTATCGTACGCTTCCTTGACCTTGTGGCCGTGGGTGGTGTCATACCAAGCACCCTGCGACATTTGAAAGAGCACGCGCCATTGATCGGCGGCGGGGAAGTTTTTCAAATCGGCAAATTCGCTGAGCGGGGTCACTTCTTTCGAAGCCAACGCGGCGGCGGCGGCTTCCCCCGTGTTGTTGACAATACAGGCGATAGCTCCGCCCACAATCGCCAGAGCCGTCACAATCGGTGCCAATTTCTTCAGCAGCATGGCGACAATCTAGCACGCTGCCCCGCCTATGACAAGTATTTTCTGCACCAGCCCTGCATGTTCTGCCGCCGCTGACGCGCTGACAGCTTGTCAGACAAGGCAAAAGG
>JAZLFB010000162.1:0-19174 GCA_045615585.1 Akkermansia sp.
TCCAACGCGCGGGGCGGGTCATCCACGGGGATGGGGATGAAGCAGTCGGCGGGCAGCACTTCGGACAGCTTGGGGTCGCCCGCGTAGAAGGTGAGACACAGCCCCAGCAGCGGGTCGGAGATTTTGTCCGTCCAATGGTACGCTTCAATGTGGTTTTCCACCGCAATGTGGTAGCGGTAGCTGTTCAGCGCGTCGTACTTGTTCTCCAGCGGGCGCACACCACGACCGAACCACTCCAGCTCCGGCAGATGCTCGGAGAGGTACTTGGTGAGGCTGAAACGCGCGTAGTGCATGGTGTGTTTCTGCACCTTGCCCGAACAGACGGTGGAGAGCTGGCGCGTCTTTTCGTAATCGGGTTCGGAGATGACTTCGCCGTAGGGGTAGCCCGCCATCCACATCAGCGCGCCCGCCCCGATATGGTGGTGGGGGTGCGGCAGGTACTTGGGCAGGTGGGTGGTAATCACATGCCCGAACTGGCTTGTGTAGCAACGCGGGTAAATCTTGATGCTGGGCGGCTCGGAGGTCACCAGAATGGTGTGCTCGCGCGGGCATGCCAGCGGTTCTGCCTGCCCCACGAGGGAGCCGACATCCTCTTTCGGGAACTCATCGTACACCACCAGCCAGTCATATTCCTGACAGGCAGAGTCATAAATGAAGATGCAATCCCCCACCGTGGCGGAGGGGGCGCCTTCAAACATGCCGCGACCGATGTATTTGATGCGTATCATGACAGATGCTCCATTGAGAGAATAGCAGATTTGACGCGCCATGGCAACACATTAAGACAGGATAATGCACGATTGGCACGCAAGAGACGGCACCCACATGCGGCATTTTGCCGCACCGCCCGCGCGACATTTTGTCCAACTGCGGCAAAATGTCGCAATTTTTATAGGCATGCCAAGCCTACAGCCCTGCCCCGCATTACTCACAACTACTTAAAAACAAGCGTGTTGCCGTTTTTTCTCCACTTTCGGTACAGTTGGCACGCGGTTTGCAACAAAGAAGGCAAGAGAACTCCGTGCGAGTTTGAAGAGCTTATAAACAACAAACCATAGAAAGACACAGAACCATGAGCAAGATTCTCGGAATTGACCTCGGTACCACCAACTCCTGCATGGCCGTCATGGAAGGCGGTCAGGCTACCGTGCTTGAAAACAGCGAGGGCGCCCGCACCACCCCCTCCATCGTTGCCTTCACCAAGAATGGTGAGCGCATCGTGGGTCAGGCGGCCAAGCGTCAGGCAGTCACCAACCCCCGCAACACCGTATTCTCCGCCAAGCGTCTCATCGGCCGCAAGTTCGCCGAGCTGACGGCGGAAGACAAGAAGGTTCCCTACGCCATTGTGGAAGCCCCCAACGGCGATGCCCACATTCAGGTGGAAGTCGGCGGCGAAACCAAGGTGTACTCCCCGCAGGAAATCTCCGCCATGGTGCTGGCCAAGCTGAAGGCCGATGCCGAAGCCAAGCTGGGCGAAACCATCACGGAAGCCGTTATCACGGTGCCCGCCTACTTCAACGATGCCCAGCGTAACGCCACCAAGGCCGCGGGCGAAATCGCGGGTCTGAAGGTGCGCCGCATCATCAACGAGCCGACCGCCGCCGCCCTTGCCTACGGTCTGGACAAGAAGAGCAACGAGCAGATTGCCGTGTACGACCTTGGCGGCGGTACGTTCGATATCTCCGTGCTGGAAATCGGTGACGGCGTGTTCGAGGTAAAGGCCTCCGACGGTGACACGCACCTCGGCGGTGATGACTGGGATAACGCCATCATCAACTGGATTCTCGATGAGTTCAAGGCCAAGGAAGGCATGGACATCTCCAAGCAGACGGACGCTCTGCAGCGCATTAAGGAAGAAGCCGAAAAGGCCAAGATTGCCCTGTCCTCCACCCAGAGCTACGACATCTCCCTGCCCTTCATCACGATGGATGCCACGGGTCCCAAGCACATTCAGCTTTCTCTGACGCGCTCCAAGCTGGAGCAGCTGACGGAAGCCCTGCTGGAGCGCCCCGCCCGCCCCGTGAAGGAGTGCATTGCCGCCGCCGGTCTTTCCACCAGCGAAATCAACGAGCTGGTGCTGGTGGGCGGTATGACCCGCATGCCCGCCGTGCAGGAAATGGCCAAGCGCCTTGCCGGCAAGGAACCCCACAAGGGCGTGAACCCCGATGAGGTGGTGGCCGTGGGTGCCGCTATTCAGGGCGGCGTGCTGACGGGTACGGTGAACGATGTGCTGCTGCTGGACGTGACGCCCCTCACCCTCTCCATCGAAACGATGGGCAGCATCGCCACGCCGATGATTGACCGCAACACGACCATCCCCGTGCGTAAGTCTCAGGTGTTCTCCACCGCTGCTGACAACCAGCCCGCCGTGGACATCCGCATCTGTCAGGGTGAACGCAAGATGTTCAACGACAACAAGCTGCTGGGCAACTTCAAGTTGGACGGCATCAAGCCCGCCCCCCGCGGCGTGCCTCAGATTGAGGTGACCTTCGATATCGATGCCAACGGCATTCTCAAGGTGACTGCCAAGGACAAGGAGACGGGTAAGGAGCAGAACATCTCGATTCAGGGTTCCTCCGGTCTGTCTAAGGAAGAAATCGAACGCGCCAAGAAGGACGCCGAGATGCACGCCGAGGAAGACCGCAAGAAGGCCGAGGATATCGAGGTGGTGAACAAGGCAGACTCCATGGCCCACAACATTGAGCGCCAGCTCAACGAGATGGGTGACAAGATGCCCGCCGACCAGAAGGCCCCGCTGGAGGAGAAGGTGAAGGCTCTCAAGGCCGCCGCCGAAGCCAAGGACGTTGCCAAGTGCAAGGAACTGACGGAAGAGCTGGAGAAGATTTTCGCCGCCGCCGCCCAGTACGCCCAGTCTCAGGGTGCCCCCACCGAGGGTGCCGCCCCCGAACCCGAAAATAACGGTCCCCGCCAAGCCAAGGGCAAGGTCGTCGACGCGGAAGTCGTTGATTGATGTACGAAGTACGAGGTGCGATGTACGATTTGTAAGTTCCGCGCGGCTGTGCCGCGCCAAATTTCAAACTTCGTACATCGTACATTGTACATCGTACATAGGGAACAGAAAAATCACTCTCATTTCAACATTTAACCAATAACAAACAAAATACTATTATGATTAAGCCTATTGGACAGCGTGTGCTCGTGGAGCGCGTGGAAGCTGAAACGAAAACCGCCGGCGGTCTCTTCCTGCCGGATACCGCCAAGGAGAAGCCGCAGGAAGCCATCGTGCGTGCTCTCGGCACGGGCGGTCACGACAAGGACGGCAACCCCATCAACTTCAACGTGGCGGTGAATGACAAGGTGCTCATCACCAAGTACGGCGGCACGGAAGTGACCTACAACGGCACGACCTACGTCATCCTCAGCGAGAGCGACATCCTCGCCGTCATTGACTGATGTACGAGGTACGATGTACGATGTACGATTTTGAAATAATGGCGCGGCTTTGCCGCGCGGAAATTCAAACTTTATAAATTATAAATTAAAAATTATAAATTACATTTATGGCTAAACAACTTTCTTTTGATGAGACGGCTCGTCAGAGCCTGCTGAACGGTGTCACCAAGATTGCCAAGGCGGTGAAGAGCACGCTGGGGCCTGCGGGTCGCAATGTGGTGATTGACAAGAAGTTCGGTTCCCCCAACATCACCAAGGACGGCGTGACCGTCGCCAAGGAGGTGGAGCTGGAAGACCCCTACGAGAACATGGGTGCCCAGCTGGTGCGCGAGGTTTCCAGCAAGACGAACGACATTGCGGGTGACGGCACAACGACCGCCACGGTGCTGGCCGAAAGCATCTACCGCGAGGGTCTGCGCAACGTGACGGCGGGTGCCAACCCCATCTCGCTGCAGCGCGGTATCACCAAGGCTGCCAACGCTGTGGTGGCAGAGCTGAAGAACATCTCCAAGCCCGTTGACTCCACCAAGGAGATTGCTCAGGTGGCTACGGTTTCCGCCAACTGGGATTCCGAAATCGGCGACATCATTGCCGAAGCCATGGACAAGGTGGGTAAGGACGGCACCATCACGGTGGAAGAGGCCAAGGGTATCGACACCAGCCTTGACGTGGTGGAAGGTATGCAGTTCGACAAGGGTTATCTTTCCCCCTACTTCGTGACGAATGCCGACACGATGGAAGCGGTTCTGGAAAGCCCCTACATTCTCATTTTCGAGAAGAAGATTGGCAACCTGAAGGATTTCCTGCCCATTCTCGAGAAGGTGGCGAAGAGCGGCAAGCCCTTCCTCATCATTGCCGAGGACGTGGAGGGCGAGGCTCTTGCCGCCCTGGTGGTGAACCGCCTGCGCGGCACGCTGAATGTGGCCGCCGTGAAGGCTCCCGGTTTCGGTGACCGCCGCAAGGCCATGCTGCAAGATATCGCCATCCTGACGGGCGGCCAGTGCATCTCCGAGGATCTGGGTCTGAAGCTGGAGAACGTGGACGTTGACCAGCTGGGTATGGCCAAGCGCGTGGTGATTACGAAGGACACGACGGTCATCATCGAGGGTGCCGGCAAGTCCGCTGATATCTCCGCCCGCGTTTCCCAGATTCGCCACCAGATTGAGGAGACTTCCTCCGATTACGACCGCGAGAAGCTGCAGGAGCGCCTTGCCAAGCTGGCGGGCGGTGTGGCTGTCATCAAGGTGGGTGCCGCTACGGAAACGGAGATGAAGGAGAAGAAGGACCGCGTGGACGACGCTCTGCATGCCACCCGCGCTGCGGTGGAAGAGGGTATTGTTCCCGGCGGCGGTGTGGCTCTCATCCGCGCCCAGAAGGCTATCAGCACGCTCTCCCTCACGGGTGACGAAGCGACGGGTGCCGCCATCGTGTACCGCGCGGTGGAAGCTCCTCTCCGCCAGCTGGTTTCCAACGCGGGCCGCGAGGCTGCTCTCATCGTGGAGAAGGTGAAGGGGCTTGAATCCCCCACGCAGGGTTACAACGTGGTGACGGATGCCTACGAGGATCTGCTCGTTTCCGGTGTGGTTGACCCCACCAAGGTGACGCGCTCTGCCCTGCAGAACGCCGCATCCATCGCGGGCCTCATGCTCACGACCGAATGCCTCATCACCGAGCTGCCCGAAAAGAAGGGCTGCTCCTGCGGTCACGACCACGCCGCCGACATGGGCGGTATGGGCGGTATGGGCGGCATGATGTAAGCCAGTGGCTCCCTTCAATAGGCTGAGCCGCCACGCATTTAGCACCTAAAAAGTCTAAGCCCAACACCCTACACCAACAGCCGATGCACTCGCAAGAGTGCATCGGTTTTTGCTTCTCTAAAATGCCCCATCTAGGGCAGTTCACGCAATACGTCACCCCGACACATCAGCACCCCTAATGTAGAGAATACTCGACTAGCGCAAAATCAAATGTTGGATATAATCAACATTGTGAGCAAGGACGCAGATATTCTTCAACGCATCGGTGCGGCTATCAGGCAGAGAAGGCTTGAAGTCGGGCTGAGTCAGGAAAAACTGGCACAAAAGAGTGAGGTTGACCGTTCGTTCATCATCAGTGTTGAGCGAGGCGATACCAATCTATCCGTTATCACCTTATGCGCTATCACTAACGCAATGGGGCAAGACCTTGCCACCTTTGCGGAATCGCTGAAACTGCCGTCTTTTGAAGCGGGTGATGGTATTGTTGCCGAGGGTATTGCCCCCGACCTTTTCAGCGGCGTAGACGTAGACTCCCCCGCTTATGGTTCGCTCCGTGCCATTGACCTATTTGCGGGTATCGGCGGCATCCGCATGGGCTTCGACCAAGCGTTCGGCTCCGGCATTGATACCGTTTTCGTCTCCGAGTGGGACACCGCCGCGCAAAAGACTTACAATGCCAATTTCCCGAGCATCCACCCCATCAATGGCGACATCACCAAGATTGATGAGAAAGATATCCCGGAATTCGACATCTGCCTTGCAGGTTTCCCCTGTCAGGCGTTCAGCCTTGCCGGGCAGCGCAAGGGCTTTAATGATGACTACAAGGGCATGTCTCGCGGTACTCTTTTCTTCGATGTTGCCCGCATTTGCAGCCACCACAAGCCCAAGGTGATTTTCTGCGAAAACGTCAAGGGGCTTACCATCCACGACAAAGGCAAGACCTTCAAAATCATTGTCGGCACGCTGGAACAAATGGGCTACAAGGTGTTCCACAAGGTGCTCAACTCAAAAGATTTCGGCGTACCGCAAAACCGCGAGCGAATCTACATCGTAGCTTTCCGCAAGGACATTGCCCCCGAGCGATTTGACTTCCCCCGCCCCACGGGCATCAAGGTGTGCATCAAGGACATCATGGAAAGCAAGCCTGTTCCTGCCAAGTACTACCTCAGCACGCAGTACATGGACACCTTGCGCCGCCACAAAGAACGCCACGCCGCCAAGGGCAACGGCTTCGGTTACGAAATCCGTCCGCTTGACGGTATTGCCGGGGCTATCGTCTGCGGCGGCATGGGCCGCGAGCGTAATCTCATCATCGACCACCGCCAAACCGACCTCACCCCCACAACCCACATCAAGGGAGAAATCAACCGCGAGGGCATCCGCAAAATGACCCCGCGCGAATGGGCGCGTCTCCAAGGCTTCCCTGATTCCTACCAGCTGGTGCTTTCCGATGTCCACCTGTACAAGCAATTCGGCAACAGCGTGACTGTACCTGTCATTCGTGCCATTGCAGAAGAAATTAAGAAAGTTATTCTCTGATACCATGAGCGACTGCCCTACAGGAAACATCGGTGAGTGGAGTGAAGTATACGTCTTTTTCCGTATTCTCGGAGATTGCGTTATTTTTCCATGTGATAAAAACCTGAAACGCCGAGCCGAAGGTCAACCGCTCCCTGTCTTGGCTATTCACAGAGGTGATTCTGTCCACAAAGAATTAACCTATGTGCTTTCGCCTGATGGTTGGCACATCACCACGCAAGATAAAGATTTGGGTATTGCTGTTCCCTCTCAACTTGGCGAGGAAGAAGCCGAAAATCTGCTGCATGATATGCTTGCCGCCGCTACGGCTAAAAAGAACGTTGGAAAAGAGCAAAAGGGAAACAATAAAAAAGCTCTTGCATTCCCTAAAGCATGGAAGTTTCTTCAATACTTACAGGCTGCCTCTATCAAGGCAAAGTCTCAGGACAAGAAGGACATCAGCCTGACGATTAATGACTCCCGAGGTGCGGGCATCATGAAGAACGGCTACAGCATTAAATCTTTCGTAGGCGGTGCACCCACGTTACTCAACGCATCCTCCCGCACCATGTTCACCTACGAAATCACAGGGCTGGATGCTTCGGAAATCGAATCTCTGAACGCTCTGAAAATCGGCAAATTGGTTAAAGCTATTCAGGACAAGGGCGGCAAGATTCAATGGGGTGGCATGGATGCACAATATGAGAACAACCTGCTCAACGTAGACGAAGGCATGCCCCGCGTTGTTGCAGCTTTGCTGCTCGACCACTTTGCCGCATGTGACTTACCCACAGCAGAACGCCGTGGCACCGTCAAAGCGGCGACCGAGCATCTGACCGCTGAAAATCCTCTCAACATGGGAACACGTTACGAACTCAAAGTGAAACGCTTTCTTGAAGCAACCGCTCTGGGTATGGTTCCCAGCAAAGCATGGGACGGCACAGAAGATGCAAACGGCGGGTACATTATCGTCAAGCCCGAAGGAGAAATTGTGACCCTGCACATCTACGAACGCACATTGCTGCGCGACTACTTGTACCATCACACCTATTTTGAGCATCCGTCCACATCTCGCTATGACTGTGGCGAACTTCATTTACTGGATGATGGACGCATCGTGTTCAATCTCCCCCTGCAAATTCGCTATTCCTACGCCGAAGGCTAATGGACAAGCACACGCCTGAACAGCGACACCGCAATATGGCGGCGGTCAAAGGGAAGAACACAAAGCCCGAAATGGCCATCCGCAAGCTGCTGCATGCACAGGGCTACCGCTTCCGTCTCCATCGCAAAGACCTGCCCGGCAAGCCTGACATCGTACTGCCGAAACACAAGACCGTCATCTTCATCAACGGCTGTTTTTGGCATCAGCACGAAGGCTGCAAACACGCCGCCATCCCCGAAACCAACCGCGAGTTCTGGGAAACCAAGCTAAACGGCAACAAAGAGCGCGACCAGCGCATCCGCGCCGCCCTAGAATCCCAAGGCTGGCGCGTCCTCACCCTCTGGGAATGTGAAATAAAAACCATCCTCCAAACAGGCATCATCCCCAACCTTACCCCGCAGGATGAAGAAACCGAACCCTACCTCATGGCTGCGGAAAGCACTCTCGTTTAACTCTGCAAAAAACTTTTTATGCCTGTTTAACTCTCTCGAGACTGCTGTTTATTCCATCTCTCCCTGATTTTAGAACCTTGAGCTGGGCTTATTGCATCGTATATCTTTTGCACTTTTTCTACGCCACCAATCACATAATGCTGGAGATATAGCGGTAAGCTTCTATACGATTCTGTATACATGTAAAAAGAATCAGGGCTATTAGGCTTTGTTTCTTGCATCAATCCCATCCTATCCTCTATGGTTAACACCACATAGAATGGCCCGAAATTCACCACAAACAACTTTGCGTAGCCACCATAAACGAACCAGTCAATATCCAATGCCGTTTTAATGTAATAATACAATGAACTACATTCCTTTTTTAAATTATCGTCATTGTAATTCCAAATAACACACAATTCAAAAAAGAGGGGCTCCAATGAATCTCTCCTATTCAAAAGATAATCTCTCAACACACATAATGCAGCCGCGTAATCATCCCTTAAATCCTCACGGAATAGATTCTCTTGCTGGAATATCGACATGCCACGATAGGCAACAGAAGCCAAGAATTTCAATGACAAACCGTCAGTTATCCACTGACGCATTTGAGTAGGTTTATTATAGAAAGGGTGATAAATCGTCTGGGCAAAGTGCGTTTCCCATGCACAAAACATATCCTCGCACGCAGGGCAAAGCATAGGGCATTTAAGCCCATCTTGTCTTGGAATGTTCGGATTTTCCCCATTTCTCAGCATTGCCCCTTCACATTCCTTTTTAATTCTATTTACAATAAACCTTGGGATAATGTGGCTCTTTTCTTGCTGAGGATTCTTGCCACAAAGAAGGCACAATTCTTTTTCACCATTACCAGCGTCACAAGATTCCGAATGCATACACACAACTCTATGATTATAACATGAGATATTTCTATTATTTCAACTTAACCATTAGCACAGTCGATGAGGGCGGTCTTATTCCCCTGCTTGGCTGCGGTAGTGGTCTAAGGACGTGAGCAGAGTATCGCAGATGCGGGTGTAGGCGGTTTGGGAGTCAAAGGAGATGGAGGGCAGCAAGATGGGGCGGGAGTCGGTGAGGAAATCCGCCGAGTTCATTTTTTCTTCCAAATTGAGCAGGAATTCCTTTTGGGTGGGGATGGAACCGGCAGAGAACTGCATGTAGCGGCAAAAGCAGGGGAGGATGCGTTCAGGTGAAACCGCAACTCGGGAGAGTGCGTAATCCAAATCAAAGAGGTCACGCCCCTTTTTGCGCTGGTAGAGGGCGCGGAGCTTGGTTCCCAGCAATTCATCCAGCGCATAGGTGCGAAGCATACAGGAGCCGGAGAACCATGAGCTTTCCATACCGAAAGGGATTTCACACCACGGCAGGACATAAAAATGCTCTCGGCAGTTAATTTCCACCTTCAGGCGCATGGGTTCCACTGGGGCTATTTCTGATGAAAAGCGGTAGATGAGCTTGTTGCTCATGGGCGTGCTTTTGGTCTTAGGCTCACCCAAAAAGGCCAGCGCATCACGCAGGTGGTCCATGATAGCACGAATGGGACCGGGGTGGATTTGCACTAAGTCAATATCCTCCGAATAGCGCGGCTGGGGAGTGAGGTAGAGTTTATGCAGAGCTGTACCGCCGCGGAAAGCGAGGTTTCCCGCAGAAAATCATCGGAAAAGATGGAAACGAGGGCGCGGGTAATCACCAAATCCTGTTCCACCATAGCGGGCGTGCTCCACGGGTGTTCGGGGCGCCATTCGTTAATAAATTCAGCGTTAATCATCTAAATCAGTTTCAGGTTGAGCGTTGATAATCACCTTCCAGCGGGCATCATAGCCAATGGGGGAAAGCGTGGATTGAGGGTCGAGCTTGGTTCTGCGCAAGGGTTTGGAGAGAGCAGCCGTAAGATAAGCATGCAGCGCGTCTGCCGCGGTCGTCTCCCCCAAAAGCTGCTCCAGCATGTACCCCAAGCGTTGAAAACAGGGAGTCGGGATATAATCGCGCATGCAGACGGGCATAGCCTCGAAACGGCAGGATTCCGTCAGCTCCTCCAGCACTGTCAGCACATGGGACAGCCCGCCTGCAGCCTTGCTATATTGCACAAGAGAAAGAGCTGTGTACTCCGGGCTTGCCACCACCATACTGCTGAACTGAGTCTTGATAGTACGCGTGAGTTCACACGGAACACCGCCCGCCAGCTCCAGCTTGGAGATAAAGTCGATGCGCGTATTCCCCTTCGTCGTGCTTCGCGGCGGGGGGCAGGATGTCATGACCGTCATGCTCATGGGCCGCTGATGGGCGGCGCCGTACAAAGCGGCAGCATTCAGCAAGGCCACACAATAGGGCTTGCCGATGTAAGCCATGAGCTTGTCGATATACTCGCTGACAGGCAGCATGCCGACTGAACGATATGTCGGCGGCAGGATTAAATAAAAGCCCTGCCATGCGTTGGCAATCAATTTGGATTTTCCCGCACGCCGCAGCGACTGTTTTAAGCTCTCCGCCTTTTCATCAGGAAAAGCCGCCTGTAACTCAGCAAGGGTGAAGCTCAAACGCCCCCGCTCAGCTTGCAGCTCAATCCAGTTCCTGACCGTCAATTTTGACATTTCTTTTGCACAAGTGTACACAAAACGTACATTTATGCAAGAAAAATGACATACTCCATGTCGCAATCACTCATTTTTTCGGCTCAAAATTGGCAAATCTCAACCTTCTTCCGCCCTAAGCAGAACAATCATGCCCTAATGAAACGGACACAGGAGGATGCAGGCTTGGATGCGGGGCGCGTTGGTTTTACTCTGTTGCGCCGTGTTCCTGTAGGAGTTTTACCATGGCCTCATTGTTGTCTTCACGAGCCAGCTTAAGCGGGGTTTTGCCCCAGGGGGTGCAGGAATTCACATCTGCCCCCATGTCAATCAACTTGCGGGCGTAATCGAGCAAGCCGTTGGAACAAACCCGATGCAGGAGGGTGATACCGTAACTGTCACAGGCATGGATATCGGCCCCAAGTGCTAAGAGTTTCATGGCAATGGGTTCCATTTCCGCCGAGGCACAGAAATATAACGCAGGTGCCTCAAAATCCTCGCTTATGGCATGAATATCGGCCCCCGACTCGATGAGCAGCTCCGCCATATCCGATTCTCCGTAGCGGCAGGCTTGGCTCAGGAGCGTGATACCGGATTTGCCGGCGGCATTGACATCAGCCCCTGCCGCAATGAGCAGGCGGGCAATCTCCACCTTTTGCGAACCCGTGATATTCATCATCGGGGTCGAGCCCTTGTCATTCGCCGCGTTGGCATCCGCCCCCGCAGCCAGTAAGGCCTTCACCTTCTCCACATCCCCCCAGAAGCAGGCGTGATGCAAGGGGGTGTTCCCCTCCATGTTCAGGTCTGCGCCGGCATCCAGCAACATTTGGGCAATCCTGCGATTTCCCCACATATAAGCAACATGCAAGGGCGGCAGCCCCTCCTTCGTCACCGCGTTCACCTCGGCCCCCTTTTCCAGCAGCAGGCGCACGGTCTCCACCGCGCCGCTGCGCGCGGCATAATGCAGCGGTGTCCACCGTGCTTCATCGCAAGTGTTCACATCTGCCCCTGCGGCAATCAAGAGGCCTGCTATCTTCTCTCTGGAGCACGAGCCATAATAATACAGGGGCGGCAGGGGGGTATTCGCATCCAAAGAGTTGATGACTCCCTTCTTTTTCAGCAGCTTTCGGGCTTTTTCTTTCGAGATACTCATACGGGTAATCAGTTCGTTCAGGAGCATCCTAACAAAAGTGTCCCCAAAAGCAATATAAAAATGGCAGGTGAATAAAAATATGAAAGCCCCCTGCCCCGCCTGCGCCACGCTCACGCGGTGGGGGAGACGTATGTTTCCAACGCGGCGAGGTAGGTGGAGATGGCTTCTTGTTCGTAGGGGTGGATGTGGCCGTCTACGGCGATGAGGGCGGTGCCGAATTGGCGGAAGCAGGAGAGGTCAAGAGTTTGGTGTAATCTCCTTTTCTTTCTCTAATATCGCCAAGTAGGAAGAATAGAGACAGCGGTTGTAAATTCGGTTGAAATCACATGTCAAATGCATCCACCATGCACCACACGAACCAAACAGGAGAGAAACCATTAGAAATCCCCCAATACTATAATGCGTGCAGGGCGATGAAAAGAAAACGGCTCGGGCGAGACAATGGGTGCCGCAACAGCTGAATGCAGAACATAGAGACATCACCAAATAGGCAATCGGCATGAGCCAACACAATATCATCATCGAAGCAAAAAAATGGAGTTTTGTTAACATTTTAACACATTCCGTTCTATAGGCATCGTGGGCATACACCTTAAGTTTGATGTAATAAAAACATGCGTTAAGCAACATCTCATTCCACTCAATTTTCTCTGTTTTCCACCATGGGAATCTCCCTTTCAGCGAATCCAATATTTTTTCGCGATCGTTTAACGTCAGAAAATCGGAAGGGTTCCTTGTGTTGAGTATCCAATAATAGGGATCTTTGCAAGGTCGTACATACAAATGCCTTTTCACATACATTTTTCCCAGTGACTGTATAAGCTCACCCACTACATAGCTCGGGAGCAAGAGAACAAGGGAAACTCCCGAAGAAAGTTGTTTTAATATATTGAAAAATGCCTCCCAATCTTCACAACTAAAATAGCCTAATAAGGCGATGGCACATGCACCCGGAATGATAACAGATATTGTATCATGCAAATCAAAAGATGTTGTCATATAAATAAGGATATTTAAGGGAACTCTTATCAAAAATCACTATCCCGCAGCGGGGGGCGATAGGGGTCGCCGCCTTCTTGTTCGCGGTGTTTACTGTAGCGTTCCACGCGCTCCCACAGGGTGAGCGGGCGCGGGGTGTCGTTGAGCAGACTGGTGAGTCTGAAGGGGGTGGGCTTCATGTCCGGCAGCTTGCTGAAAGCGAATTGTCTGCCCGCATTGTTGACACGACGTAGTTTTTCCAAGGCTTCATGAGCCGCCACACCGGCATTGCGAAGGCACATGTAGAGGTGGTAGTACTCGTTCTTGAGGTCGGTGGCAAAGATACCGGGGTCATCGGAACCCATGCAGATGTTCATGTCAGCATCCTTCTCCTGCTTATATTTCCCCACCTTCAGCCAGCGCAGCACGTGGTGATCCTGCATGCGGCGGTATTGGCTGATGCGCACGTTGCTGACAGGCAGCGTTTCAATCACAACATCTCGCACCGCAATAAGCTGTTGGACGCGCTGCTGCAATTCCAGCAGTTCGGCTTCCGTCAGGAAGTCCGTTTTCACTTCAATGAGTTCTTCCTGGGCTTGGCGACAAATGGGAGCGTAGTTCCAACACCAATAGAGCCACGCAGGAATAATACCGAATTGCTTTTTCTTCTCTTCTAAAAGCTTCCGTTCCTCATCCTGAGCATGACTTATCGGCAACTCTCCATCAAGCCATTTAGAGACATAATCGGGTTCAAACTGCCGCATTTCAAAGAAATTTGCGAGATTATGGATGGAGTTGTATTGTAATTCTGCCTTTATCACAGCTCGGGCATCGGCAGCAAATATCAGCCCCGCCATACGCAGGGCTTCACTCTCTGCCTTTTTGGCTGCGGCAGGGTTATGTTCGTGCAGCAGTTTCCACACGAAAATCATGTCGAGCAGCCAGTCTCGTTTGGAAATGATCAGCTTGGCAGGCATCGATTTAATCCACTCTTTCGGGTGTATACCGATGGCAATAGCGTGGCCAATGCGGTTACCGTTGCGGAGGTTCAAAAAGGTAACAGCCTCATACACCGCCCGAACACCGCTGATGAGATGCAAAAAATCCTCCCCGCAATGATAGGTTTTATGGGAAACGCCGCTTTCTCGTTCAAACAGGCGGTAGGCGGGGGCAAAGACATCAGGTGCTTGATTCAGCTCGGAGTTAGCAGCATCAATCCCCACAGGCACACGGTGCTGTGTCATGAGGTGGCGGGCTACCTCTGCCAACTCGGCAGCTTCTTCCATGTGCTTTTTGCGTTCATTATCAAACAGCGGCGATAGCAAAAGCTTATTTTTAGAAGGTGGCGGTTTCGGCGGGTTTTTAATCATATGTGCCACCAGCACCAACTGAGGGCGGGGTATTCGCTGCGGCGGCAACTCGCCCTGCATTCGCATCTCTCGTCTTTGTTCTTCCACCCAGCGGCGACAGGCACGGTCGTAGGCGCGCAGATACATCTCATGTTTATCGCGCAACCCGCCGGGGGTTACGCGCACCTCTATATAATTATGCCCACGAGCTTCTGCCGATCTCAAAAGGCTATAAAACGTGCGGACATAATACTCATCATCCCCCACGGCTTGTTTAGGGTGGTCATTCGCCACCGAAAAGGCCTCAAATCCCTTCCTCTGTTCCGTATGATAATTAAGTTCAATATGCTCATTCTGCAATAACAGGTAGAGATGCAGGAACGATTGGAACTGATGTTTATAATGGAACGTGCTGTTCTTTTCCAGCATGCTGAACGCGCGTATCCACATCTGCATCTCCTGCTTCTTGCGTTCATACAGCTTTTCCGGCACGGCTGCACCATGCGGCGCAGCAGGAAAGAACAGCGGATTCAGGGAATAACGACGAATGACGAGAAAAGTATCCTGAATCAACTGTTCATGCCAATACAGTTTCTCATCGTTCTCCTTCCTTTCCTCCTCGCGACAGTGATACTCCCAGTCATACCAATCTTCCAACCGCAGGATGGCATCGCGCAATGCCGCCGCCAGCTTCATTCGATTCGCTGCCAGTTGCGGAGTCAAGCGAGGATTGGCACGTAGGTAGTGTTCCTGAAAGCGAGCATCATGCCATTTCTCCATAGCCTTTTTCAAATAGCTACGAATGTCATACAAATCCTTCAGCCACTCCAGCTCCGGGTAGATGCAACCATTGAGGTGAAGGTGGGTTTCGTTTAACCCTTCCCTGCGAATGAAATCGGCCACCATCGGCTCCTGAGGATGAGACAAAAAGAAATCCGACGGGCAATGATGCGTGTGCAGCATATAGAGCTTGAGCGGCCACGTCGTCATGCGGGCGCGGATATTCTGCCAGCGATCGAAATGGGCGGACTTGGCGTATTCCTCCTCCGACTCATCCGCGCTGCTCACGCGGTCTTCCTCAGGCTCATCGCTCTGGTTTTTGACATACAACCGCCCATTGCTGATTTCCAAATATCCCTCAGCAACCAGCCTGATACTCTCCAGCAGGTCGATGGTTTCATCTCGTAGCCCCTTGCTTACCCCCGTTTCCGCAAACTTCGCCCAGCGCTGCATGAAAACATGATCGGGCCGCGAGCTATCACGCTGCGTAAACGCAGCGTAAGCCCACAGCTTCCAGTTCTCCGTCCTCGCAGCTTCATCCAAAAGACGATTCAGCGCCAAAGAATTCGAGAGGAGATAGAGAGGTACGGTGCTTAAGATGGAAGACATGGTTATTCGCCTGCGTCTGACTTCTTCACCTTCTCTAAATTATTCTCAGCCTTTTTCTTTTCAGCTCGCGCTGATTTCACCTCTTCTTTCAACGAGGATACTTTTTTTCTTATATCCTGTAGTTCCTCATCTTTATTTTTCCATATTTCCTCCAGCTTCTTACATTCCGCTTGAGCAGTGTACAAATCTTTCCTTGCTTTCGGCGTATGTGTTTGGGTTGAACGCCATGTTTTCTCCGCTGCAAGTAATGATTTATTCGTCTCTTTTAATTTCTCTCTCAAAACCTTTAGTAAAGCTTTATTTTCAGCCAATGTCTTTACCCGTTCAATATTTTTAGGACTCTTATTTTGTGCAACTATTTCGTCTATTTGATTTTGTAATCTTTGAATTTCGAATTGTGTTTGAATCTGTTCTTCTGTAGATAACTTACTTCTCGGTGTCTTTTTCCTATTCTCAAGCCTCTTTTCTAGCTCTTTCTGCAAAGAAGCATCGAAAACAACCTTTAACTCTGCTTCCAATGCTGCAAGTTGCACCTCACCATTCTGAATTTCATTCCATAAATTCTTAACTGTAGCGCGCAGATTCAGCACCTGTGCATGAGCGGCAGATTCTTGCTCCGAATAATCTTTCTCGCTATTCTCTAAACCAACAACCTTCGCATTCTCTTTACGAAGCTGGTAATATGCTGTTCTTTCTGACTCCTTTGCTTTAATTAGGTTTGCTTGTTCCTTGCTAAGACGGGCCTCCACCTCCTTCAATACTGCTGTTTTTTCATCCAATAAGGCATTTGCTCTCGTCATTTCCTCTATAAACCCGGAATAGCGCAATGCACCAACATTTACCTCATTCAAAGAAGAGAACAGCGCGGAGGTTTGTTCATCTGCCTCAAACAACACTTTCCATAGAGGGAACTCCTTGACACAGTCCGCCATGGTCTTTTTCTCCTCTCCGGAAGGTTTTAAAGTATTATCCAAAGCGTCTATAAACGCCTTCATATAAGACTTCAATAGAATCCCTGCTTGAGGTGCATTTTCTTTTCTCTCAAAACGCAAAGAAAAGTTTTTTGTCTCTTCATCACATCGCCAAAGGAACCGACTCCAACATGAGGAATATAAGGTGGGGGTTGTAGTATAAGTTTCATCGGCAAAACAATTAATCCACGTATAAAATTCCTCCACAATTTCATCATCAGCCCCCTTTACGCCAGGCAACCCAAAATCTGATACATTCTCGCTTCCCTGCATTATGTCATCACCAATTTCTCGATAACGACTAATTCTGCCGGAATCACGAGAAAATCCGGAAAAATCATTTACTTTTTCCAAATATTCTTTAATCCATTTTTTCAATTCATATTCATTCTTTTCCGTCTCTCCTGAATTATTTGATTGAAGTGATATTTTTTTCCTTTTCGCAATATTTAAAAATTCTGCTGCACGAAGGATAAGATTATAAAGAGACAAATAATAACCTCTTTCCCTTGCATCTTGAATATAACAGATAGAATAAGCTAAAGCCAATCCCAACTTACACTCCGTTCGATTTTCTTTTGATTCGATAGCACTTCCGATTCGGCGAAGCAGACTTTCAAACGATATCCTTCGCATGGTTCCCTTTTCTTTATCCAACGTCTGCCCATCCTGCATTAATCTAACAACACCTTTGCCATAGCGACGGACAAAATTAGCACCACTAGGGACTGCCGGTGCCATAGTTGCACAAGCAATTGCCCCGTATATCGACCAATTTTCTTGTTTTGTCAATAAAGGAATCATGGTGTCTCTACCAACGCGGTCAGAATAACGTCTAGGACCACGATAACTTTGCGGATAAAGAGTACACAAACAAAGCAACTTCGAAGGTAAATCTTTAGTACTACTCGTGACCAGAGCGCCAAAATAGGTAGAAAGCAATAAATCATCCTGGCTCCCATCGGTCGGCATGAAATCCAAATTATCCTTCCACGCGTCCTGCTTTGTCAAATATGAAATAAGAGGATCCATCAATGTTTGAAAATCCTGATCACTTATTGCATAATAGTTGATATTATTTTTAACTAAAGCTGAAAGTGCTGCCTTTTGTATTCCGTTTGCAACACTCCGGTCCATTTCACAGGATTCTTTGTTGGCATCCTCTGTCGCGACATACCAGTCTCGTAACATGAACAATATGCTACGCAAAGGCAGAGAAACAAATATGGACTCAGCAACCCGATCGTCTAATGCTCCAAAAGCAGGTTGTAAGAAAGATTTCATTGCTTGACTAATGGAAGGCAACTCCGTTGTTTTCGTTTCTTCTTCCTTTCTCGCAGCAATTTCGATTCTATTCTTAACATCCGGATTTTCAGCAATTGTTGGCATTTTCACACGAAAATCAGCGGGGAAGAGCTTCATCAGATACTGATCTTCTAAACGATCCACCATCTGGTTTCGGTGAGGCACATGTGTTCCGTCATATTGTAAAATCGTCTCGCCAAAGCTCTTCATTTGTATACTGCGTACTATATGCGAGTACAGCTGCATATCACCCGCAAACAGGAAAATCAAGCGGGGAGTCTGCATATATTTGCGAACATATTCCAGCACGTCTTCACATTTACTGAAATTCAAATCAGCATCATCTATCGTCACCAAGAAAATTTCTTTACCCACAATCTTGGCAACATTCCCCAGCAGCTCACACAATTTCTTTCTCAACAGAGAACTATCGGCACATTTATCAACACACTTTTCCAAAAAGAAATCAGGATTATCGGATTCTTTCAGCGCTCCATCCGAATCCATCAACACTTGCAAACCGCCGGACATTTTTCGAAGAGCTTCCATCGCTTCGCGAATTTGTCCAACTTTCTCATCGCAGATATCATTTTTCTTGAATCGGTCATCCAATAACCTATATATACGCCCTAGCAAGTACAGGAAAAAGTTTTCACCTTTACCCAGTTCTGTCGGGTCAACATCAGCTAACGGATAGAGACCTTCGTCGTCTCCCTCACACTTTATCAATCTCTCTCTTACCGCACGCATGAGGGTGGATTTACCCGACCCACGTGTACCATCAATGAAAAAGCAGCAGGGAACACCGCGCGCTTCATCATTCTGCTTTTTGTGTTCTCCGCACTCTTTCTTTGTCAGTCTAGCCCTATTCTCTTTGGATTTCCGGCGGATTTTCTTGACCAACAGGTCATATTGCTCCTGAAAAATCAAATGCTTCGGGTCAAGGGCATCAGTACTCTCCAGTGTATCCAGCTCGATGGTGATTTTGTTATTCACTTCGCTCATAAAAGGCTTTCTGTTAAGATAATGTTTCATTTTAGCATGCATCACCCTAAAATCAAATTGTTAGTTTGTGATACGCACCGAATTTTGATATTTTTGTTATGTTGCATATTATTTTTCAATATGTTAGACAAATTTATTTTCTTTT
>JAZLFB010000163.1:0-1051 GCA_045615585.1 Akkermansia sp.
TTCTTTGAACAATGGCGTATACTCCGTACAGGGAGAAACAGATTACTCCCATTTCTATGTGAACACCGCTGGCACCACTGAACTTGTTTCCAAGGCGTACTCGGATTCGCACACGCCCGACAAGTTCACCCTGGCTGCCAACACTGGCCTGACGGTTGACGAGAATGTGACGGCAACGGTGACTGGCACTGGCAATACCTCTCTTGTCACAATTGAGACTGGCAAGAAACTCAGCGGCACAGCCGAAAACGTGATGATTGCCGGCTCGGGCACCTACAAGCTGCAGGACGCCGTCCGCAGCCTCGGAAGCGTGGTCCTGGGCAATGATTGGACAGGTGCCGTGGAAATCAGTGGAACCATGGATGGTGGCCACACCTTCCAAAATCTTTCCACCAACTCATCTTCCGTGAAGTTGAACGGTGTCAATACATGGATCGCCTCTGGCGGCACCGTAGCGGCCAACCTCATCTTGGTGGGCACGGATAGCGAGGGTGCCGGTGCCGGCCTGACAATCAACGGTGCTGACAACAATAAGACCTACAAATTCACCGGCAGCGTTTCCGGCACGGGCGATATGGCCTATACGCAGCAAGGAAGCAGCAACAACCGCACCTCTGTGTTTGAGTTCACGGGCAACCTCTCCAACTGGTCCGGCAGCTTTGTGAACTACAACGGCAGCGACTCCGCGCACCCCTCCCTGCATTTCTACACCGCAGGCGTGGCTACCATTGGTGCGGGCATCAACGCCAAGGCCGGTGTGCTGGACGTGACCCTGGGCGGTGGTTCCACAACCTCCATCACCATGAACGGTGACATCGCCAAAGCAGATGCTGCCACGCTCAATGTGACGGTGGCCAAGAGCACCGCATTCAACGGCTCGGTGAACGCTTCCTCCATCACGGTGAACAATGGTGCAACCGCCGCTTTCAATGGTGCTGCCACCCTTGGGAGTGTGACACAAAACAGCGGGGCAGGCATCACCGTGGGCACAGAGGGTAACCTGACCCTCAACGGCGGTTCACTGACCTCTGCCATCACCAACAACGGCACG
>JAZLFB010000164.1:0-9862 GCA_045615585.1 Akkermansia sp.
TTGCCGTAGCCTGTAACCTCAATGTTGGAGAGGTCTATGGCAGAGTTCGTGGTCAGGTACAATTTGTCGACCGTCAATTTGTTCTCACCCGCAAAGGTCAACGTGGAGCCGCGGTCCAACCCGATGTAGTCCGCCGTGTAGGTCGGTGTCTGGTCTTCTTGGTTTGCAAACGCCAGCGTACCGCCCTCGTACACATTCACGGTCTGCGTGGTATCACCGCCCAAGGCACCTACATTGCTCACCAGCACGGTGCCCTGGTTGATATTCAGGTCACCGGAGTAGGTGTTGTTGTTGGCAAGCACGAGCGTGCCCGTGCCGTCCTTGACAATATCACCCGCGCCGGAGATGACTCCGGATTCAGTGATGGTGGTGTTGCCGGTTGTGTTGAAGGTGAGCACCGCGCCGTCTGCCACCTCCAGGTTGGCGGAAACGGTGCCGTTTGCCGTGGAGGTGATGTTGATGTTACCGTTGGGGGTGACGGTCACGCCATTTGCACCGGCAAGGTTGCCGCCGGCAAGCACCACATCGGGTGTGTTGCCCAGAGCCTTGGCGCTGGCGGCAATCACGGAGCCGCCCTCAATGGTGAGGGTGCCGGTGTAGCCGGAGTTGTTGCCGGTGAGGGCCAGGTTGCCCGATCCCTTCTTGGTCACATCGCCCGTGCCGCTCACGTTGGTGGCCAGCGCGCCTGTGCGGTCGCCCTCCACGTTGGCTGTGGCGTGGCCGTCAATCACCATGCTGCTGGCAGAAATGGCCACGTTCGTCACGGTCAGGTCGCCATCCACGGTAATCCTGTTGGCAATCAACTGGGAACCCTGCGGATTGCCGGAGTTCAGGCTCACCTTCACGCCTTCGTCGATACGCACATTGCCCGCCGTGATGGGTGTTTCTCCCATGGTCACCGGGGAATCCGTGTCCACCATGAAGGCCACGCTGTCACCGGTCTGGAAGTTGGTCTTCGTGGTGGAGGTCTCGCTCTCGTACCAAGCCTTGTTGGATTCAGCGGTGTTCCAGGTGCCGGGGCCGCCCTGCCACACCAGGTACTTGTCCGGTTCCGGCTGCTCGAAGGTGAGCAACAGGCTACCGTCGAGCAGCTCCAGCTTGGCACCCTGGTGCGGCACGCCGCCGAAATCAAGCGTGATACCGGCCAGGTTGTCGGAAGAGATGCTGCCGCCGTTGGTGGCGGTGCCGAGCGTGATGGGGTCGTTGCCGGTGATCAGGAGTTCACTCAAATCCAGAGTGGAACCGCTGGCCAGGTTGAACACGCCTGTATCCACAGAGAACGGGCTATCGTTCACCTTGAGCGTGGCACCGCTGGCAATGGTGCCGGAGCCGATGGTGACCGGGGAGCTGCTGGTGAGGGCCAGCGCGGCGCCGTTGTACACATTTACTGTGCCCAGGTCCATGGCACCGCTCACGGTCAGCGTGTTGGCAGTCACGGTGGTGGAGGTGAGCGAGTTATCGGCGTTGCTCACCGTTGCATCGTAGGCAGAGGTGAGCGTGCTGTCCACCAGCTTGTTGCCGATTGTCACGCCATCTTTCTCTGTCTGAACCGCCACATGGCTGAGCGTGTAGGAGCCGTTATCCGTTGCGTAAAGCTCCACGCTTCCTTCACGCACCATTGTGGCATTGCTCGCCAGCCCGCTCACGCTAAGGCTATTGCCCAACTGAACCGTGGCATCCTGCTGAAGAGCCAAGGTGCTGGTGGTGTCCAGTTTGATATCACCGTTGAGGTCGAGCGTCTTGTTGGCGGCCACTGTCACCGTGGCATGGGCGGTTTCGTTCTTGGAAAGGTCGAAGGTACCGTTGATGGTGGTGTCGCCGTTGAGCGCCACCGCCTGCGGAGCCGCCTGCGTTCCGTTCACCGTGAAGGAACCGTCCACCGTCACCGTGTTGTTGAAGGTGGCGGAGCTGCCGGCACCGGCAATCTCCAGGTTGGTGACATCCACCGTGTTGTTGAAGGTGGCGGCGAAAGCGGAACTGCCGTCACCCACAATCACATTCAGCGCGCCGGTGCCTTGCTTGTCAATGGCAGCGTTCACCTCGTTGGCAGCTCCGGCAAAGGTAACCTTGCGGGTACCGGTGGACTGGGAAGTCAGCTTGCCCTCCCAACCAGAGATATCGCCGGTGAACTTGATGCCCTGCTCCTTGTCTATTGTAAAGCGGAACTCGCCATCACCTTCCCACTTGCCCGTGGCATTCATGGTAAAACCACCATTGCTAGCAGAAGCGGTGAACGTCCAAGCGGGATTGTCTCCACTATCCGTCAGGCGGATGTTGGCCGTCAAATCGGGATAGTTGTTCGCAGACGATGCCCATGACTTGTCAAATCCGATAAAGCCGGAGAGCTCCAGCCAGGAATTCGAGGTCGCGCCCGTACGGCTCAGCGCGTTCATCCACTCCTCGCTATTAGTCTCAATCGTCTCGTCCTTCAGGAGCACGGCACCAGTCCAGTCATCACCCTTGGTCAACCCGCCGGGAAGAGTCTTGTCACCAGTAGCCAGCTCGTAGGTGCCGGAACCCTTCAGCGTGCCGGTCAGCGTCTTGTTCCCATCAACAATCTTAACCGTCACGCCATCCATAATCTCCACAGTGCCTGCGGTGATATTCTCCGTCAGCGTCACGGTGTGGCCATTGGCAAGGGAATCGAAACGCACATTGGAATTACTGGTAAACGGCAGATGCGCAGTCGTGTCTGCCGACGTGTGCCAGTGGGCATCCCCGGACTGAGTAGACCAGTTGCCATCCTCATCATTCCAAATCAAGCCGTCGTACTCAGGAGCAAAGGTAAGCACCAGGTTGTTGCCCTGCACATCCAGCGAATACAGGGAGGGATCGTAGCCCGTACCCAACGTGAAGGAGACGCCGCTGGCGCTGACTGTACCATTGCTGGCCGTTGCCAGCGTGTAGCTGGCCGCACCGGAGGAAAGGTCCAAGCCGGTCAAATCCAGCGTGCCGCCGGTCAAATTGATGTTGCCAGTGCTGGCGGTGTACCAGTTCTCACCGTCCATGACAAGCGTGCCGCCGGACATGGTGAGTGCACCCGCAGTCACGGCGGTGGTCAAATCCAGCGTGCCGGAAGCCAACGTCACCGCCCCGGTGCCCAGCGCGCTGGAAGTGGTAGTCGTCAACGTGCCGCCGGTGATGGTGGTGCCGCCGGTGTAGCTGTTAGCACCGCTGAGCGTGAGCGTGCCCTCGCCCGTCTTGGTGAGGGAACCGCTGCCGCTGACAGCGCCGCTTATGGTGATGTTGCTCGTGCCGCTGGACGCAAGGGCAATGCTGTTGCCATCTTCTGCAAAGGCGTAGAGCCCGGTTTGCACTAAGGTGCCGCCATTCAGGATCACGCTACCTTCCACATTCGAGGCAGAAGCGGAGGACCCCAAAATGGAGCCGTTCTGCATAGTTATTGTGTTCTGGGATTGAACACCATCTGCACCCACCACGAGCAGGCCACTGTTATTGATGTCGAGACGCGATCCCTGGTTCGATTTGGAACGCTTGATACCCTTGACAGCCACCGTCCCCTGGCTACCGATAGTGACCGAGCTGGTGGTGTCACCGCTCATCAAATCTGCATTTTGGGCCAAGAGGGCGCCGGACACCGTGGTCGCAGTACCGATACTCCATTCACCCAAAAGCAAGGAAGCAGTTTTGTAATTATCGCCGTTGTTGCTGCCCGTCACTTTGAGGACAGAACCCGCTGCAATGCTCAAGCTCGAGCTGCCTGACTGGGAATCTCCCAGCTCCACGCGGTTGGCAGTCAACACCGCATTGTGGGCTGCATCACCCACGCTGACGGAACCGTTCTTTCCATGCAGCGCACCGTTGATTGTGCTGTTTGATGCGATAGCCAGCTTGCCGCCCTCATCTACCTCAACGGTAATGGGAGCATCTGCAGTGATAGCGCCCGTGTACCCGGAAGTGTCGCCGGTAATCTTGAAGGTTCCGTTTTTATTGTTGAAGCTGGCAAGGTTGAGATTGCCGCTGCCGGTCACCGTGTCGGCGAAGGTGATAGTCTTGTTGTCGTCGCTCCAGGCCAGTTTGGTGGGAGCCGTGATTTCCACAACACCGTTGAATGTAGCATCGGCGTTGATGCGCATGGCTGAACCTGCAAGGACGGCTTGGCTGCCTTCTGTGTAGGTGGTGGCGTTGAAGGTCGTGGTGCCTTCGAAGGTCATATTCGAACCAAGCCACAGCTGACCGCCATTAAAGTACAAATGCTGGACTCCGGAAAGATTGGTGGAGCTATCATAGTAATAGCGAGCCGTGTTCGAACTATTGTCTTCCAGATACAGGTTGGAGGCGCCTATCGTGTTGAGGGCGTTTGTCGACTCGCTTCTGGCGGAGGAAACCAGACGCAGCGCGCCCGCGCCTTGTACCGCCAGAGAGTCAACAGTAGCGAAGTTGTTGCTAGTGAACAGAATGGTTCCGTTCTGGTTGGCGGTGATGGTTCCGGTGCCGAGGTTGTCCTTGGAGCTAACGGCAACAGTGCCTTCATTCACGGTGAGACCGCCTGAGAAGGTGTTGTTGCCGCTCAGGGTCATGGTACCCTCACCGGTCTTGACGACACCTGCGCCGGTGCCGGTGATGGCACCGTTGACGGCCAGGGAACCGTCCACGTCAAAGGTGAGCGTGGAGTCGTTTGCCAGGGTGGCGGTGGTGAGGGTGTTGGTGCCGCTCACCCCAACCGTGCCGTTGGCGGCCTCCAGAACCACGTGCTGCAGCTCTTCATGCATGGCCTGCTCTGCGGTGAGATCCAGCGTATCACCGTCGTTGCGAATGTAGTATGTGGAGTAGTTCTCGCCGCTCGCGGAGAGCGTGCCGGTTACATCGTCATAGCTGAAGGCAAAGCCTTCCAGCGCGCCGGCACCCTGCAGGGTGTCCGCATTCACAGTGAGGGAGGGCGTGGTGACCCCGTCCGCGAGCGTCATGATATCCCATGTGACGGACCTGTAGCCGCTGGTAGCAGCCTGCGCCCCGGAGGCGGAAGAAGAACCGAGGTTCTCCATATTGATAACCAGGTTGTCCTGCAGGGAGAGGGCGCCGCTGTAGGTGGCGGTGCTGCCCAGGGTGAGGGTGTCTGCCAGGGTCACAGAGCTGCCGTCCTCAACCGTCACCTCGCATGCGGTGAGGTACAGGTTGTGGATGGTGGTTTCCGTGTCGTTCAAGGCCTCCAGGGTCTGGGTGACCAGAGATGCGCGCATGTCGGCAACCGTGTAGTTGTCCAGCGTGATCTTTTCCGTACCGGTGATGGTGCCGGCATACCAGTCGAAGCCGTCGGTATAGCCTGCGGTATTGAGCGCCACATCCTTAAGGGTGACATTGTCGGCTGAGATGCTGCCGCCGATGGAGGGCAGGTTGCCCTCAATGGTCACATTGGTCTTGCCGGCAATGGTGCCGCCGGTCTTGTCGCCGCCGAAGACCCCGCCGGTGATGATACCGCCGGTGATGCGCACATTCGTGTTTCCGCCAATGGTACCACCATCCATGTTGCCGCCATAGACGCTTCCGTTGATGGTGCCGCCCGTGATGGTAATGTCGGAATCACCCGATGTCTGGCCGGCTCCACTCCCATTCTGATGGTGGCCGCCGAAGACATCGCCGTTAATGGTGGCGCCGGAATTGATGCGGAGGTCTGTGGAGCCAAGGGAGCTATTGCCGTGGACAGAGCCCATCATGACGCCGCCGTTCATGGTGGCATTGTTGATTTCAATGCTGAGCTTGCCGGTGATGTTGCCGGAGTACGCGCCAAAGATGGAATAGTTGCCGGAGCCGTTGTATCCACCCGCTGCAAGGGTGGAACCGCCGCCAATAACGGCGGAAACATTACCTTGCACGGTGGAGTTGATGACACCGAACATGTTCAAATTGGAGGTGACACCGGCGTACTCCACTTCAACATTGCCGGTATGATTGTGCCCGGCAGGGCCGAACCAGCTATTGCCGAAATTGGTGTGCTTCACCAGCAGGGCGGTATCCGTAGCCTGCCCGCCTGTAGCAAACTGCTGCCCGCTCACAGTGGAGGCGCCCGTGAAATCGATACCGAGCGTGGAGGGGGTGGGATTGTCATGCACCGGGTTGGGGTTCACCTGCACCAGGTGGAACGCAGCCGCCTGGTTCTCATAGAGCGAGGTGGTGGGCGCGTAGGCCGTGTCAGACCAGCTCAAATTGCTGATGGTTCCGCTTGTGCCCGTGGTGGTGAGGCTAATACCGTTGAACGTGTCCGTTCCGGCGGCCAGGGCCTCGCCGATAAGCATGTCGCCCATCCATACATAGTAGCCGGCGGCCACGTTGTCGGATGCGTTCACGCTCGTGTTCACGTAGGCAATGCGGAAGTTCTCGCCGGCCTGGGAGTTGTCGCGGCTGTAAAGGACGGTCTCGCCCCACTTCACGTATGCCTCACTGAAGGTAAGGGTGCCGGTGTGGGTGCCATCACCCACCTGAACACGCAGGCCGTTGATGTTTGCAGTATTCCAGGCACCGTCCCAGCCGTTCGCTTCACCGTCTCCATAAAGGACACCGAAATCCACGGTGTAGCCCAAGGCGGCGGTGAATTCACCTGTGGCAAAAGTCTGGGGCGTACCCACTTCCACCGTGATAGAAGAAGAGGGAGCGCTGGTCCAGCCCTCGCCGGAGGCAGAGCGTGCCAGACCCACGGAACGGCCCGCATAGCCCAGCTGCCGGGCAATATTGCCGGCAAAGATAAGGTCGCCCTGACCGCTGGGGTGCAGGCCATCATTTAACATGCTGGGAACGGCGGCGAAGGGCTTGTCGGTGTTGGCCACATCTACAATGCCGGGGTTCACATCTACAAAGTAGACATTGTCTCCCTGCAGCTTGCACCACTCCTGGAGGATTTCGTTGTACCGCTTCATGGTGGCGAAATCCTCAGCTTTGTTGTTGTTGTTGTGGTTGGGGCTCCAAGTGGGAATGCTCAGCACAACCACGGAAGAATCCTTGCCGCCGTTTTCGGCAAAGGTGTCTACAATGGTATCCATGCGGCTGGTGCCGCTGAAGGTTTCCGTGTTGACATCGTACCCCATCATCTGGTTGTATATCCTGGCGGGATTATCCCCGTAGCCAACCCCCTTCGTGCTCTCCTGCCCACCTGTATAGTCGGACAGCGTGTCGTTGGTGCCAATCATCAGGAAGAAGACATCCGAAGGATAATTGTCCACCAGGGAGGCCGGCGTGTTGTTGGCATAGCGGCTATCGCCAGCAATAAGCTCGCGTGCACGCCCGCTTGCCTGGGCAGAGTGGCGGTTGTCCCAATCCTCGCCACCGTAGGTGGAGCCACCCGGGAACACCGGCACATAGCCGTTGCCGCTAAAGTTGCCGACGTGGTAGCCGTTCTCATCGTACGCCACGCCGGTATCCGTCCAAATCTTGTGCATCGGCCAGCGGTAGGACGCGCCGTTGTGCGTACCGCCCTTGTCCGAACCATGGGTGATGGAGTCGCCCACAAACTGCACGGTGCCAAGGGTTGTGCCGTATTTCTGTGCAAAGCTTTCCTGCGGCGGAACGGGGGTGTCGGTAAAGGTGAGGGTGAGGGCGTTGTTGGCAGCGCTCAGGGTAGCCTCATGCTCTCCAAGGCCGGTGAGCGTATAACCGTTGATATCAGCCGTGCCCGTGTAGGAGCCCAGGGTCACGGGGGAGCTGGAGTAGGCGACATTGCTGACATCCAGATTGCCGGCGAGCGTGAGGTTGCCGCCCACGGTGAGCATGTCCGCGCCAGCAAACTTGAGCGTGGCGCCGCTTGCCACGGAAAGGCTGCCTGTACTAACAGTGGAGGTGATGCCGGAGAAATCCACGGTACCGCCATTCGTCACAGTGAGGTCGCGGAATGTGTGGGAGGCACCGCTCGCAGTCAGGGTGCCGCCGTTCACATTGACGTTCACATAGCGGCTGCCATCTGTATTCCATGCGGTTGACCCATTCAAGGCGAGCGTGGCGCCGGATCCCACGTTCATCGTGCCATGGTTGTTGGTATGGGGATCAATCGCACCAGCTGTTGCAGCGCCAGTAACAACCATGTTCACGTTTTCCAGGGAAATGACGGTATTGACGTTGTCAAAGCTCAGGGCTTCGGCGGTCAGAGTCTTGGTGAAGCCTTGGACAGAAGATATGCTTAACGTTTGGGTGGCACCAATAGTCACCAACTGGGTGGCACTCAGGTCGTTACCCAAGGTAATGGTGGCGGAGCTCTGGTCATCCACCTTCAACCGGCCGATGGTTGCTGCCACCGAGCCGTTGACGGTGAGGGCGGAGCCGTTCTTGAGCAACACATTGCCCAGGCTGCTGTTTGCAGCGTTGTTGGTGACCGCCAGGCTTGCATTGGCATTTACCGTGGTGCCCGTGGCGGTGGCTGCCTGATTGACAACGAGAGCCGCATTGGCACCGGAGACTGTCATGGTGCCCAGGGTGTTGGTGGTACCCGTACCGCCGATGGTAAGGGTGGAGCCGCCGTTCAGGGTTACTCCGCCGAGGGCGACATTGCCGCCAAAGTCTGCCACAACACCGGAGTTGAGAACAAGAGCGGTCAGATCCACATCTTGGAAGTGGAACAGCTTGCCCTGAATAATAGTCAGCGTACTGTCGGTTCGGATTCCGTCAACCAAGTCCGTAACCTTGCCATTGATGGTAATGGCATTGTTGGACTCTGTATTTGTTTGGGCATGGAAAGAAGAGTTCTCCACCAGATAGATGTTGCCATTCAGCGTGGTCGTGTGCCCACCGTCGTTACCGAAACGCACCGCCCCCATATTGTCGCGCTGAGAGTTGCCGATATAGATGTCGTTTTCAAGCTCGATATTGCTGCCTTGCCACGTCTGCAGGAAGAGCTGACCCGAACTCCCGGCAAGCACAATATCACCACCGTTGATATTGAGATTGGAAACGTTAGTGCTGCCTTGCACATCCAAACGGGCATCTTTCACCAGCGTGGCATTTACCGCCGTGGTGGGGATGGCATTCGTAGACACTGTGGTATACGTCTTGCTCCAGTCACTAGACGAAACCGTGGTGGCACCATCACCTGTGGAGTACTGCCCGCTGACACCAGTCACAGTCATCTGGGCTTTGGCACTCTGCGTGAAAAAGCGCACCCCGCCGCTTCGGAGAAGAGTTTCTGTTTCCCCATAACTGCTACACGCATAGCTGATGGTCTTTGACCCATCCGAAATGCTCAATGTGTCCGTTGCATAATCAAACGCCATGGTCAGCTCTACCAACGGGTTAGTCAGCGTCAGATAATCACTCGTCAACTTGGTATCATCACCAAACCCTATGTAGAGTCGGTTTTCTCCCTCCTCATTCTTGAGCATGGCATCCAAATGGTTGGCGGAACTGGTTGAATTATTGTTCAGGGAAACAGTAACGCCGGGAGAATCGGAGATGCTGTCATACCGGTACTTCAGTTCCCAACTGTACAAGTCGGTAGGAATTCCATCCCCACCGCTGTACGTAAGGCCACCGTTTGAACTCGTAATAGAGGAGCCAGAATGAGTGCCAGCATTGAAATCGAGATTGCTGTATTCCGTCCAATCAGATAAGGAATGCTCCGTCAGAACAGTGATTGCAGCCTGGGCTTTCTGCCCGGTGAGGAGCGCGGCGCCGACGGCAGTGATGGTGCCGGAGCTGAGTGTGGTGAATGAAACCGAAGCGATGGCGGCCATGAGGGCGGCTTGGAACTTGTGCGGAAGTCTAAGTTTCATAACGGTTATCGAGTGTGTTTGTGTTTGTTTTCTTGGTTGAAAGTGGTGGAGCGCAGACACACCTGTCCACGCGCGTTTACGGAGGGAAGCATACAGTATTCCGAATACTGTATGCATAAACGCACATGATTTCCCTAGGGAAATCAAGGAAA
>JAZLFB010000165.1:0-5247 GCA_045615585.1 Akkermansia sp.
GCTGCTGGAGACGCGCGCCCTGCTCAAGCTGGACACCGGTGACCGCGATGTGACGCCCCAGGCCAACTTTGCGGGCGTGGGCGGCATGCAGAAGATCAAGAGCAGCGAGTACGGTGCGTTCGGCGTGGAAATCGGCGCCGGTATCACGCTCCCGATTGCGGAGGATGGCGGCTCCCTGTTCTTCGATGTGACAGGCGAGTTCCGCTCCGGATACTCGGAGGTCAACGGCACCGTCGGCTACCGCTTCAACTTCTGATGCCGCCCCGGCATCTCCCCCCCCTCTCTCTCAGCGTCCTCCCATGCGGAGGGCGCTTTTTTTTGAAAATGCGCTCAACCCCGCCTTTTTGGCTTGCCCGCCTTGCATGAAACGTGCTAAAATGCTTTTGCGTGGCCGGGGAGAATCCCCGGCACCCGTTCATTCTCAACAAACAAATCCAAAATGAAATTACGTCTCAACGCAACACTCCGTGCGGCTCTCATCGCCGCTGTTACAGCCGTGGGCTTCACCCTTACACAGGCACAGGCAAAGTCATGGAACGGCGGTTCCAACATTAATACCAACTGGTTCTATACAAATGACGGCAAAACCGATTGTGTGCTTGTTGATACTGAAGACACTGTCATAAACCTGACAGCAGAGGCTGCGGCAGAAGGTGTCACGGCGTCTGTTTCCTCTATTACTGCCATGGATGGAGGCGTGCTCCGTATCGTGGGCGGCAATAGCTGGGGATGGGACCGTCATTTTAAGGATCTTACAATCGACACCCTTAATGCCGGTGAAAGCGGGGCTGGTGAGGTCTATATCAACACGGAGTTGTACGACTCCCGGTGCACTGCCGACAGCGCCCATGCCAAGCTGAACAGCGTGAACGGAACATTGGCAGGTGTTGCCAACTATGCCGATTTGACTCTGGGTACGGGCAGTTCCTCCATTCAGGCGAGTGGAACGATGGCCAATAAAGGTGACGGGGCCACGCTCACCCTTCAGGGGGGCTTCGTGTTCGATTTGTCGAAAGTTGCGCAGTACACTGTCAAGCAGGAGGGAGATGTGACATGGTCGGATGCAGCAAACAGCCAAGGTTTCAAGACGACATCCGGTTCCACCTTCTATCTTGTCCGGGGTGCCACCGAGGGGACTTCCTTCAGCGTTTCCGCGTCAGACGATACGCAGATTCAGAAAGAATCCACCGGCAATTATTATTTCTCGGCCAAGGAGGTGACGGACTACACCAAGTTCTACGTGAACGCGGCCACGGCCACGCTGGATCACGACTGCGTGGGGCAGATGATTGTGAGCCCGGACAACGCCACGGTGACGGTGGAGAAGACGTTCTCCGGCAGCATCAACAAGGACAAGGTGGTTAATTTGACAATCAAGGACGGAGGAACGGTGATAACCACCAACCATGACGGAACCGGCTTTGTAAAGGGCGATGTGGTTATCGAGGGCGGCGGCGTTCTTCGGGTGGCTGGCCAGCACGATGCCTTCGGTTGGGGTACGACATCCACGAAGAGTATTACACTGGAGGGTTCATCCGACAAGCTCGCCAAGATGGAGCTCAACCAGACAACGGAAAACAGCTGCACCTTTGCCGCAGTACTGAACATGAATGGTTACGCCTCCGTAATAAGCAAGGAGGGTACCGCCGGTTTCAATACCTATGGTTGCGCCATCAATGTATCGGGTGTCGAAAACACCATCGATATCGTTGATATACGCCAGATTGTGACCGCCACGGTTGAAAAGGATGGTGCGTTGGAAATCAAGAAGATGACTCTCAATAAAGAAAAACCCGAAAAAGAATCAGATCGGGTTTTCTGCAAGGCCGGCGAAGGAACACTTACGTTCTCCGGCAGTACTGCCGCGAAGGGGATGAACGTCGACAGGGGTACGCTGGCGCTTGCCCCCACTGCGCAGGTGACGTCTGACACCATCACCGTGGCGAAGGATGCCACACTTTCTGCTGCGGCGGGGTCTTCCGTCAAGGCAGCAATCACCTTTAACGATGACGCGATTCTTGATGTCGGCGACAGCGGTTTGGTTTTGTCCAGCGATGAGACCATCCACTCCACACTGACGCTGAATGGCAAAATCAAGTTCAGTACCAGTGCCTCCTTGGGTGATGAGCGTATCGTTGTGGCTTCCGGTTTCTTGGGGCAGGATGATATTCAAGGCATCACGTTCAATCCGGAGAACATTGCAGTGGCATCCGATTATCTCATCATGGATGCCGAGCTCGACAAAAAATACAAGCAGCTCAAGTACGAAGGGGGATCTCTTGTGTTGATGCGCGAAATTGGTAGCGCCATCTACTGGGGCAAGGGTGTAGAAGATGGCTCATGGAATTTTTCTGAAAAAAACTGGGCTGAGGCTGACGGCGAGGACCCCGCCCGGGAATATATAGACGATTCCAATGCCTATTTCACTGAGGCCGGCGGCGGCGGCACCATTACCGTGGCTGACGAAGTAACCGCTAAGAGTCTCAATGTTTCTGGAGAAGAGGAATACATTTTCACCGCTGGCGTTGGTGAGCTGACCGTGACGGAAGCCGTGAATGTAGATGGTACTGCCACTTTCAATATTCCCTTGAACGGTACAGAGCTGGCCCTGAATGTCAAGGAGGGCGGTACACTCAATATCGGTGAGGATTCCAGCGTGAAAACCGTGACGGACAAAGGCACGCTCACAGTGGCTGTCGGCAAGAAGCTGACCACCAGCGGGGCCGTGACACTGGGCAACAATGCCGTGTTGGGAGGCACCGGCACCATTGAGGCCGGCTCTGTGGTGCTTGCCACGGGTGGTGAGAAAAACCATGCCGAGTTGAAGGACGGAGCCACGCTGAAGACGAATTCCATCTCCGGCACGGGTGTGCTGCATGTCCTGGACTCCAAGGTGGGGACAACGCCGGGAGACGCCTCTTTCACCAATGTCGAATTCGAGGGTGCCTCCACGCTTACGATAGCGGCAGAATCTACCCTGACGGTTTTGGGTAAACTCACCATTGAGGATACCTCCAAGGTGGTGAACAACGGAACGTTCGCTTCGGTCATGGAAGGCTCCGTCTTGATTCAGGCTGCCGGCGTGCAGCTTGGGCATGTGGATATGAAGGGAGCGCTCCACGTTCAGCCCGACTACAGTGTTAGCGCCACAGACGGTGCCATAGATGCTCTCATGCTGGAGCAGGGGGGCTCTCTGACCACCACGGGTGACTTGAAGGTGCAGTTCCTTTCCATGTCCAACTTCGCAGAAAGCACCCTGAATGTGGGCGGTAATTTGCAACTGGATCACACCACCTCCGTCATCGAGAAGCCCTTGGGTGCCGTGAACGTGAAGGGTGCCACAACTATTACCGGAGCCGTGAAGCTGACAAGCTTGAGCTCCGGCTCGCTGGACCTCACCGAGACCGGCAGCCTGACCACCACCGGCGCGGTAGATGTGAACAACGGAGCCATCACGCTGGGGCGCCTTTCCATGGATGAGGTATACCTGAAAGCGGGTTCCTTGTCGAATGCCACCACCCGTTTTGAGGTGACGCTGGAGGACCTGGAAGCCCTGGGCATGTCTGCGGGCCAGACCCTCACGCTTGCCGATGTGGGCACGGAGCACGGTGCCGTCGCCCAGCTGCGCATCAACGGAGCGGAATACATTCAGGACAGCCGCGATATCATCTACATTATCTCCCAGGATACCTCCACGTGGGATATCATCCTGACCGCCGATAACGCGCCGAGCGACTACATCTGGACCAATGACAACACGACCGAGCTGTGGAGCGATAACCTCAACTGGTCCGGCGAATTGGTGCCGGACAGCGAGGCCTGGGCCCAGGTAATCGATCAACCTCAAGGTGCAGATTTCCATACCATCCAGATGAATGTGGATGGCGAAGCGAAGCGCTTCACGGTGGCATCGAATGGCAGCGCCAAGCTCACCGGTGTGAACGACCTTACCATTCACGAGAGCCTGGAAGTGAACGCCAAAGGTATCTTGGGCATCTCCGAAGAAGTGCAGGTGCAAACCCCTGTTGCAAAGATAGACGGCACGCTGCTTGTCGCCGATTCCGGCCGCCTGGTTGCCCAACAGGTGACCGTGACCGACAACATAACGATGATGAATGACGCCTATGTTCAGGCTGGTGTTCTCAACCTCAACGGCGGCATATTGGAAGCTGCCGACGGTGAGGTGGCAGCCGGCTCCATCAACATGACCGCCGGTCTGATTGATGTGGACGAAGCCGCCTACGTGCACACCGATGTCCTGAACGGCGACTCCGATTCCATCATCTACGGCCCGGGTGTGCTCAACGTGGACGGCAAGGGCGGTCGCTATCTGGGTGGATACGACCAGGCCCGCATTCATGTGTCGGCCAACAGCGATCAGACCCTGGCCGCCCGCGAGGGGCTCTCTGCAGAGGGCTCCGGCATTGTACGCCTGCAGTATGTTGCCCCCGCCACCATCGACCGTGTTTCCGGCAGCGGCATGACGCTCGTCCTCAACTCCCCGAGCACCGACTGCACCGGGGCTCCGCTCACCTTGACCAATCCCTCCGCCGTGAACAACGGTCAGGTGATTGTGGGTCTTTCCGCCGCGAGCAGCGCCATCACGCTCAACACGGCTGCGGCTCCCATCATCATCCAGGCCACCAGCCTGGATCTCGGCGGTTCCACGGTGATTGTCAACCAGACGGAAACGGACGTGCAGAAACTGCCGATCAGCACCAGCGGGCAGACGGAAGGTCTGGTGCTTGCCTACCTGGGAGCGGAGGACAGCTTTGCCGCCGTGACCCTGAACGGCAACCTCTTCCACCGCTACTACATTAATCCGCGCCTGGAAGCCGGCAGGATTCTGGTGGACCTGAACACCACTCATGTGCTGGACCAGATTGAGGCCACCACCTACAACGGCCGCGCCGGCGCCCACATGCTGGATGCCGCCTTCAGGCAGCTCGACCCGCAGATGGCCATGCCCACGGGCGACCTGGCCGCCGTGATGAACGCGCTTGAGGAGGGCCGCATCCCCCGTGCCGATACGGACCGCATGGCAGCCGCCATGGCCGGTGCCTCCTACGCCGCCATGGGCTCCGCCTTCTCCAAGGATGTGGAGCGCCAGCTGCGCAGCATCCGCAACCGCACCACCTCCATGGGCTGCGCGGAGTGCGTGGTGAACGAGAACATGCCCTACGTGAACGCCTGGGTGAACGCCGAGGGCGAATTCCGCAAGATGAACCGTGAGAACACCCTGGCCGG
>JAZLFB010000166.1:0-15551 GCA_045615585.1 Akkermansia sp.
ACGCCTTGCGCGCAAAAAAAAGAACAACAGGTCTGACGCTGGCGTCAGACCTGTTGCGGAAATTCCGCGCGGGCTATGCCCGCGCCTAACTTAAAACTTTATAAATGATAAATTTTAAATTATAAATTTCTTTTATTCATCCGCATCACCAAAGGAAATACCTGTTTCCTTGGCGGCTTCGATAATCTGGCTGCTGCCGTCTACGAGGTGCAGGGTGCGGACGGCTTCCTCGATGGGCATGGAGACCATCTCCGTGCCGCTGAGGGCGACGGTTTCGCCGAATTTGCCTTCCTCGATGAGGTTGATGGCCTTAGCGCCGCAGCGCACGCCCAACACACGGTCGAACGGAATGGGGGAACCGCCGCGCTGAATGTGACCCAGCACGCAGTAACGCGTTTCAATGCCTGTGATGGTTTCGAGCTTGGTGCAGAGGAACTTGGCGATACCGCCCAAGCGAACCTCGCCCTTCGTCTCTTCATCCAGCGTGAGGAGCTTGCCGTTCATCTTGGCGCCTTCGCTGACCACCACGATGATTTCGCGCTGACCGAGAGCCTTCTTCAGCTCGACCTTACGCACAATATCCTCAAGCGTGAACTCGATTTCGGGGATGAGGATGACGTCTGCACCGCCGGCGATACCGCCGTACAGGGCAATCCAGCCCGCATGGCGACCCATCACCTCCACCACCATCATACGCTGGTGAGAGCAAGCGGTGGTGCGCAGGCGGTCCAAGTTGGAGGACACAATGGAAACAGCTGTCCAGAAACCAAAGGTGTAGTCTGTAGCACCCAGGTCGTTGTCGATGGTTTTGGGTACGCCCACGATAGGCAGACCGATTTGGCGCAGCTCCTGACCGATGGTCTGGGAGCCGTCGCCGCCCACCACGATGAGGGCTTTCAGGCCAAGGCGTTCTACGGTGGCCTTGCTGCGGTCAAGCACATCCTGTGCAATCTGCATGCGGCCGCCCACACCGCTCTTGACGGTGAAGTTGCCCTTGTTCACGGTGCCGAGGATGGTGCCGCCCAGCGAACGAATGTTGTGGCAGTTGGCGGGTGTCAGCATCTGCCAGCGCTCGTTGTCGGGCGTGGAGAGCAGCCCCTCAAAACCATCGTGGAAGCCGTAGACCGTCCAACCGCGGGCGGTGGCGGCGCACACGGCGCCTTCAATCACGGCGTTGAGACCGGGGCAGTCACCGCCGGCGTTAAGAATACCGATATTCATACGATAAAGAGGTTTTAGTTAGGAAGAAGGATAAATTGAGTGGGATCCTGATAATCGTTGGTGGGCAGCCACTTTTCCCATGCGTCCCAGCCGTCGCGCAGGAACTTGGAGGCGTTGCTGTAGCGGGTGGAGGAGTTGGGCATACCCAACACAACCACCACGATACGCTGACCGAAGGTTCCTTCCTTGCCCGTGGCAGGGTTGATGCGCTTGACCGAAGCGCGGCGCGCCGTCACCATAAGGCAGGAGCCGGCACTGACCGAGCTGCCCGCTTTCAGCCCCTCAACCATCTCTGAACTGCCAACCAGCTTGTTGGTGTTGTTGATGGTGTGCTGACGGCTGCCCGATGCAGGGGAATGAACCGTAACCGTGCAGCTGCGAGTGCTGCTGATGGTGAGGAAGGCGGGGTTGTCAATGGCATACATGGCCAGCAGAACCATATCACGGGCAGAAGCCTGTGTGATAACGGTACCGCTGACACCCTTAAAGTAGGTGGAATGCATCCCCAGTCGGTTGGCCAACAGGTTCATCTGTGCCAGGAAAGCCGACTGCGGGGCAGACGGGTCGAGCGAAGAGCCGCAGGCATGGGCCACCGTGGCGGCGCATGCGCTGTCATCCCACAGCACGGTGGAATAAAGCGCATCGCGCAGGCTGATGGTATCACCGGGCTGCAACTTCAACAGGTTGGTACGCGGCGACGTAACGGCATAGGCCGGCACGGTAATCTGCGTATCCATGTTGACACCCTTGGCGTTCACCCAATCTAACGCCACCACGGCGGTGGCCACATTGGCCAGCATGCCGATGGGGCGGCGCACATTGGCGTTGTTGGAGTAGAGGACACGCCCGCTGCAGGATTCAACGGCCACATAACTGGGTTCGGTCTTATCGGGCGTCAGAAGGCGATTCTGCGAGCACGAGCAGAACAACCCGCCGACGGCGACCGCCAACGAACTAAAGGCTATGGTAAGCTTATTCATGCTTTCTTGGTCTTGCGCGTCTTGCGGGCGGCCTTGTCCTGCGGGGTGCGGGCGGGCAGCTCTTCGGGCTTGCAATCGCCGAAGATGATGCCCAAATCGCGCGCGGTGTGGACAAGATGACTGTCGGGCTGCACCAGTCGCAGCTGGGCAATGGCCTCTTCAATGGGTACGGTGTGAATATCCGGCCCGTTGAGCACGAGAGATTTACCGAACTCACGGCGTTCGATGAGTTTAACCGCCTCTACACCGAAGCGCAGGGCGAGGATTCGGTCGAACGCACAGGGGGAACCGCCGCGCTGAGTGTGACCCAACACGCAGTAGCGGGTTTCGATGCCGGTCATTTCCTCCAGCTTGTGGCAGAGGATGTTGCCGATACCGCCCAAGCGTTCCTCACCCGCATCGTTGTTGCGGACGGTGACTAGCTGTCCGTCGAGGCGTGCACCTTCGCACACCACCACAATGATTTCACGCTGACCGGCATCCTTGCGGGCCTTGATGCAATCCACAACATTCTGCAAATCGAAGGGAATTTCGGGGATGAGCACCACGTCCGCAGCCGTAGAGATACCGCTGTGCAGGGCAATCCAGCCGGACTGGTCGCCCATCACCTCCACCACCATGATACGCTGGTGAGAGTTGGCGGTCGTGCGGATGCGGTCGATGGATTCCGTCACCACGGAAACAGCACTCTGGAAGCCGAACGTATAGTCGCTGGCATCGCAAAGGTCGTTGTTGATGGTCTTGGGAATGGAAATCACGGGCAGACCCTCCTGAGACAGGAGGTGAGCCGTGCGTGCCGAGCCGGAACCGCCCACCACGGCCAGAGCTTCCAGACCGAGAGCGGCAATCGTCTTCTTGGCCTTGGAGAGCATGTCCGGGTCAATGGAGCGACGGCCCAGCTTATTGATGTGAATCTTGAAATTGCCCGTGCTGGTGGTGCCGAGGATGGTACCGCCAGAGGAGCGAATCTGGTGCGTTTTCTGAGGCGTAAGCAGCTCGTAACGGCGACCGCCCGCTACGGGCAGCAAGCCTTCAAAGCCGTCGTGGAAGCCGATTACGCGCCAACCGCGGCGGTAAGCGGCATCCACATAGCCTTCGATAACGGCGTTAATACCGGGGCAGTCACCGCCGGAGTTAAGAATACCGATAATCATACTATCTGATGAAAGCGAGAGAAATTAGTGCTGGGGTTTGGCCTCGGGAATGGCGCCGAAGTAGTGGGCGCAGTTCCACAGGGCGCGGGGGTGGTGGAAGAAGGACTTCCACATGGAGCCCTTAAGCCCGTTGGCGGGGGAGCCGTCGCGCTCGCAGTAGCCGTACCACTCGCCGTGCTCCTTATCCTGAAGGTGCTCGAAAGACCAGTCGTGAATGCGCTGGTGCCATTCGGCGTACTTCTCGTCACCCGTCATGACATAGGCAAGGCAGGTGCCGATAAGGGCCTCATCGTGCGGCCACCAGAACTTCATGTTGTGCCAGTATTCCTGCACGGGACCGCCGAACACGTCTGTGTAGTACAGCAGACCGCCGAACTTCTTATCCCAGCCGCGTTCCAGCGACCAGTCAATCATCTTGCAGGCGGTTTCAATGAGGTCCTTGTGGGTTTCGGCACCGCGGTAGCGGGCTTCCTCCAGAATGAACCAAGCACCTTCAATGGCGTGACCGGGGTTCTGCGTGCGCTCGTCGAAGTGGTCGATGATGCTGCCGTCGGGGGCAACGTTCTCCAGCACAGCCTTGATGTCCTCGTGCATGAAGAGGGTCTGCAAATCCTTGATGCAGCGGTCAATCCAAGCGGTGTAGAAGCCGTCGGCATCGCCCAGATACTTACGCATTTCCTGTGCCGTCACCAGCATAATCATGCGGCAGCCCAGGTTTTCACCGGGGCGCTTGCCCGTGGTCTTGGGTGCCATCTTGCCGGGGGTGAAGAAGATGTCGGCAAAGATGTCGAACCAGTGGCGGGCGCGCTCCGCACTGCGGGGGTCACCCGTGGCACCGTGGTGGGCGGCCCAAGCGATAGCGGCAAAACATTCGCTGTAGGCGTAACGGCGCTTGCGGATGGGCGTACCCTCGGCGGTCACATGGAAGAACATGCGACCGTCTTCGGGGTCAACGCACTTCTCCTCCAAGAACTTGAGGGCGCTTTCGGCGTACTCAAGCCACTGGGGGCGCTGCTCAATGCTGTTGTAGCAGGTGAGCAGCATCCACGCCATGCGACCCTGCGCCCACACGTTCTTGTCGGTGTCCACCAGCGTACCGTCTGCATCGTAGCAGTGGTAGAGGCCGCCGTTCACCGTATCCACCGCGCGGGGGAACCAGAAGGGCTCAATCTCGTTGAGCAGTTTATCTTTGTAAAACTGCCCGAGTGCTTGTGTATCCATGGTATCGGCAGATTACTTGTTGATAGCCCAGTCGAAGAAGCCGATGGCGGTCAGCTCATCCTTCAGCTGCTTCACCGTGGCGGCATCGGGCGTACCCATGGGCAGACGGGCGGGACCCAGATCAACACCCCACCAGCCCATAATCTGCTTGCAGCAGCCCATGTAACCCTTGGAGGCGATGATGTTAATCATCTTCACGGACAGGCTCTGCAGGTGGCGGGCGTGTTCGATGTCACCCTCGTTGAAGGACTTGATGATGTCTTGGTACAGCTTGGGAGCATAGTTGAAGGAGGAACCCACGCCGCCCTTGGCACCCGTGGCAAGAGCGCCGAGGAACCATTCATCCACACCCCAGGGGATATCCCACTTGCCGCCGTCCTTGGTCAGAGCGTCCATGTACAGGGCGAGGTCGGGGTTGGTGAACTTGATACCGCAGAAGTTCGGAATCTTGGCGGACATGGCGTCAATAATCTTGCAGGGGTTGAACGCCACGTGGGTCAGCACGGGAATGTCGTAGAAGTAGTAGGGCAGCTCAGGAGCGCCGGAAGCCTCGAAAGCGGCGCAGTCGGCCAGAGCCTCTACGGTGCCGGGCTTGAAGTAGCAGGGGGAGTTGCTGGCCGTGCCGTCAGCACCGACCTTGGCGGCGTAAGCGGCCAAATCGCGACCGTCGTACACGCTGTTACCGCCCGTGTGCACCACGAAACCGATGCCGTACTTCTTCTTGGCTTCGCCCCAAGCGGCCATGTTCTCCATGCGCTCGGTGAGCTGCATGTGGGCGGATTCACCCGTGGAACCCGTGATGAAGGTCATCTTGATGCCCTGCTCTGCAAGAAACTTTGCCTGTGCATCCACCGCGTTGGGGTTGCAAGTACCGTCTGCGTTCATAGGGGTGTGCGTAGCCGCCACCAAACCGTGCATTTTGAGAGTTGTTTCCATAGTTAAAAAAGTAGGGGTGTTCTTTATCCCTACAGTCTTTTTAGCGCAAAAGTGCGGTCATGACAAGAAGATTCTGCACAAAAGCGCGCAAAGTGACGTTTTTGTTGCGAAATCACCCCCTTTTTATACCCGCAGCAGGCAGCGGTGGCGGCGCAGAATCTCCAACACTGCCCACAAGAGCAGGAAAGAGACGAGGCGGAACACGGTGTCGGCATGCGCCCCGAACACCCCCGCAAAGCCGCCCAGCAGCGGATGGGCAATCCCCCACCACAGCGCATGTCCGCCCACGCCCGGCAGGTTGGTAAGCAGGTACGCCAATAACGCATTACTGCCGAACGCATAAAAAGGCAAACCCAACGCATATGTGCGCGGGGTGATATCGAATATCAGGTGAAAGAGAGCCAGCAACAGCACGCACCAACCGCCGCTCCACAGCACCATTGTAGGCGAGAAAATATGTTTCACCAGCGGGATTTCCCCCTGCAACAACTGTGCCGCCGCCAAGCAGATAAGCCCTGCCGCCGTCAGCGCAAGCGCTGCCGTCAGCATCGGCAGGCGTTGCAGCACCTGCCCGCCCATAGCACCCATCAATGCCAGCGCCCCGAAGGAGAAGGAACTGAGCAGCCATGTATACACCGTGCCGTCCTGCCAACGCCCCAGCACCAGACAATCGACGAAGTAGGCGGCATTATCCTTAGGCAGAAAATGCCCGCCCGCATGTCCGTTATAGGGCATATAAAGCAGCAGTAACCCGTACACCGCCAACAGAGCCGCAACAACCGAGCCTTGCAGCCGCAAACCGCCGGCTGACACAGCCATAGCGGTCACAAGATACCCCACGGCAATGGCTTGCAAGGTGTTGCAGTACAGACTCATCTGCTCCGTCTGAAAGGTCAGCAAATGTCCCTGCACCGCCATACCCAACACAAAGAGGAGAACCACACGGCGCAGCACGCGCCGCCGCGCATACTGCCGCCACTCGGCACCGTAATGCGCTTGGTATTTACCGAAAGCAAAGGGGACGGACACGCCAGAAAGGAAGATAAAGAGCGGCATAAGCATATCCCAACAGGTGAACCCTCTGCCCCACTCAGCGTGTGTCAGCTGCGCCGCCACCTGCGGCGGCACCTCGCCGCACAGGCATTGCAACACCGCCGACACCAACGCAGCACCGCCCGCCAACAGAGCCATGGTGACACCGCGCAACACATCAATAGCCGGGATTCGACCGTTCATGCCGACAGGGTAGCAGATTGACATCGGCAAGGCAAGAGAAAGCAGAAAATGAAAAAAACAACATAAATCGCCATATTTTCCTTGCCAAGGGGCAAAATGCGTGTATAATCCCTGCACCATGACCCGCAAAGGTGGTATCAATAAGACGCGTAAGGCTGTTGCCAAGCGTTTCAAGGTGACCGGCACGGGCAAGGTTCTGCGTCGCAAGCAGGGTAAGCGTCACATTCTCCAGAAGAAGTCCAGCAAGCGCAAGCGCGCCCTCGGACGTCCCGCTCTGGTGGACGCTACTCAGGTTTGGGCCGTCAAGCAGAACATGCCCTTCGCTTAAGCCGAGGAACATGGCAATAAGCTAAGTCCCGCCCGCATATCGGGCGGCCTTCATGCAGCCTTCTTTCCATTGTGAAAGATAGAACGAGCGAGACTGCAGGGAGGTGAGGAAGAACAGTTCGTTCAACTTACATAGAATACTAAAGAACTATGGCACGTGCTACTAATGGGCCGGCTTCCCGCGCCCGCCGCAAGCGCATCCTGCTTCGCGCCAAGGGCTTCCGCGGTTTCCGCAGCAAGCTCTTCCGCTACGCTAAGGATGCCGTCTACAAGGCATGGCAGTATGAGTACCGCGACCGCAAGAGACGTAAGGGTCAGTTCCGTCGTCTCTGGACCGCTCGTATCTCCGCCGCCGTGCGTCCCCTTGGCCTGACCTACTCCCGCTTCATGGAGGGTCTTAAGGCTGCCAACGTTGACCTTGACCGCAAGTCTCTTGCCGAGCTTGCCGTTGCCAACCCCGAAGGCTTCAAGGCCGTGTTCGAGTTGGCTAAGAAGGCCATCGATGCCAAGGCCGGTGCGACGCTCGCTAAGTAAAGCGAGGCTCCCCCAAGAAACACTCAACACCGGGCTGCAAGGCAGACGCCTTGCAGCCCGGACTGTTTTTATCTGTCTGCTTATTTTAACTTTGCCCTCAAAATTAAAATAAGGGGATTTTTTATTTCATTGTCTTCTCTTAGAGCACCTCGACAAATGGGGAGTTGTCGAGGTCTTGCGCGGCATACCCGCGTGGAACTTTATCGGCTACCTTGGTAGCGCCACAAGGCTGCCGACGGCTGTAAGGCAGACTAGCCAAACCCTGCAAGGGTTTGCCCTGCATAGCAGGGTGAGGGTGCGTGGGGCGCACCCGAAGCAACGTTAACCCCACGTGTAAACGTGGGGGTTCAGCGGGTGGCATTACACCCCCGCGAACATGTGCCCGCTTGTCGGGCACATGTGGTACCGAAGGATGGGTGGCACGTCTCTTGTACGTCTCCTGCGCTCCGCGTCAACGGTGATTCCGATACGATAGGTTGATACGCAAAGCGCGTGGCAACCGCATGGGGTATGCCACAGGCGCCCTGCAACCACCCTGCCGCATGGCGGCAGGGTTATGGGGGGCGTAATGCCACCCGCCTTGCCCCACACGTTTCCACGTGTGGCTATACGTCGGACGTGCTTAGAGCACTCCCCAAAGTGTGTGCGCCGTTGGCGCACAAGGCACACGATGCCATTCTGACGTGCCGTCAGAATGCCGCCTTAAATGCGGCGCAGGCTTTGCCCGCGCATCCATGAACCAACCCCGCGAGTCTCCCACCCTGCTCAAACCACAGAATAGGGTGGCAACAAAATTTGTTAGATGCACCATGCCAAAAACATATTGGGTTTATGCTTGACAAGTTCAAATATCTGGTGTATATCCCCCCGCGCCCTTTTTCGGTAACTCCGAAAAAAGGTCTTAAAAACCCAATTGACAGAATGAAAAAGACATTATTCTTAGCAATTGTGCTCTGCTGCGTTATGTCCGCTATGGCAGGTGAATATTATGTTGAGGACGGGAACCCGGTGAAAGTTACCCTTTCTGGCAGCGATAATATCGTTAAGAAAGGTGGCGGCACGCTTGAAGCCACTGTGAACACCGACTCCAAGGAAAACCAATTCACCGGTAATGTCGATGTGCAGGAAGGCACGATGGAACTGAAAAATCCGTCTCTCGGCTCAGATAATCCGCCTAAGGGAGTCATCGGTGCTTCTCAAAAAGACGGTAGCGGAACCGGTGCCATCATCAAGGTTGCAGAGGGTGCCGAGCTCGTTATGGGTGAAAAGACCGGCATTAACATCCCCGGTGGTAACCTCACCAACAACGAACCTCAATACACCAACCTGATTTTAGGCGGGGAGAATAAGTTCAGTAAAGAGAGCCACCTCAGCAATGTGGTGGTTCAAGAAACCAGTATTGCGGCAACTGAAGGCAGCAGCAAGAAGGGTATCGTTGTAGCCGAAGGTATCTCTCTGACGGATCACGTTAGCACGAATCCCATTAACGTGGTAAATGTTGATGCGAAAGTCAACGAGGCTCACCTGACCGGCTATATCAATGTCACCAACTCGACTGTCGAATGTGCCGATGTTCTTTGGATGATGAACTTTAACGGCAAGGATGATATGTGCCTGAAGGTGCAGAATAACTCCTCCGTCTATCTGGATGACGAAGGTGGAATCGGTATTCTGGAAGATGTCTCGGTGGATGCTACCTCTCGCGTCAATGTTAAGGATGTCATCGGTGCCAAGGCCGCCAAAGGCGAAATGGCTCGCATTTATCTGCTGGGTGAAAATGACCTGCATGTTTCGGCTACGGAAAACGGAGGGCTTGCAGAGAAGTCCGTCAGTGAGTGTACAAACCCGGAGCACCATCACACAGCGGGGGATAAGGGCGAAATCATCACCTATACCTCTTCTCAGCTTTCGGGTTGCTCGCTGGTTGATGGCGAAAGTTCCATTGTTGTGTTCTTGGATGACGACCTGCCCAATATCTCGGATTACAAGCATTTCACCTTCAATCTGGTGATGCTGGGGGTTGATGTTTCTTCCGCTATCGATGATAAGCTGAGCAAAGAGCTCGAGCAAGAAGGGTACGAATTTGAGGAAGGTAAACATTACTTCATGGGGGATAATTCACCCATGTCTATCATTCTCGATGAAAATATGCAGAAGGCAGGCATCACGCTGAATCATCTCAGCATTGCTCACTATAATGACTATCAGGGGCAGGGTCAAGCAACCATCCTGACTTTCTCCACGGATAACATTCCCGAACCTGCCACGGCTACGCTTTCCCTGTTGGCTCTCGCCGGTCTTTGCGCGCGGCGCCGCCGCTGATGGAGGTACAAAGTCAAAAGTACAAATCAGTAAAGTAAGTACGGTTTCATTCTCAAACACCCATCCGTTTCATGCGGATGGGTGTTTTTCATCTAGGCGGAAAAACTGCGGAAAATTGTTGAAATGCAGCTTATGAACTTGACATGAAAGCATTATTCTATTATGCTCGCGCGTGTACGGGGTGAGCTATGCCCTCATGCCGTGTTCGTTTTTCTTTCTCCATTAATCTTAACAATATGAAAAAAACATTGTTTCTCGCAGCTGTGCTGGGTGCTTGCATGAGCGCTCAGGCTACGACCATTGTGCCTGATGGTACGCAATGGACCTCCGATACCAGCATTTGGGATACCGTTTGCATCGGTACCGCTTATGGTAAGGTAAAGGCCCGCATTACCAACAACGCCACGGTGACGATGGGTGACATCCTCTACCTCGGCGGTAGGGGCGCGGGCGTTTCCTCCACCGATTTCAACGATGGTATTTTGGCTATTGACAGCGGCTCGACGCTGGAGGTGTTCGGCAACGAAAGCTCCAACTTTGCCGTCGGCGTGGGTAACTCCTCCTACGGCGGTTGGGGTTGCCTCAATATCTACGGTACGGCGAATATCTACGATACGATGATTGTCGGCAGCGGCAACGGTGAAGGTACGGTGTATGTCTCTGACGGTGCTGTGCTGAATGTGGAATACGGTCAGGTGACCATCGGTGTGCATGCCACCAACTCCGTCAGCTTCGGTGAGTTGTATGTGTTTGACGGCGGTACCTTTAAGGTGGCCGACGATGTACCTGTTTGGCTGGGTTACAACGGTAAGGGTAAGCTGATTATCGAGGCTTCCGATACGGCGACCTCGATTGATCTGCCTGTGATTTATGTGGGCGGCGATGAGACCGGCACGGTGAAGGGTGACGGCGCGATTGAGATGACGGGTGAAGCCGCCACGCTTTCTGCCGGTACCATCGCTCTGGGTAACCACGGCGTGCTGGACATGCAAGACGGTTCTAAGCTGGAAATTACCGAATCTCTGACGGCAGAAACCTCCACCTCCTCCATCACGGTGAACGGTGAGCATACGGCCATCACGGGTGACGGCGAAATCGGTGTGGCTAAGAAAGCTACGCTGGATGTTCACAACGGTGCCTCTGTTGAGGTGAAAAAGCTCGGCGTGGACGGCGGTAAGGCCGTTATTGACGGTGCTATCACCCACCTTGCTGCCGATGAACTGGCGGTGGATGACGGCGGTAGCTTGATTCTCTCCTCTGCCGCTTCCGCCGATATCGGCGATGTGACGGTGCAGGACGGCAGCCTGATTCTGGATCACGTGGTGACCTCCATCAACACCGAGAACATCACGCTGGGTGATAAGGGCCATTTCTACGTGGATGACTACGCCGTGGCCAACACCTCCGGCACGGCTACGGTGGGTTCCGGCGCTACCGTTCACATGGTGGACGAAGGCGTGTGGAACATTGACACCAAGCTGAATGTGGACAAGAATGCCGCCATCACCTTTGAGGTGACGGATACGCACGTGGACACCCCCGAAGGTGACGTGGGTACGGGTCACATTATCCTCGGTTCCGGTGCTTCTGCTACGCTGAACGAAAACGCCAAGTTCCACGTGGTGCTTCCCGTTGATGTGCTCGACCGCCTGATTGCGGGTGAAACCCACGTGGGTATCACCATGATTTCGGGTAACGGCGTGGACAACGTGGAAGTGGTGGACAACGACGGCACGCCCGTGGATGGCAAGGTGAAGACCTCCATCAACGGCAACTACGGTATCGTGGTGGAAACCGATAAGGAGGGTAAGTACAAGATTTACGTGGACCCGAACCCCGCCGCCCTGACGGATCTTGCCGGTCCCAGCGGTGAGGCTGTGGCCAACACCATCCTGAGCGCCGCCAACTCCGTGGGTGCGTTCAGCGATGCCATCATGGCTGAAGTCCGCATGCCCCGCCAGGGCGACCACCGCCTGTGGGGTGTGATGCTGGCCGAGGGTGACCGCGTGAACCGCGAAGGCGACCGCAGCGGCTACCACTACAACGGCGGCGGCTACACCGTGGGGTACGACCACAACATCGGCAAGCGTACCTATGTGGGCGTGGCTCTGGGCCAGATGTACGGCGTGTACACGGCTACCCACACCTACCTGCATGACCGCCAGACCGCCAACATGGTGGGTGTCTACGGCCACACTGATTGGAACGCCGGTAAGTCCGGTGACAACAAGGTGAACTGGGATTGCTTCTTCACCTACGGCCGTGTGCACAACAAGGCCCGCGGTTCTGTGTACTATGACCGCTCTCTCGTGGCCTCCGGCTCTTGGGATACGGATGTGTTCAAGGCCGGGACGACGCTGTCCTATGACTTCAATCTGGATGAAACCACCCGCATCACGCCCTACATCGGTCTGACGCTCACCTACGCAGATGAAGAGGACGTGACCCTCAAGAACGGCACCTCCGGCTTCGTGTACAAGGATGGCTCTTACACCAACCTGACCATGCCCGTGGGTGTGCGTTTCGCCAAGATTTACGACATGGGTAAGAACGGCACCGTGATTCCCCAACTGTCTGTGGCTTATCTGGCTGACCTTGCCCGCAACGATGCCGCCGTCAAGGCGGAAGTCACCCGCGGCGTCATCAGCAAGATTAAGGGCGTCACGCCCGGCCGCAACGGCGTGATGGCTGAAGTGGGCACCACGTGGGTCATCAACCCGCAGTGGACGACCGGCCTGTTCTACACCGTGGAACACCGCCGCCGCGACACGGATCACACCGTGCACGCCCACGTGAGCTACGGCTTCTGATAAAATGGCATTACCGCGCGGGCAAGCCCGCGCTGAATGAGAAGCACCCATCTGACCGACGGTCGGATGGGTGCTGTATTTTTCTCGCGCGCGCGAGCGCGAAAATTTAAGGATTTGTACATTCCATTGACTTTGCTGCCGTGTTTTGTTATCATGGCGGCGTTATGAAGCTCCTTTCATTCCTTACCTCTCTTGCCGCGCTGTGTGTCACAACGCTGGCTCAGGCAGCGGATGAACGTCCGAACCTGCTCTTCATCATCACCGACGACCACGCCGTCGGCGCTCTGGGTAGCTGTGATGCCGACTCCCCCGTGCCGCTGCCCGGTTACCGCCGCCTTGCCAACGAGGGCATGGTGTTTGACCGCTCCTACTGCGCCAACTCTCTCTGCGGTCCCTCCCGCGCCTGTATGCTGACAGGCCGCCACTCGCACAACAACGGCTTTGTTCGTAACGAGGGTGACTCCCGCTTCGACGGTTCCCAGCCCACCTATCCCAAGATGTTGCAGGCGGGCGGCTACCAGACCGCCATTGTCGGTAAGTGGCATCAGGTTTCCCAGCCCACGGGCTTTGACAGCTGGCAGGTGTTCCCCGGTCAGGGTGACTACTGGAACCCCACCTTCGAGCAGCTTGGTCCCGACGGTAAGACCGTGTACCACAAGAACCGCGGTTATGTGACGGATGTGGTGACCTCCATGGCCATCAGCTTCATGGAGAACCGCGACAAGAACAAGCCCTTTGCGCTGATTGTGGGTCACAAGGCCCCGCACCGCAACTGGATTCCCGCCCCGCGCCACCTTGCCCTCGTCCGTGAATACGTCTCTAAGCTGACACCCCCCGCCACGCTGAATGACGATTTCGCCGACCGCCCCGAATTCTTTGCCCACAACGAGCAGAGCATCGGCAGCCACATGAGCAACTGGTACGACAATCACTTGGTGAAAGAGCTGATTCCCTTCGACGTGATGAAGGAAATTGTGGGCACGGGCGCGTTGAAGAAGTACATTGAAAACGGCACGGTGAAGAAGGAGGAGATTCCCGCCGACTTCGACATCACCAAGCACGAACCCAAGTTCCCCTCCAAGAACAACATCGAGTGGTCCACCGCGGGCATGGAACCCGGTCTGCGCGAAATCTACTACAACTACTTTGCCGAACGCACCAAGAAGTTTGTGGAGGATTTCCACGCAGGCAAGATTCAGACCAAGGAAGACATGCTCGCCCGGCGCTGGCGCTGGTATATGGAGGACTATCTGGGCGTGATTCTCGCCGTGGATGAATCCATTGCCAACCTGCTGGACTACCTCGACAAGCACGGTCTGTCCGAAAACACGTTGGTGATTTACGTGGGTGACCAAGGCTTCTACATGGGTGAGCACGGTCTGTACGACAAGCGACTCATCTTTGAAGAATCCTTCCGCATGCCCATGGTCATGCGCTGGAAGGGGCATATCACCCCCGGTGTGCGCTCCGATGCCATGGTGCAGGAAATTGACTACGCCCCCACCATCATGGAAGTCACGGGCAACGACACGCCCGACAACATGCGTAAGTTTGACGGCGTATCGCTGACACCCCTCTTCAAGACGGGGAAGGACGATGCCTTCATGAACCGCCCGCTGTACTACGCCTTCTACGAGCAGCCCGGTGAGCACAACGCCCCCCGCCACGACGGCTTCCGCACCCCCCGCTACACCTTCGCCCACATCTGGACGCCCACGGCAGAGGAGCGCAAGAGCGGCGAACGCAAGCCCGCGAACGAGTGGATGCTCATCGACAACGAAAAGGACCCCGCGCAGATGCACAACGTCTCTCAGAACCCCGAATATGCGGACGTGATGAAGGAGATGATGCAGACCTACGAATCCCTGCGCAAGCAGTACCGCGTGCAGCCCGGTCTGCCCGGCAGCACCAACGACTTCCCCAAGTACACTCCCTCTTGGGGTCCCGGTGAAAACGACCGCATCCAAAACTAAGCGGTATCAACCTACTTCAAACGCAACGCGGCTCACCCCAACGTGAGCCGCGTTTTTTTGTGCCCGCGTCCCCCTTTCCCCATCCATCGGGTGTACTCACACCCGCCGCCAAATGCCGCCGCGCGGGTGCTTATCGGGTGTGAGTACACCCGCCGAAAATGCTGCTGCGGGGTTACTCATCGGGTGTGAGTACTCCCCGCCGCCACCTTCGGGCTGACGCGCGGCGTGCCGCTGCCCGTGGCAGAGGAAACGATTATTCGCCGCTTGTGCGGGCGACCGATTGACCTGCCCGCCACCATGCTTTGCCTTGACCGCGCGAACGCCAAGGCGCAATGGTTGGTTTACAATGGCCGCTACGGCACGCCGCCGATTTTCGCCATTATGCCGCAGGGTATCAGCGACGCGCAGCGCGAAGAGTATATTCGCTTTGCCACGCAATGCGTGAGCAATGCGGCGGGCGTGTTGCCCGCCGGGTCAGACGTGAAGGCGGTGACACCCGGCGTGGGCGGCCCGGACACTTTTTCACGCCTGATTGACCTCTCCACGCAAGAGATGGTGCTGCGTGCCACGGGCGGCCTGATGACGATGCTGACCGCCCCCGGTGCGGGGACGAACACGGAGACGGGCAGCGCACACCAAGACGCTTTTGACGACCTTGCCGCCGCCGAAGCCGAAGAGATTGCCGCGCTGCTGCAAAAAGCCTTGTTCACGCCGCTGCTGGAGCAATGGCACCCCGGTCAGCCTGTGCTTGCGGAGTTCGTGATGCGCCGCCCCGACAGCGACAACGCTGCCGCCACGGTGCAGAATATCGCCGCGCTGGGTGCGGCGGGGCTGCGC
>JAZLFB010000167.1:0-30417 GCA_045615585.1 Akkermansia sp.
TGTTTGTTTTTTGTTTCATTTCACACCGATTATGAGTGTAATCGGTACAAAGTCAAACACCACTTTTTTTATTCTGTCACCATCCCCTATGGGATGGCAATGATTTTTAATTTATAATTTATAAAGTTTTAAATTCGGCGCACTTCCGTGCGCGGGCAGACGAAAAGAACGCTTAATGTTTGGAGGAGGAGGATTTCTTGGGCATCGTCGGAACGCCGCCGAGACGCTGCGGCGGGTCGACCTTGGTTTCCGTTGTGGTTTTGCTGCCCGATGAGGAATCCGTAGGCTTTTGAGCTTCAGACTTCGTATGCTTGGAGACAGCGGGTTTCTTCCCGCCCAAGCGTTGGGGCTGTTGCGGCGGCGGGCACGCACCCAGCGCCGACGTTGCCATCATCGCCGCCAAAGCGGGGTAAGTGAGTTTCTTAACTGTTTCAGGTTTGATTTCCATAAGCGCCATTATTCTTCCGACTGTATCCTGCCGCTATAGACAGCAGGGGGTTCGCCGCGAATCCCTTGGTCGATGTATTCCGGCGGCGTAGGGGTATCGGGCAGTTGCTTGGCGGGCGCGGGTTCATCGCCGCCCAAACGCTGCGGCTCCAGCCCGCCCGTGCGCTGAAGCGGCTCCGAGTCACAGGCGCTCAATGCCGCCGCAGCCACCACCGCCAGAGCGGGGTAGGCCACTTTCTTGACGGTTTCGGGCTTAATTTCCATAGGACTTTCGGGGAGGGCTAGAGTGAAAAATGCGGAACGCTTAATGTTTGGAGGAGGAGGATTTCTTGGGCATCATCGGAACGCCGCCGAGACGCTGCGGCGGGTCGACCTTGGTTTCCGTTGTGGTTTTGCTGCCCGATGGGGAATCCGTAGGCTTTTGAGCTTCAGACTTCGTATGATTGGAGACAGCGTGTCTCCCGCCCAAGCGTTGGGGCTGTTGCGGCGGCGGGCACGCACCCAGCGCCGACGTTGCCATCATCGCCGCCAAAGCGGGGTAGGCGAGTTTCTTGACGGTTTCAGGTTTGATTTCCATAAGCGCCATTATTCTTCCGACTGTATCCTGCCGCTATAGACAGGAGGGGGTTCGCCACAGTCTGTGGGTATCTGTCGCTATAGACAGGGGGTGGTTCGCCGGGAATCCCTTGGTCGATGTCTTCCGGCGGCGTCTCAGGGTCACAGGCACTCAATGCCGCCGCTGCCACCACCGCCAAAGCGGGGTAGGCGAGCTTCTTGACTGTTTCGGGCTTGATGTCCATGAAGGGAATTTATAATCTTTAATTGATAATTGATAAAGTTTTCAATTCGGCGCACTTCCGTGCGCGGGGAACAAGAAGATTACTTCTTAACGGGGGCGACAGGAGCCATGGGAACACCGGCACAGGGCTGCCCCTGTTGCTGCTGGCAGGAACTCAGCGTAGCTGCTGCCATCACCGCCGCCAAAGCGGGGTAGGCGAGTTTCTTGACGGTTTCAGGTTTGATTTCCATAATGTACCTATGCTTGAATTTTCAGGCGTGCGTCGCGCGCGAGCGTCCTCTCGTCCCCCCGCGCGCGACAGCGCGCCGAATTCTAAACTTTATAAATTATAAATTCTAAATTATAAATTACTTACGCATTCGCGTTATGTCGCAACATCGCCTCGATATATCCGTCGATGTTCCCGTCCATCACATCCTGAATGTTGCCGGACTCGAACTGCGTGCGCAGGTCCTTCACCATCTGGTACGGCTGGAAGACGTAGGAGCGAATCTGGTTACCCCAGGCAATGTCACCCTTTTCGGAGTACTGGCGGTCGGCTTCGGCGCGCTTGCGGTCTTCCTCCAACTGAATGAGGCGAGCCTTCAACATGCGCATGGCTTCCTCTCGGTTGCGGAGCTGGGAACGCTGCGTCTGACAGGCCACGATGATACCCGTGGGAAGGTGGGTCAGACGCACGGCGGTTTCCACCTTGTTCACGTTCTGGCCGCCCTTACCGCCAGAGCGGTAGGTGTCCATCTTCACATCGGCTTCCTTCACCTCAATCTCAATGTCATCGGAGATATCGGGCGTGGCATCCAGCGAGCAGAAAGACGTGTGGCGCTTGCCCGCCGCATCGAAGGGAGACATACGCACCAAACGGTGAATGCCGCGCTCGTTCTTCAGGTAGCCGTAGGCGTACTCGCCGTCAATCTTGATAGTGACGGAGCGGATGCCCGCTTCATCACCGTCGGTGCTTTCCATGATTTCCGTGGTGAAGCCGTGGCGTTCGCAGTAGCGCAGGTACATACGCATCAGCATGCTGGCCCAGTCACAGGCCTCCGTGCCGCCCGCGCCCGCGTGAATCGTCACATAGCAGCCCGCGTTGTCGTGGGGGCCGTTGAGCAGCGTCAGCAGCTCAAACTCCTCCAAACGCTTCACCCAGCTGTCGTACTCGGACTTCGCCTCGGCAGCCATTTCGGGTTCCTCACCCGCCATTTCGATGGCCACTTCCACATCTTCCAACCCGCTCTCCAAGCCGCGGAACTGCTCCAGACGGCGTTTGAGGGGGTTCACTTCGTTCATCAAGGCACGCGCCGCCTCAGGGTTATCCCAGAAATCAGGCGCGCTCATTTTGGCATCAAGCTCGGCAACCTTGGTTTCAATGCCACCGAGGTCAAAGATAGCTCCCGAGCTCGGAAAGACGGGAGCGCATCGCTTCCGTGTCGAGCGTCGAGAGATCGATATTGGTCGTCGGATTCTCCATAACGCGGGCAGTATACAGGAGAAACGCCCGAAAGTCAAACAGGATGTCCAACATACATCGCGTTTGACTTTTATCTTTGCGGACTGTATAATTTGCCGCATGAGCGATTTCCGCAACAATGACTCGGGGCGCAAGCCGTGGTTTAAGGATAAGAAGCGCCGCAGCGACAGCGCCGCCACCGCCCCACGCACCCGCAGTTTCAGGAGTGCGGAAGCCCCCGAAGGCAGCGAGAACTGGCTGCGCCCGTGGGTGCAATTGAAGTATTTTACCTACAACCCCGCCGTGTTCCCTCGCATGCTGGGGGCGGTCAGCCCCGATGCCGTGGCGGGCGGGCTGATTCATGTTTACGACAAGAACGGCGAGCTGTTCGGCGGCGGTTTTTGGAACCCGCAGAGCCGCACGCCCCTGCGTATGCTTTCGCACAGTGCCGAACCCCTCACCGAACGCAAGCTCGAAGATGCCTTACGCCGCGCCGTCAGCTGGCGCCGCGAGGACTGCGGGCTGGATGCCACCACCTCTGCCTACCGCGTGGTGCACGGCGATTCCGATGGCTTGGGCGGTCTGATTGTGGACCGCTATGCCGATGTGTTGAGCTTGGAAGTCACCTGTCTCGGCGTGTGGCTGCGCCTGAAAACGTGGCTGCCCCTGCTGCATGAGCTGTGCGGCACCACGCGCCACGTCATTACGGTGGATGAAGGCATTGCCCGCATGGAGGGTATTGACGTGACCCAAGCCCCGCCCTGCGAAAAGGTGAACCGCGTGCGCATTGTGGAAAACGGCGTGAATTTCGAGGTGGATTTCGCCCAAGGGCACAAGACGGGTTTCTTCTGCGACCAGCGCGATAACCGCCTTAAACTCTCCAAGCTGGTAAAGGGCAAGACAATGCTCGACCTCTGCTGTTATTCGGGCGGTTTCTCCATCTACGCCAAGCTGCACGGCGGGGCAGAGGAAGTAACCGCCGTTGACTTGGATGAAAAGGCCATTGCCATGGCGAAGCGCAACGCCAACATCAACGCCGCCCACGGTCCCCTGCGCATTGACTTTGTGCATGCGGATGCCTTTGTATACGCCCGTCAAATGGTACGCAACGGCAAGCTGTTCGATGTGGTGCTGCTCGACCCGCCCAAGTTTGTGCTGGGGCGCGATGAGGAGAAGGAAGAGGGACTTAAAAAGTACAACGACCTGAACATGCTGGGCTTGCAATGTGTCCGCAAGGGAGGGTTGTTCGTCACCTGCTCCTGCTCGGGTCTGCTGTCGCCGTCGGAGTTTGAAAAGACCGTCATTAAAGCCGCCCAGCGTTTGGGTCGCCGCCTACAGATTCTCGAAATGAGCGGCCCCGGTTGGGATCACCCCTTCCTTTCCACCTACCCCGAGGGTCGCTACCTGAAGGTTCTGTGGGCGCGCGTGCTGGCGTAAAAAAGAAAGTTGGAAGTTGAAGGTTGGAAGTTGGAAGTAAGAAATTTGGGTGGCTTGCGCCACGGGATAAACGGATGATTCTTACATGTCTCTTTCACCGCATCGTATGCCTTGCATCTTTTTCTGCTGCCTGCTTTTTCCGCTGATGATGGGGCAACGGCTGTGTTGCCGCGGGCGTGAGCCGTGGCTTGCGCCCGAATTGGCGGCGTTGCTCTGCGTGTTACTCGGCATCGGCAATGTGCTGCTGGGTTGCTTTTATTCCGCCGCAGCAGCCAATGCCGTTTGGTTGGGGTGGGGCGTGTTGTCCCTGCTCTGCTTTGTCTTTCACCTTGTTCTGATGCACCATGAAAGTCGCCGCTGAACTGAAATACGAGAACATTCAGTCGCTCGTGGTGCTGCATTCCCGCCGCCTCTTTTATGCCGAACTGCGGGAGGCAGTCGGCATGCTGCTGTTGGCGGTGCCGTTCCCCTTGGTGGCTGGGTACTGGCTGTTGAGCGAAAGCGTTCTTCCCGAAAGAGAGAGCGGGTGGAATGTAACGGAGGCGGTGCAGATGCTGAGTTGCCTGCTGCTCAGTCTGTGGCTGGTGGCCTGTTGCCTGTTGGAAAACAGCGTGCTGCTGCCCTTGGCCGTTCTCTGGGGGATACTCGCGGCAGTGGCGGGCGTGAGTTGTTTTGTGTTTTTAACCACCCGTGCCCGCGCCGAGATGCGCCGCCGTCAAGCCGAATGGCTGTCGAGCGATGTCCCCGCCCATGGCAGTACCCCCGCTGTGCGGGAAACGGACGGCACCTTGCTTCTCAACGCCCCGGTGCGCGGGCTGTATGTGGTGGTTTTCCGCGTGAAAAAAGTCACCGATTTGCCGTTTGATGATCCCGCCGCCGAACCCGCCCCCGCCTACTGCGCAATAGACGAAAAAAAGCCCCTGTGCTGCCGTTTCATCTACCGCTTAGAGGCAGGGCAGCATCGGCTGTACATAGGGCTGAAAGGGCTGTCAAACGTGACGCTCATGACTGCACCTCTTAAATAAGAGGGCGATTAATAACTTTGCCCCGGCCTGCGGGCGAAACGGCTTGACAGGCGGGCTGACTTGTCGTAAAACAAGGGCAACACCACACTATTTGTTATGAACAGAGACGAAAAGACCCTTATTCTCTTTAAGCCCGATTGCGTGCGCAAGAATCTCTCCGGTATCATTTTGCAGCGCTTGCTGGGCGAAGGTTTCCGCCTGCGCGGTATGAAGATGATGCAGCTGGATGACGCCGTGCTGCGCGAGCATTACGCCCACATCATCGATTTGGTGATTGACGGTGAACCCCTTTTCCCCAAGCTGTCCGCTTTCATGCAGACCAGCCCCGTGGTGGCCCTGTGCCTCTCCGGTCCCGGTGTGATTACGCGCGTTCGCACCATCCTTGGGCCCACCAATTCTCAGAAGGCCGACAAGGGCACCATCCGCGGTGATTTCGGCACCAACAGCATGCTCAATATCTGCCACGCTTCCGATTCTCCCGAGAGCGCCGAGGTGGAAATAAAGCGCTTCTTCAAGCCTGAAGAACTTTTTGACAACGTTGATTGATAAGGGTATCCCCCCATCGAAAAACGGCTTCAGTTGCGCCGCGCGGGAGTCTTGCTCCCCGCGGCGTTCTTTTTGCCCGCTGAAGAGCTGCCGCGTTTGCCGCGCTTGCCTGCGGGTTCTGCCGGTGCAGGCGGAACTTCTTTACCCGCTTCTACCTTGACAGGTTGGGCAAGCTCCGGCTCGGTTGCGGTAGGGGCTGTGGTCGTTTGCAGAATCGTCTCCGGGTTCATGAGCGCAGCAAAGCGCGACACACCGTCCGCCAGCGCGTTGGACAGGCGGGTTTGGTAGGCATCGGTGTTTAGTTGGGCGGCTTCCTGCTCATTAGTGACATAGCCCAACGCTACCAGGGCGGCAGGGCAACGGAGCGAGCTTAACAAGCTGTAGTGAGTGCGGCGGCAGGCGCCGTCTTTGGCACCGCAGGTCTGCACCACAGAGGCTTGCAGTGCCAGTGCCAGTGCGGCGTTGGCGGCATCGTTCTCATTGCCGGGGATAGCGCTGCCGCCCGGCTCGGCGGGACTGACGGTGTAGGTTTCAACCCCGCGGTAATCACTGCGCCCGCTGTTGAGGTGCAGACTGATGAACACGGCATTGAGCGCGGCGTTGGCCGTATCGATGCGCTGTTGGTCAGAGAGGTATTGGTTCACCTCGTGCGTCAGTACCACGTGGAAACCGCGTTTGCGCAGTTCTTCCGCCGTTTTGGTGGCAATAATCAGGGTAACATCGGCCTCGCGCACCTGTCGGGTGGCGGCACCGGCATCATGCCCGCCGTGACCGGGGTCCAGCACCACGGTTTTCACCATGCGGCGATTGGCAATGTAGGTGGGTCGCAGAACGGGGTCAATCAATTTCACCCAGTCCGTCTCCGACACTTGCAAATCGCGCCCGGTCACCTCATCTTTTACGGGGTGGGAGAGGATGCAACGCGTGCCGTTGATGCTGAGGTCGCGGGCATCCGGTCCGAACACCAGAGAGGCCGCACCGTTACCCACGGCGCGTGTGCGTTCGGCGGGTTGGGGCAGGGGGATAAATTTATAAAAACTCCGCAAATCCTCCAGAGGTCGGTAGGCAGGGGTGGCTTCCGCCGCCGCAGCGGGGGCGGTGAAAGCCGCGCCGAGCGGCAGAAAGAGCAGAGCGGCGGCAAGTGCTGTGGAACGGTTCATCGTTTACTTCCTTTGATTACACCTTTGATTTTCGACCCGGGAATGCTGGTGCGCACATAGCCGCGTCCCTTTGCGGAAGCAGCGGTTGTGGGGCGTTGCTTGCACACGGTGGATGCGTAGGCCGTGATGCCCTCGAAAATGCTCTTGGCCAGCATATCCTGATAGGCGGGGGTGGCGATTTTTGCACCCTCCGTGGGGTTGGAGACAAAGCCGCCCTCAAACAGAATGGCGGGGCGTTGGATGGTGCAGAGTACCGAGAAGCGCGCGCGCTGAATGCCGCGGTCGAACGCCCCGCTGGCCTTGATGGCGTGGCTGTGCACGGCGGTGGCCAGCGCAATGTTCTCGCTGTCTTGGTTGTTGCCGCTCAAATCCTCTGTGCGGCGGGTGCGGGCAAAGGGAGAGGTGGTGCCGTGCGGGGCAAGGGTAAAGGTCTCAATGCCGTCTGCCGCACTGCCTCCGCTGTTGTGGTGAATGCTCACAAAAATGGAATCAGGCTCGGCATTGGCAATCTGCACGCGCTGGTGCAGGGTGAGGAAGAAGTCCGCATCGCGCGTCATCACCACCTTGTACCCCGCCTTTTGCAGCATCGCACGCAGTTTCAGCCCCACGGCAAGGTTGCAGTCCTTTTCGCGCGCCCAACGGCTCACCGCGCCGGAGTCGTGCCCGCCGTGACCGGGGTCGATGATGACGGTGCGGAGCGTGCCGCTCTTGGCGGAATACTTGGGGCGCAGAACGGGGTCCACCAGTTTTTTCATGTCGATGGCGGAAATGTAGAGCCCTTGGTTATCGCGGATGGGGTAGGAGAGGATGTAGCGGTAGTTGTTGACGTAGAAATCCTGCTTGCCGGGGCGGATGGAGACGACCGTGCTCCTGCCCGCGCCGTAGGCAAGGCAGCCGGGTTTGCCCTGCCGCGGGGTGAAGCCGTAGAACTTACACACATCGGCCAGTTTTACATAGTCCGTGCCGTCAATCTCCGCGTGGGTGAAACGCTCTTGCGCCGCGGCGGACTGCGCACCCCCCGCCCCCAAAACGAGGGTGGATATCAGGCAAATCACGACTTGGAGAAGGAAGCGTTTCACGGCGGCTTTCACTCTATCATTTTTTGCCTCCTTTTCTCAAGCGGAAAGTTGCGTCTGCCTGTTTTTCGTGTGACAGTATGGCTCGGTGTACACCCCCGCCGGCGAATGTTCACCCTATATCACGCAATGTGAAATTCTACTGCGGCAAAAATGCCAAAAAGGATTTTTCTATACTCCTGCCTGCAAATTTTTGTTGCAACGGACGCGCCGATAGGCTAGAATAAAGCCACCTACAAAATAAACTGGAAAATCTTATGTCCGATAGCATCGAATCCCAGGTAAAGGAAATCATTGCTGCTCAGCTCAGCAAGAATATCGAAGAAGTGAAGTCTGACTCCAAGTTCATCGAAGACCTTGGCGCCGATTCTCTCGATACGGTCGAACTCGTGATGGCTTTCGAGGAAAAGTTCTCCGTCGAAGTGCCTGATGAGGACGCTGAAAAGCTCAAGTCCGTGGCCGACGTTGTCGCCTACATCGAGAAGTGCAAGGCCTAATTAGCCCGCACACTTTTTCACAACGGGCGGTTCCGTCGTATCATGGGCGGAACCGCTCTTTCTTTAATTTTTCCCTTAACGGCACCGTGGATGAAGCCGCTTTCAGCCATGCCATGCAGAACACGCACATTCTGTACGTGCCGGACCGCCGTATCGATACTTTCGGCGATACGCGGTTTAATTACCGCCTCATCTGCGAATCGATGGATGACCCCGGTGTGTGCCGCGTGCGCAGTGGCTGGGTAGAGGCGGCGCGCCCCCGCATTCTGCGCCCTGCGGATTTGCGCGGGTTGGAAACCGAGGGCTTTTCTGCCGATGCCGAACGCTTTTTTGAGTGGATGGAAGAGCATGGTGCGCAGATGCAGGCTTTGTTTAAGTACGGTTTCCGTTTCAGCCGTTCAGAGGTCAGCTCTGAAACCGTGCACGATGATTTGCGCACCGTGTCCGAACGCGTAAAAGAGGAAGCACTTCATTCGGGTGACCCCTTTCGCGCCGTTCTTACGGGTGTGGAAGATGCGTGGGAAATCTCGCTCCTGCGCTTTATGATGGAAATGATTCAGCAATCTCATGAAATCAATATATTCGATTTTCGCCGCCGCGGTCTTATCTAGCCTGTGTGTGCAGGCAGATGACAACTTTTCTCTTTGGCCGCGCCGCCCGCAGGAGCTGCAGCAGGCCCGCCGCCTGATCGCCGAAAAGAAGGGCGGCGAGGCTGTGCACCTGATTCAGCCTTATCTGAAAGAGAACGGCATTGCCGGGCGTGAGGCCCGCCAGATTGCCTCGGCGGTCAACGTGCCTCGTTACCTGTCGCGCCTGCACCCCACGGCGCGTGTCTATGTGGTAAAAAACGGCGACAGCCTGACTCGCATATCCGCCGATAATCAATGCCCTGCCGATGTGTTGATGATGCTCAACGGCATTGTGGCACCCAGTGACCTGAAGGTGGGGCAGAAATTGGTGTTGGTAACCATGGATTTGAGCATGGAAATTCGCCCGCAGCAGCGCGAAATCTGTGTCTGGCACGGTGATAAACTGGTAGCCGACTACAATATCGTTGCGGTTGACGGCCGTGATAAGAAAGCCTACGGCGAGACTGAGATTGCCGCCCGCGAGGGGTATATGGGCGGTCAGAAACTTTCCGTGCGTTCGTATCAATACCCCTCCTCCAACCGCGTGTTGGTTCTGGGTAACGGCGTTTGCATTGCGGGTGAACAGGGGGGCGGCAAAGGTTTTGTTGTGCGCCTGAAACAAGCAGATTTGAATGAACTGACCCTGCTCATGAATGTGGGCAACCGCGTCACCTTGGTGGATGAAGCCCCTGTGGCCGGGAAATAAACACACACCCCGCCGCCCGTTTCGGGTGCCGGGGTGTTTTGCCTGCATGTCCGATGCGGTAGGCGAACTGAGTTACAAGTCCGCAACGTGCCGTGATGATGTGTAGACATAAACCGGAAGAACAAAGACCGCTCTACACGATTAGTTTTGTCCCGCCCCGGCAGAAAAAGAGACAACTGGGACGAAGTGATAGGGCGGAGACCTACATTCCGACTCTTTATAAAAAAAGAGCGCAGCACTTGGTGCTGCGCTCTTGTGGTATGAGTGTCTATGCGTGGGGATTATTCCTCTGTGGGAGTCCCGGTTTCGGAGCCTTCTGCGGCTTCGGTAACCTCCTCCCCTTCAGCGGCTTCCTCGCTGTCGTCCTCGTCATCGGGGATGACTAGGGTGATTTCCTGGATGGACTCCTTGCTGTTGTCGTTGAGGGTGATGAGTTTCACGCCTTGGGTGGCGCGGCCGGTTTCGCGGATGGTGTCGACCTTGATGCGGACGGATTGACCCGCGCTGGTCATAATCATCAGCTCGTTGGCATCCGTCACCGTGGTGGCGGACACCACACGGCCTGTCTTGTCCGTGCAGTTCATCGTCTTAAGACCGATGCCGCCGCGGGTCTGGACGCGGTATTCATCGAAGCTCGTGCGCTTACCGAGACCGTTCTCGGAAACCACCAGCAGGTGGGCGGATTCCTGCACCACGGCGAGAGCCACCACGTAGTCGCCCTCGCGCAGCTTGATGCCGCGCACACCGATGGTGTTACGACCCTGCGTGCGCATGTCATCCTCATGGAAGCGGATGCTCATGCCGTCGTGCGTCACCAGCACGATGTGGTCGGAGCCGCTTGTCAGCTCGGCATTCACCAGCGTGTTGCCTTCCTCCAAGTTGATGGCAATGATACCCGCCTTGCGGTAGTTCACGAAGTCGTTCAGCGCGGTCTTCTTCACCGTGCCGTCCTTGGTGGCGAACACCACGTTGCCGGAACCCTCTGCAAAGGTGATATCCTTGCCGTCCTCGCTCACCTTGCGCTCCAAGCGCAGAATGGCGGCAATGTGCTCCTCTGCCTGCAAATCAAGCAGGTTCTTGATGGAACGACCCTGCGCGCTGCGGGCGGCCTCGTCAATCTCGTACACACGCTCCACGTACACGCGGCCCGTGTTCGTGAAGAACATGATGTAGTCGTGATTCTGGGCGGCAAACAAGTGCTCCACAAAGTCGTTCTTGTCCTTCTTGCTCTTGGTGGTGGCCGCTTTCACGCCCTTGCCGCCGCGCGCCTGCAGACGGTATTCATCCGTCTTGGTGCGCTTGATGTAGCCGCTGTGCGTGATGGTCACAATCATGGAGTCATTGGGGATGAGATCCTCAATCGCCATGTCGCCCTCAAACGGAATGATTTGGGTCATGCGGGGCGTGGCGTACTTGGCCTTGATGGCGCGCAGCTCGTCCTTCACAATGCCGAGCACGCGGCTCTCGTTGGCAAGGATGTCGAGGTAGTCCTCAATCTGCGTGAGGAGGGCCTTGTACTCGTCCGTAATCTTGTCGTTCTCCAGCGCGGTCAGCTGGTAGAGACGCAGGTCGAGAATGGCGTTCACCTGACGCTCCGTGAACACGTAGTGGTCGCCCTGCACGCTGGGCTGGGAGTGGATGAGAATCCCCAAACCCTTGGCCAGCTCGGTCGGGAAACGGAACTCCTGCAAGCGGCGGCGGGCGTCCTCGCGGTTCTTGGAATCGCGGATGATGCGGATGAATTCATCCAGATTCGCCAGCGCAATGAGGTAGGCCTCCAAAATCTCCGCGCGGTCCTCTGCCTTGCGGAGCAGGAACTTCGTGCGGCGCACCACCACCTCGCGGCGGTGTTCGACGTAGAAGTTGATGGCATCCTTCATGGTGAGCACCTTGGGGCGGTTCTCGTGGATGGCCAGCATGTTGATGGAGAAGCTCGTCTCCAAGCTGGTGAGCTTGTAGAGCTGGTTGATGACCACCTGCGGGCGGGCATCGCGTTTCAGCTCAATTTCCACATAGTCCGTCAGGTCGCGCATGCCCGCGATGTCGTTAATCACCTTGTCGCGGGAAAGCTCGGCAATGCGTTCCTGCACCGTCGCGCGGTTCACGCCGTAGGGCATGTCGGAGATGTGGATGAACTCGCGACCGTTCTCGTTGGTCACCACCTCCATCTTGCCGCGCATGAGCACGCTGCCGTGACCCGTGCGGAAGTAGGTGTTGATGCCCTTGTTGCCGAGGATATAGCCGCCCGTGGGGAAGTCCGGCCCCTTGATGTAGAATTGCAGCTCCTCAGGCGTGATGAGAGGGTTGTCAATAAACGCGCAGATGCCGTCTACAACTTCGCCGAGGTTGTGGGGTGCCATGTTGGTCGCCATACCCACGGCAATGCCCGTACCGCCGTTCACAAGCAGGTTGGGGAAGGCGGAGGGGAACACGACAGGTTCCGTGAAGTTGTTGTCGTAGTTCGGCTGGAAGTCGACGGTGTCCTTGTCGAGGTCATCCATCAGCGCCATACCCATGGGGGAGAGTTTGGCTTCCGTGTATCGGTAGGCGGCGGGGGGGTCGCCTTCGGGGGTACCGAAGTTACCCTGACCGGTCACCAGCACATCGCGCATGTACCAAGGCTGCGCCATGTTCACGAGGGTGCCGTAGGCGGAGGAGTCACCGTGCGGGTGGTATTTACCGATGGTGTCACCCACGATACGACCGCACTTCACCGTGCCTTTGTTGGGTGCCAGCCCCAGCTCGTGCATGGCGAACAGCACGCGGCGCTGCGACGGCTTCAAACCGTCACGCGCATCGGGCAACGCGCGGGAAATGATAACGGACATGGAGTAATCGAGGAAGCTCTTGGAGACTTCCTCCGCCACATCCACAGGACGAATTCTGGTTTCGTTCATAGTTTGTTTAAGCGTTTGTTAAAGTCCGAATACCCGCGTGCGAAGCACGCCGAACTCAAACTTTATAAATTATAAATTCTAAATTATAAATCCTTTACACGTCCAGGTTTCTCACGTTGAGCGCATTATCCTCAATGAAGCGGCGGCGCGGCTCGACCAAATCGCCCATCAGGATGGTGAACATCTTGTCGGCGGCGGCGGCGTTGTCGTCGTCCAGACGCACGCGCAGCAGCTCGCGCTTTTCGGGGTCCATGGTGGTGGCGTACAGGTCCTTGGCGTCCATTTCACCCAGACCCTTGAATCGGGTGATATTGACGTTGCGACCGCCGATTTCCAGCACCTTCTCCAGAATGTCCGCCACATAGAAGATGGGCGTGATGACGTTCTTGGCACCCTCCACCAGCTCGAAGATGGCGTTTTCATCGTTCAGCAGGTGGTCGGGGGCAATGCCCAGTTCCTCCAAACGGCTCATGATGCGGGTGATGGCCTTGGCCTCATGCAGCTCGTGCAGCAGGGCGCGGCGGCTGGGCCCTTCGCGGACGGGCAGGGGATTGGCTGCCAGTTCTTCCTCACTCGGCTCACCGAACAGGAAGAGGTCGCGGTTCTCATCGGAGAACGCGGACAGGTCTTCCATGGTGTTGAAGTAGACGATTTCCTCATCGTTGCCGCAGCGCACTTTCACCAAGTATTCGGGGAACGCACCGTGGGCGGCGCGGTGGCGCAGCAGGTCCTTGAGGTTGCCGCCGTGCTGGGCGACGCTGGCATCGAACTTTTGCAGGGAAATCAGCGTTTCGAGAATACCCATCAGGGAGTCCGCATCGAACTCCTTGCTCTTGTCGGCGGTGCGCAGGGTGACATCACCCGCGCCCAGCGAGATGAGCTTGCGGTTCAGGTCAACTTCCGTCTGAATGTACTCCTCCTCCTTGCGGTACTTCACGCGGTACAGCGGGGGCTGGGCGATGTAGAGGTAACCCTTGCGGACAAGCTCCGGCATGTGGCGGCAGAACAGCGTGAGGAGCAGCGTGCAGATGTGCGCGCCGTCCACGTCGGCATCGGCCATGAGGATGATTTTGTGGTAGCGCACCTTGTTGATGTCGAACGAACCCTCACCCTCGCCGTCACCGATACCCGCGCCGATGGCGGTGATGATGTTCTGGATGGTTTCGCTGCCGAGGGCTTTGTCGAGACGCGCTTTCTCCACGTTGAGAATCTTACCGCGCAGGGGCAGAATGGCCTGCGAACGGCGGTCACGACCCATCTTGGCGGAGCCGCCTGCGGAGTCACCCTCCACAATAAACAGCTCGCTCTGTTCGGGGTCGCGGTTGGAGCAGTCCGCCAGCTTGCCGGGCAGACCGCCGCCCACCGTCATGGCACCCTTACGCACGCTCTCACGCGCCTTGCGGGCGGCTTCGCGGGCGCGGCTGGCAATCAGGCAGCGGTCGATGATGGTGCGGGCCTTCTGGGGGTTCTCCTCAAAGTATTCTTTCAGCTCTTCGTACACCACGTTGCCGACCACGCCTTCAATTTCGGTGTTCACGAGCTTGTCCTTCGTCTGGGAGGAGAAGCGCGGGTTCGGCATCTTGACGGAGATGACGCAGACCAGACCTTCGCGCACGTCGTCGCCGTTCAGGCTGGGGTCTTTGTCCTTGAGCAGGTTGTTCGCCTTGGCGTAGGCGTTCACGGCACGCGTGAGGGCACCGCGGAAGCCCGAAAGGTGCGTACCGCCGTCGCCGTTGAAAATGGAGTTGGCGTAGCAGAGGATGTTGTACTTGTCGCTGTCGTTGTACTGCATCACGACATCCACAATCACGTCGTCCTCCATCTTCTTGCCATCGTACTCCACCTCGATGTGGCGCACGCCGCTCATGACGATGGGTTCGGGGGTGATGAGGGTCTTGTTCTCGTTGAGCTGGCGCACGAACTCCTGGATGCCGTCCTTGTAGAAGAAGGTTTCGTGGCGTTCGGGGTTCTCGCGTTCATCCACCAGTTCGATGACCAGACCGGGGTTCAGGAAGGCCAGCTCGCGCAGACGGCGGGAGAGCATGTCGAAACGGAACTCCGTGGTGTCGGTGAAGATGGTGGGGTCGGGCAGGAAGGTGATGGTGGTACCCGTCTGGTGGGCGGGGCAGGAGCCGACAACGTGCAGCTTCTCCACCGTCTTGCCGCGTTCAAAGGTAATGACGTGGCGCTTGCCGTCGCGGCGCACCTCGGCCTTGAACCAGTCGGACAGGGCGTTCACGCACTTGGCACCCACGCCGTGCAGACCGCCGGAGTACTTGTACGCACCCTGACCGAACTTACCGCCCGCGTGCAGGTTGGTGAGCACCAGCTCTACGGCGGGGATGCCGAACTTGGGGTGAATGTCCACGGGAATGCCGCGGCCGTTGTCCACCACGGAGATGGAGCCGTCCACGTGCATCACAATGTCAATCTTCGTGCAGAAGCCTGCAAGGTGTTCGTCAATGGAGTTGTCCAGCACTTCGAACACGCAGTGGTGCAGACCGCGTTGGTCGGGGTCACCGATGTACATGCCGGGACGCTTACGCACGGCTTCCAGACCTTCCAACTTGTCAATCTGGGCGGCGCCGTATTCTTGCGGAGCCCCGGTGGATGTCACATCAACATCAGCGGGGGGAGTATCGTTGTCACTCATACGCGCGCATTATACGCGCGTACGCGCGCGCCCGTCAATAATATAATGCGTCATAACATCCCGATAGGGGCGTCATGACGCGCGAAAGGGCGGGCATTGCCTGTTTGGTGTCAGCTGCGGCGGCAGAGGGCGTTCAGCGCATCGTAGGCGCGCAGTTCACCTGCGGCGGCGGCTTTGCGGTACCAGTAGGCGGCCATTTCGGTGCTGGCGGGGGCGCCTGTGCCGTTCTCGAAGCAGACGCCGAGCTTGAAGGCGGCGGCCTTGTGACCCATGCGGGCGGCTTGCTCTAAGCAGCTCACGCCGCCGCCGGGGTCGCGTGTGCAGCCGATGCCTTTCAGGTAGCATTTGCCGAGCTGGTAGTACGCATCCGCCGAACCGCCGCGGGCGGCGGTGTCGAACAGGCGCACCGCTTCCTCGTAGTTGCGTTCGGCGGTGCCGCGCCCGCGCAACAGGCGCTTGGCCTGTATCAGACAGGCTTCGGCATCCCCTGCGGCGACGCGTTGTTCAAGGTCGTCGGGCATGCGCTTAATGCGGCAGCGATTCAAGGTAGAGGGTGATGCCGTCCAAGCACATCTGAACGGACAGCAACACCAGCAGTGTACCCATCAGGCGGGCGAGAATGGCACTGGCGTTCTTGCCGAGGCGGGAGATGGCGTGCTCCGAGAACATGAGCAGGGCGCCCGTTACCACACAGGCAATGACGATGCTGGTCATGTACCACAGGCGTTCGGTCATGTTGCTGCACAGGGTGGCTTTCAGCATCACAAAGGCAATGGCGGCGGGTCCTACCACCAAGGGTACGGTGATGGGTACGAGAAACGGCTCGCTGTCGCTCGCGCCCGCTTCGGGGTCGTCATCCCCGCTCTCCAGCACGCTGAGCTTGGGGAAGATAAGCCCTACGGCAATGAGCAGCAGCAGAATACCGCCCGAAATGTTGAGGGTGCAGGGCGAGAAACCGAAATAGTGCAGAATGCGGCTGCCGAGGAAGAAGAACAGCAACAGCAGCAGGGTCATGAAAAAGGTTTCGCGCAGCAGAATGAAGCGGCGGCGGCGCGGGGCGACGCTTTGCAGGATGCTCTGCGTGGGCGGCGCGTTGCCCAGCGGGTCCAGAATGATGAGCAGGGTGAGGGTGGAGCCGATGAAGTATTCCCAGTCCATGAAGGCAATTTATAATTTTTAATTTATAATTGATAAAGTTTAGAGTTTGGCGCGCTGCGCGCGCGGAGAGATTAAAACTCTTTGCGGTTGAAAATCCATGTGGCGGTCAGCAGATGGAAGAGCATGTAGCCCGCCGCCAGCAGGGCGAGTTGCAGCAGCAGCCCGCCGCTGACAGGGGCGCCTGCGGCGGCGGTGTCGGCTACGGCAAAGAGGCTGAAATCGGGCAGCAGCACGCTCACGACGCGCTCCGCCCATTGCCCGAAGGTGCCTGTGCCGGGTTCACCGGGCAGAAAGGCGGTCAGTGTGCTGCGGAACATGCCGATGAAGTAGGCACCCAGCGCAAAAATCATGCTGACGATGCTGCCGCTGGTGACGCTTGAGAGGAGCATGGTGAGCGAGGTGAGCACGGCGTAGCCCAGCAGCCCTGCGGCAATGCCGCGCTGCATGTTCCAGCTGTTACCCGCCTCATGCACTTGGGTCAGGTAGGGGGCTATTTCCGCCGCGCTGTAGCCGTTGGCGGTGAGGGCGGCGGTCAGGTCGTTGCACAGGGCGGTTTCACGCAGGTGCAGCAACAGGCACATCAGACCGTTCAGCAGCCCCACCATCAGGCAGAGCAGGGCGAGCACGCCCAGCACCTTGCCCGCCAGATAATCAAAGCGCGGCACGGGCTTGCAGAGAATGGTGTAGAGGATGCGGTCCTCCGTATCGCGCGGCAGCAGCAGCGAGGTGGCGGCCACACAGAAAATCAGCCCGAACAGCTGCATGCAGCCCAGCGAAATATCTTTCAGAAATTGCAGCTGCGCCACGCCCTGAAACTCCACGCTGATGCTCTCTTGGTAGGGGATGAACTGCAACAGCAGGAAGAGGGCCGCCAACACGGCGGGCACCAAAAACAGGCGCATACGCACCAGTTGGGTGAAGGTGACGGCTGCCACCGCCCCCACGCGCGCGGGCATGCCGATGCAGGCTGACAGGGTGCCGCTCATGCCGTGGGGTGAAATAACGGGAAAATTACTTGCGGGCGGCGTGTTCGCCGTCATCAATCAGTTTCCAGAACGAGCGGGATTTTCCCAGTTTCTGGTCTTCGCTGGCGTTACCCATGCCGGAGCGGAAGAAGAAATCTTTGAGGGAGTCGGCATGCAGCACGCGCTGCACCACCACCACGTTGTCCGCTTCCACGGTGAAGTAGATGCGGTAGTCCTTGGAGCGGAAGCGGTAGATTTTGCGCCCGTCGCGTTCTACCACGCCGAAGCGGGAGTCAGCGGGCTTGTCTTTCAGGCAAGCGTCATCGACCTTGAAGGCGGAGAAAAGCTCCAGCTGCTCCATGGTGGGGATGGCAGACACCTCTGCCGCACTGATTTCGTTGAAAGCGATCTGATGCACGAGCCCAGTTTAGGGGAAATGCTTGCAAATAGCAAGGAAAATGTGAGACATAGGCGGGAAAGTTGGAAGTTTCGCTTCCGACTATTTACACACCCTTCTCGCCGGGCACAAAAAGAGCGCGTCCGACGAATCGGACGCGCTTGGAATTGTCGTAAGTGGGAAGGTAAACCTTCCTTACAACTTACTTGCCCTTCACGGTCTCAACGGGAGCGGGAGCGGGAGTGGGCTCCACGGGCTTCTGCTGCTGCTGCTGCTGGCAGGAAACGAGGGCGGCAGCCGTCAGGGCGAGGATAGCGATGGTCTTCATAGTTATCTTACTAGTTTTGATGTTTTTGAAGCGCCCCGTCAGCCAAGAGTAGGCTGGGGGACCGCACCGATTATACACGCTTTTGCGCAGAACGCAAGACTAAAATGTGTCTCGAGGTGCTTTTTAGGTGAAAAAATTAAGTTTTTGTGAACGAGTCGGTCGCGTAAAAGCACATGGTAGTAGGGTTGGCGGGGCTTTGGGACTGTGTGCAAAAAAATCGCGCCCGACATAAGTCAGGCGCGATAGAAGTTTCGTATGTCGGGGAAGCCGATGGCTTCCGAACGACTTACTTGCCCTTCACGGTCTCCACGGGGGTGGGAGCAACGGGAGCTTCAGCGGGCTGCTGCTGCTGCTGCTGCTGGCAGGACACGAAAGCGGCACCGACGAGGGCGAGGATAGCGATCTGCTTCATAATATCTTAACTAGTTTTGATGGTTGAAACGCTCCCAAGCTCAAACGTAGAGCAGGGGAACTGTACACAGTCTAGCATGGAAGCTGCTCAAAGCAAGCAAAAAGGTGCTTTTTTTGCAAAAAAATTAATTTTTCTTAAAGAAAGGCGGTTCAAGACCCACGCACGCGGTTCTTTAACCGCTTTTCTGCGCCTTTTTATTGAAATTCTTGGAAACCCGAGCTGCCCGGCTCGAAAAACCAGCCGCCGTCGCCGCCGCAGTACCAACACGCGCCCGAACTGTGTTCGGTTTTCAAGGTGCCTGTGCCGTAGCAATGGCGGCAGCAGGAGGAGAGACAGACCAAGGCTGCGGCAGAGAGAAGAAGAACTTTCATGCGTGTGTTATAGCATGTTTTAGGCTCTTTTTAAAGCGAAATCCGTAACATGCCGTGTTGTACAGGGGAAGATTAGCATTGACTTCTCTGTGGAAATTGGTACCCTATTCTCAGTTCCTGTTATCGCTTAGATGAAAGCGCTGAAAGCCATTCTTTTCCGCCTGTATGTGGCGTGGTTTCGTAACTTGACTCGCCTTAAAGGTGTTGAGTTGACGGCGTCTGCTATTGTTAATAAAATGCCGGATATCCGCAAGGTGCGAGGCTCGCGTATTATTTTGGGGAATTCCGTGACATTGAATTCAAACCCGCGTCATAATCCTTTATTGTTGCACCCGGTGGTGTTGAGGACGTTGACTCCGCGGGCTGTCATTGAAATGAAAGAGGGCAGCGGTATGAGCGGCTCGCGTATCGTGTGCTGCAACCGTGTCACGGTGGGTGAAGATACGATTATCGGACCCAATACGCTGATTTACGATTCGGAGGGACACAATTATTCTCCCCAAACGGGATGGAAGGCTGCCGGTACACGCACAGGGCGCCCCATTACCATCGGCAGTAAATGCTTTATCGGTTCGGATTGCCTTATCCTGAGTGGTGTCACCATTGGCGATAATTGTGTTGTTGCCGCCGGTACGGTGGTGACAGCAGATGTGCCTGCCGGACATAAGGCCTATGGCAATCCTGCCGTTTATGCCCCCCTGCCTAAGTTGTTGGGTGGTCCCGGACGTAAAAAGATAGTGAAAGAAGCCTAATATCTCTAACAATTAAAGTATATGACAGAAGAACAGTTTTTGGCAACCTTGGCAGATGCTTTGGAAATCGAATCTGCCGTTTCGATGGATGATGAGTTCCGCGATTATGAAGAGTGGGATTCGATGATGTATCTCTCGCTGGTGATTTGCCTACGTGAATCCTGCGGTTTTGAATTGACGCCCGAGGTGTTTAACGAGGTTGACACATGGCAGGATATTTACGATAGAATCAATAAGTGATGGTCTGTTCCGTTGTAGAATCTCTTGCTGCGCAAGCGGCGGTGCGCCCTGAACAACCCGCGTTGGTTATTGGGAAGGCTACTTATACCTATGCGCAGCTGTGGCGCGGGGTGCAGGTTGCCGCTTGTGTGCTGAAAAAACAGAACGCAGGTCGAACGCTTTTATTGCCTGCGAATAAGGATTTCGCAACGATTTGCTTTTATTTCGGTGCACATCTTGCAGGGGTTGCAACGGTGCCTGTCGATACGCACATTACCCCCGATGGTGTGTCGGCTTTGCTGAAACGCATTCCTGTATCTGCCTATATGGCGGGTAAACATGCGGTAGAGGGGCTTGTGCGGATTGAGCCTTTCTCGGAAACAGACGTTGAGACAGAACTGCCCCCTGTAAGTTTCCCGACTGCGGACAATGTGGCGGATTTGATGTTCACAACGGGTACCACGGGTGAACCCAAGTGCGTGCCTTTGACTCAGGGCAATATCTATGCCTCCGCTTGCAATATTAACGAATTTATCGGCAATCAGGCAGGAGAAAAAGAGATTATTGCGTTGCCGCTCTGCCATTCATTCGGCATGGGCCGTTTGCGCTGCCTGCTGGTAGCCGGGGGAACAGCGATTTTGTTGCCCAATTTCGGCAATGAACGTAAGGTGTTGCGAACCCTGCAAGAGAGTGGGGCTGTAGGCTTTGCTATGGTGCCCTCTGCATGGCAGTACCTGAAGCATCTCTGTGGTGAACGGTTTGCTGCTGCGGCGGCGGGACTGCGCTACATCGAATTCGGCAGTGCGCCTCTGCCTTTGTCGGACAAACAGTGGCTGATGGAGAAATTGCCGAATACACGCCTGTGCATGCATTACGGGCTTACTGAGGCTTCTCGCTCATGCTTTATCGAATTTCATGCGGAATCCGCCCATTTGGAAACAGTGGGTAAACCCTCTCCTCATACGGAAATTGCCATCTATGCAGAAAACGGCACCCGCCTTGGCGAGAATGAGGTGGGTGAGGTGTGCGTGAAGGGCGCCCATGTCATGAAAGGTTACCTGAATCTACCTGCTCAGGAGAGCTTTTTTGACGGCTTTTTCCGCACGGGTGATATGGGCTATGTTGATGCCGAGGGGTATATCCACCTGGCCGGTCGCTTAAAAGAAATCATTAACACCGGCGGTAAAAAAGTTTCTCCCAACGAGGTGGAGGAATGGATAGACCAATACCACGGCGTTCGAGAAAGTGCCTGTATCAGTGCATCCGACCCTGAAGGCATCTTGGGTGAGGTGGTGAAAGCCTGTATTGTGTGGGAGGGTGAAGCCGATGAAGACGGTCTCCGCCGCTTCTTGCGCGAGCATTTGGAGCCGCATAAACAGCCCCGCCTGTATTGTGTGATGGAGACGCCGCTCCCCCGAACGGAGTCGGGCAAATTGCAGCGGCAAAAGTTGCAGTAAACCGCGCGGTGCCGCTATCTCTTGCATTGACTTTTGCCTGTATTCTGGCAGAATAGGGGCGAGATGAGTACGTACGGATATTACCGTTTGGCTGCTGCCACGCCCTTGGTGCGCGTGGCGGATGTGACATTTAACACCGCCGCCGTGATTGACTGCATGAAACAGGCGGCGGAACACGGGGCGCATGCCGTACTCTTCCCGGAGATGTGTCTCACGGGTTACACCTGTGGAGACTTGTTCCATCAAAGCCGCCTGTTACAGACCTCGCAGCGCGGGCTTGCCGAGGTATGTGCCGCTACGGCGGAAACGGATATTGTGGCGATTGTGGATATCCCCATGGTGATTGAAGAGGGCTTGTACAACCTGGCCGCCGTGGTGCAGGGCGGGCGCGTGCACGGCTTTGTGCCCAAGAGTATTCTGCCCAACTACCGCGAATTTTACGAGCAACGCCAGTTCCGCCCCTCGCGCGACCTGACCGCCCGCAGCATCGACTGGTGCGGCGAACAGGTGCCGCTGGGTACCGACCTCATCTTTACCGATGCCAACGGCGGGGCGCTCACCTTCGGCATTGAAATCTGTGAGGACTTGTGGAGCGTCATGCCGCCCAGCTCTCGGCTGGCCTTGCAGGGAGCGCGCGTCATCTTCAACCCCTCTGCCAGTGATGAGTTGGTGGGCAAGGCCCCCTACCGCCGCGATTTGGTGGTGCAGCAGAGTGCGCGCTGCTTGGCGGGCTACGTCTTTTCTTCCGTGGGTGTGGGCGAAAGCACGCAGGATGTCGTGTACGGCGGGCATGCCCTCATTGCCGAAAACGGTCGTTTGGCGGCGGAAAATAAGCGTTTCAGCCGCGACGCCCAAATCATTTACGCTGATATTGACTGCGAACGCCTTGCCGCCGCGCGCATGAGCGAAAGTTCTTTCAACGACAGCCGTGCCGATGCCAAGCTGCCGCCCGCACGCACGGTGGCGGTGCCTGTGCCGACCCACGGCTGCGATTTGCAGCACGCCTTTATCCCCGCCCGCCCCTTTCTGCCCCCGCCGGCGGTGGAGGCTGAACGCTGCGAGGATATCCTCAACATCCAAGCGGCGGGGCTTGCCAAGCGCATGGAGCACACGCATGCCAAGACGCTCGTTATCGGTGTTTCGGGCGGGTTGGACAGCACGCTGGCGCTCATTGTCAGCGCGCGCGCCTGTGCCCTGTTGGGGCTGCCCATGAGCACCGTGCTGGCTGTCACCATGCCCGGTTTCGGCACCACGGGGCGCACCTACCAAAACGCCGTTAAGATGATGCAGCTGCTGGGCTGCACCACCAAGGAGGTGAACATCAAAGAAGCCTGTCTGCTGCATTTCAAGGATTTGGACTTTGACCCCGCCCTGCGCACCACCACCTACGAGAACGTACAGGCGCGCGAGCGCACCAAGATTCTCATGAATCTGGCCAACAAGACGGGCGGCATGGTGGTCGGCACAGGCGACCTTTCGGAGATTGCGCTGGGCTGGTCTACCTACAACGGCGACCACATGAGCATGTATGCCGTCAACTGCTCCATCCCGAAAACGCTCATCCGTTGCCTGATTCACCATGTGGGGCAGCAGAGCGACGCCGAGCTGGCCGCCGTGTCGCAGGACATCATCGACACCCCTGTCAGCCCCGAGCTGCTGCCGCCGAGTGATGACGGCACCATCGACCAAAAGACGGAGGACATTCTGGGACCGTACGACATTCACGACTTCTTCCTCTACCACTTCATCAAGTACGGTGCCGAGCCCGACAAACTGGCCTATTTGGCGAAACTTGCCTTTGCGGGCGAATACCCCGATGAACTGGTGGACAGCACCCTCAAAACCTTCATCCGCCGCTTCTTTATGCAGCAGTTCAAGCGCAGCTGCATTCCCGACGGACCCAAGGTAGGTACCATTGCCCTCTCCCCCCGCGGCGATTGGCGCATGCCCAGCGACGCATGGGCTACGGAATGGCAGAACTGACAGAAATTGCTTCAAAAAAGCCGCCGCGGGATGTCCTCGCAGCGGCTTTTTTTATTGTTGCGACGGTGTCGTCGTTTGACAACACTTCTCTCTGCGTTCGCAGGAAAGTGGAAAAACAGAGGTGAGAAGAATCTGCAACGATGCACCGCATCGTTGCCCCCAAAACTCGAACAGGCCATGCGTTGGAAACCAACGCATGGCCTGAAAAGAGGCTCGATGGTGTGTTGCGTTTAGCGCTTGCTGAACTGGAAGCGCTTGCGGGCACCGGGACGACCGGCCTTCTTGCGTTCCTTCATGCGGGAATCGCGGGTAAGAAGACCCTGAGCGCGGAGAGCGGCGCGGTTCTCTTCGTCAAGCATGACGAGGGAACGAGCGATAGCCAGGCTGATAGCGCCCGTCTGACCGTGGATACCGCCACCCTTGACGACCACGCGGACGTCAAACTTCTTGATGGTGTTGGTGGCGTAGAAGGGCTGAAGCACCACGTTCTGCAGGGCATCGGTGGGCAGGTACTCTTCAAAGCTGCGGCGGTTGATGGTAATCTTGCCGGACTTGCCTTCCTCAGCGGGGGTCAGCCAAGCGTGGGCGATAGCCTCCTTGCGGCGGCCGGTGGCATTGTAGGGAGTAGTAGACATAGTTCGGAAAAGGGGTTAGGCGATGGTAACGGCTTCCGGGTTCTGGGCGGTGTGGGGATGCTCGGCACCCACGTAAACCTTCAGGCGGGAGGCCTGAGCGCGGCCCTGACGGGTGTGGGGCACCATGCCGAGGATGGCGTGCTCCAGAATCATCTCGGGGTGCTTGCGGCGCAGCTTCTCGGGGGTCGTAACCACCTGATTGCCGACGTAACCGGTGTAACGGGTGTAAATCTTGGCGTGTTCCTTGTTGCCCGTAAGGACGACCTTATCGGCATTCACAACGATCACGTAGTCACCGCAGTCCACATGGGGGGTGAAAATCGTCTTGGTCTTACCACGAAGCAGGTTAGCTGCTTCAACTGCAACCTGACCGAGCACCTTGTCGGCAGCGTCGATCACATACCACTTGCGCTCGATATCCTGAGCTTTGGCAGAGAAGGTTTTCATATTGTATCTAGTTAATTCCGGTTAGTGGCTTTCGCCTCTTTGTTTGGCTTGCGCCGTCGAACCTCTTAGTTCGGGGCAGCAACTCTACTCTTAATCCGCCCTTTTGTCAACCGTATTTTGTGAAATGCGGCAAATTTTTTCAAATTCAGGGGTGAAAAGGTGAAAAATGGCTTGCTATTCCTACGTTTACGCATTAAACTTGCGTACGCGCCCGCAGGACGTTGCGGTGCGATAATAATCAAAAAATACGAAATAATGGCCAATCCCCCCAATAATCGCGGCGGCAAGCCGCAGCAGCGTAACAACGGTCCCCGCCCCAATAATTCCCGCCCCGTCAACTCCGCCCCCAAGGTGAAGCAGAACGATGACGGCGAGGGTGAAATCGAGATGGAGGGTGTGGTGTCCGCCGTGTTGGCCGGCACGATGTTCCGCGTGAAGGTGCCCAGCGGTCATGAGTTCCTGGCCCACATCTCCGGCAAGATGCGTAAGCGTTTCATTCGTCTGGTGGTGGGTGACCGCGTGCGTATCGAGGTGTCTCCCTACGACATGAGCAAGGCTCGCATCACCTTCCGCCTTAACTGATGCGCGGTTGATTCCGCTTGGTTTTCAACGCCGCCTGCCCGCCCTGCCGCGGGTGCGCGGCGTTTCTTGTCAGCGCGGTGCGGGCGCATTCTTTCGGGTTTCCGTACTATCTCCTCGCGTGCGCGCGTATAGAATTATAAGGGAGGCTCCGAAAACTGAAATTTTACCCCGAAACCGCCGCAAAGAGGAAAAATTTGCGTTTTACAATGTAGTTTTGCTTGACGTGGCGGCAAAATCGTGTAAAATAGCGCCCCACTTAACTCTAACGTTACCGAAAATCTTATGTCCAGAATCTGCAATATCACGTTTGCTATGCCGCATAAGGGCCGCCGCATCCATCGCTCCGGTCTTGCCAAGAAAAAGGGCGGTATCGGTCGTCACGTCACCAAGACGGTCAATCGCACCGTCTACCCCAACCTCCAGGAAAAGCGCATTTGGGTGCCCGAGCTGAACGGCGGCAAGGGCGGCTATATCCGCATGAAGCTTTCCTGCAAGGCTCTGCGCACCATTTCCAAGAACGGCGCTTACAACACCCTCAAGAAGGTCGGGATTTTGTACTAATCCCCACTTTTTTTGAACGGTGTGGCAGTAACCGGTGTCTATGCCATAACAAGCATGGGTCAAGTTACTGCCAAGCGGTTCCTGAAACGAATGCGCTGAGTATGGGGGAGTCCCGAAAAAAATCCCTAACTTTACCCTAAACATACTTTTTAGCAATGCCTACGCAACAGACAAAAATCGCGCTTCGTATCAATGATGACAACCTGAACCACCACCTGTGGAACAACCGCGGTGTTTGGTGGTGTCATGTAACGGTTCACCGCCCCGACGCCACTGCCGAGCGTCTGCGCTTCTCTCTCCGTACCCGCGACATCGAGAAGGCTCGCCGCCTTCGCGACCGCATCTTCGAGGACATTCAGCGCCACTTCGGTATCGCTACCGACTAAGGCGGTCATCACTGCTTAAACATCGTTTTTATCTTAACCACCGCTTCCTGATACTTCGGGAAGCGGTGATTCTTTTGAAAAAAGTTGGAAGTTGGAGGTTGGAAGTTGGAGGTATCAAATTTGGCACGCTGCGCGTGCATGAGTTCGAAAAAGCAGAGCGTAAGCTGCACTTTCTTACGAGTTCTGCATCTCCTGTCTGTTTGCGGCCTTTTATTAGCCTTTCGAACGAAACTGCGTGTTGATGATGAGACAGCGGGTGGTATTTAGCTCTGCGTTCGAAAATCCCGCGCCCGCAGGGCGCCTAAAATAAAACTTCCAACCTCCAACTTCAAACTTCCAACTTCCCAAATCCTGTTTACTCTTGCGATTTAGCCCTGCATCCTGTAGAATAGCGCCCCCGTATGGATTACGCCCCCCTTATTGAAAAACGCCGCGCTCGCTTGGCAGAGCTGGATTCGCTGATTGCGGAGCCGGAGCTGTTTCGTGATGCCGCCAAGGCAGGGGAGCTGATGCGCGAACGCCGCCGCACGGAGGAGCTGATGACTAAGTGGGCGGAGATGCAGGATGTGCTGCGCCAGATAGCCGATAACACCGAGCTGTCGGATGATGAGGAGATGGGCGAGATGGCGCGTGAGGAACTGGCTGCTTTGGAACCCCGCCGCGCCGCGCTGGAGGAGTGGATTCAGTATGCCCTGCTGCCGCGCGATGCCACGGAGGACCGCGACGCGATTGTGGAAATCCGCGCGGGTACGGGGGGAGATGAAGCCTCTCTCTTTGCGGGCGATTTGCTGGGCATGTACCAGCGTTATGCCGAAAGCCGCGGCTGGCGGTTTGAGATTCTGGATGCCTCGCCCAGCGATGTGGGCGGTTTCAAGGAAGTGACCGTGCGCGTGACGGGGGAGGAAGTCTTCCGTTTCCTGAAATACGAGAGCGGTGTTCACCGCGTGCAGCGTGTGCCGCAGACGGAGACACAGGGTCGCATCCATACCTCCACCGCCACGGTGGCGGTGCTGCCTGAGGCAGAGGAGGTGGATATCGACATTCGCCCCGAAGATTTACGCATTGAAACCTGTCGCAGCGGCGGCGCGGGCGGTCAGCATGTGAACCGCACGGAATCTGCCGTGCAGATTTTCCACCTGCCCACGGGCATCATGGTGCGTTGCGAGCAGGAACGCTCACAGATTAAGAACCGCGAGACAGGCATGCGGATTCTGCGTGCGCGCCTGTTTGAGATGAAGCAGCGCGAGGCGCAGCAAAGTTACTCCGACCAGCGCCGTGCGCTCATCGGCAGCGGCGGGCGAGAGGAGAAGATTCGCACCTACAACTTCCCGCAGAACCGTCTCACCGACCACCGCATCGGCTACACGGCCTACAACTTGGATATTGTGGTGGCAACGGGTGCCTTGGATGAACTGGTGGCCCACATGCAGCACACCGAGATGCAGGAACGCATGGATGAACTGAAATAAGCAGCAATCATGAAAACGGTACAGGAGATTCTGACATCGGGCACCGCCTATTTGGAAACGCGCGGTATCGAGGGCGCGCGCCACTCCATGCAAAGCCTGTTGGTGCATGTGTTGGGCTGCAACAAGACATGGCTGTACCTGCATTTTGACGACCCTGTGCCGGAGGATAAACTGGTGCCGTTGCGCGCCCTGCTGAAAGAGCGCGGCAAGGGAACGCCTTTGCAACACCTGTTGGGCAGCACGGAGTTTTACCGCCGCGAGTTCCGTACCGATGCCCGCGCTCTCATCCCCCGCCCCGAAACGGAAGAGCTGGTGGAAGCCGCCCTGCAACGCGCGGAGAAAAAGGCGGGCATGCGCGTGCTGGACATGGGCTGCGGCAGTGGCATTATCGGTATTACGCTCGCGTTGGAGCTGGCGGCGCAGAAGCCGGAGGTGGTGATGGCCGATGTGTCGGAAGCCGCCCTGTCGCTCACGCTGGAGAACGCCACCGCGCTGGGTGCCCGCGTGAAAACCTACCGCAGCAACCTGTTTGCCGCGTGGGATGCCCCCGCCGAGGGGGCGGTGCAGCCGCCCGATGCGTTTGATTTGGTGCTGGCCAATCTGCCCTACGTTCCCGATGGTGAAGAAGTTTCCGTAGAGGTGCAGCATGACCCCGCCCTTGCCCTGTACGGCGGCGCGGACGGCTTGGATGTCGTGCGCCGTTTCCTGAAAGACGCGCTGCCGCACCTGAATCCGCATGCCTTGGTGATGCTGGAGGTGGGGCACGACCAAGGCGAGACGACGCGCGCGCTGATGGCGGAGCTGGGCTACACCGATACCTGTGTGCTGACGGATATGAGCGGCAAGCCCCGCTTCCCCATGGGCTATGCCCCGCAGCCGAAAGAGGAGGAAGCCGCCGATGTTTGATTTCCCTTTCCTGATTTGGCGGGATGAGTGGCTGATTCTGCCGATGGTGCGTGCGGCGGTGGGTAAGGCGGCGCGTGGGGCGGCATGGCTCTTGCTCGCCATGGCGGTAGCGGCGGTGTTAGAACTGCTGCTGCTGTATTCGGGCGTGTGGGCAGGGGTGTTGTTGGGCTGGTTTTCCAACGTCTGCGGGCTGCTGGCTTTTGTGCTCTCTTTGCTGTTGCTGCCGTGGTGTCTGATTGTGCTGTCGGCGGGGCGCGGGGTATATCTCAGCCGCGCCGTGTCGGTATCGGCGGCGCTCTTCGGGCTGTTGTATTTGGTGTGCGAGGTCTACACCGCCGTGAGCGGTAGGCTGCTGTTGCCGCTGCAGGGGCTGTTGCCGCTGCTGCTGATAGTATTCACTTTATCGCTGCTGGGGGTGAACTGGGGGCGTTTTGCCGCGCTTTCCGCTTGGTCGCGCGGGCGCGTGATAGCTGCTTTTGTGTTGTATTTGTGCGCCTTGTTGGGGGATACGCCGGAGACGATTCTGCTGGGCGTGCTCTTCAAAATCGCCTGTTGTGCGGCTGCGTTCACGCCCCTGCTCGCGTTGGCGGACATGGCTCCCCGCGTGGTAGGCTTGCCGCCCGTGGAGGAGGAGAAAAAAGAGGATTCCCCGCCTCAATGAACAAGATGCTTGGCACCGGGTACGTTCAGGCGGCGTGATTCCGCCGCATAACCGAACGAGCCTTCATCCGCCACGTTGGGGTTGCTGCGTACATGGCGCGTGTGGTTCCCGCTACGCAGATAGTTGACAATGCCATGCCCCACGGCCTCCGCATAGCGGCGTGCCTTGGCATCGTTGTTCAGATAGGCAGCGTGGTTGCGGTTGTTCAGGAAAGTGGCTTCCGTCACGGCGGCGGGAATCCCCGCATCATCACAGGTGTTCAGCCAGCCTGCGCCGCGGTCGGCATCCACATAGCGCACCTGCACCTTGCAGCCCTTGCCGCCGTCGCTCATACCGTCGGTATAGATTTCTCGCTCAATGGCGTTGCAGATAGCCTGTGCCAGCGGGCGACCATTGTAGCGGTTGCTCAACACAATGCCCTGCGGGTTGCTGTTCGTCCAGCCGCTGCCCGCGCTGTTATGGTGCAGAAACACCATGGCGGCGGCGCGGCGGTACACGGCGTAGTCGGCGCTCACCATGCCGCTTGCCACGCGGTCGGGGTAGTAGCGGGAGGGGTAACGCGCTGCGTTGCGGTCAGGGTGCCGCAGTTGCACCACCCCCGCGCGGCGGGCGTAGGAGACAAGGGGTTCCGTGGTCGGAGCATTGCCACGGTTGCAGACCACGCATTTATACCCCGCCTGTTCCACCACGCGCTTGGTGTAGTAGCTGTATTGGTACCAGAACGCCGCTTCTTTGAGCGATTGATCGGGCGAACAAGCCCCTTCGCCGCCGATAAAATGGCCGATATCCAACACCACCACGCCCTTAGAACCTGAACCCACCGGCGCGGCAGGGGTGGTGCTGCTGCAACCCGTGGTGAGCATCAGAAAGGACAGGACAACAATCAGAAAGAGCGAACGAAAGGCAAACATCGTGAAAAAAGTGGGGGATGCCGCCGACTATAGCCCCCCGTGCCGCTGCGGTCAATCTTTTTTCCTGTTGCTGACGTTTTAAGATGGGGTATCGTGGACAGGGAGAGAAAGAAACCTTTGCTTCATGTGCTGTTATCTTGCAATAAAGTCATGACCATCCCATAGAGCCAATCGACAAATGGGGATTTGTAGGGATGTGGCCAAGTGCAAATTGTTTTTCTCTGCGCCCTGTAGGGGCGCACTAACCGGCACTACTTTATGTAGTGCCACAACGTTAACCCCACGTGTCAACGTGGGGGTACGGAGTACTGCACTACGCCCTCGCGAACCCTGCCGAATGGCAGGGTGGTTGCAGGGCACCTGTGGCATACTCCATGGGGTTGCCACGCGCTTTGCGTATCAACCTATCGTATCGGAATCACCATTGACGCGGAGCGCGAAACACGTACAAGAAACGTGCCTCCCAACCTTCGGTACCACATGTGCCCGACAAGCGGGCAC
>JAZLFB010000168.1:0-3780 GCA_045615585.1 Akkermansia sp.
CCCATTCAGTACGCTGTCACCTGGCCGGAGCGGATTGCCAATTCCCTGCCGCACCTGGATTTGGCGGCGCTCGCCAGTCTCAAGTTCGAGTCCCCGCGCTGGCAGGATTTCCCCGCGCTCAACCTGGCCCGCCAATCCGGGATCACCGGCGGCACCTTGCCCGCCATGTTCAACGCCGCCAACGAGGTGGCCGTGCAGGCCTTTATTGATGGCAAAATCTCCTTCCCCGGCATCTGGCAAACCGTGGAGAAAGCCCTCTCCAACCTCTCTCCCCGCCCCTACCACGGCGAGCTCTCCATCATTCTGGAGGATGATGCCGCCGCCCGCGAGGAGGCCCGCAGAATCATTACCTGCTAATTCAGCATCTGGCGCTGCAGTTTGCCGGATGCTGTGCGCGGCAGGGGCTCATCCCTGTAGCAGAACAGGCGCGGTATCTTGTGCGCTTCCAGTCTGCCATGCAAGAAATGGCGCAGTTCCTCGTCAGAAGGTTGTTCCGCGTCCTTGGAAAGGAGAATATGGGCCTTGACCACTTCTCCCAATATCCCGTCAGGATCCGGTGCCGCTGTGCAGGCGCATTCCCGTATTCCAGGGAATAGGGCCAGTTGGGCATCCACTTCATCGGGGGAAACCTTTTTGCCTCCCACGTTGATGATTTCCTTCAAGCGGCCGGAGAGGTGCAAGTAACCCTCGCCATCCAGGTGACCGCAATCGCCCGTGCGGAAATAGTTCCCATAGAATGAGGCCTCCGGCGGCTGGTTCAAATATCCCGGCGTTACATGGGCTCCTTTAACGCACACTTCTCCCTCCACTCCGCATGGTTGGGGAATGCCATTTTCCGAAAAGATGGAGATTTCCGTGTTGGGAGAGGGCCTGCCCACAGTGCCCAGATGGTCGCTTTCCTCATGAAATTCAATAAATGCCGAGCGGGAGGCTTCTGTGAGACCGTAGTGCATGCACAGGCGTGTATTGGGGAAAAGCTGCATGAGAAGGCGCTTTTCTTCCACGGGAAGGGCGGCACTGCCGAATTCGATGTACCTGAGCCCCCGTCCGGCTTCCGCCAATTTTTCTGCACATAGGTTCTTGAGATACAACCAGGCTGCCGGAACCATGGCAAAACCTGTGATGCCGCCGTTCTGAAGCGTTTTCAGCACCTTGCGCTCGTTCGCAAAATTGGGTATGAGAACGGCAGTGCCGCCTGCCAGCAATTGGCAGCGCACGCGTCCCATGCCAAAAGAATGGCAGAGGGGCAGGGCCACCAGCTCGCGGTCTGCCTTATCGTTTCCAATAAAGGTGTTGATGTTGGTGGCAGCGGCCAGTATGTTGCCTTGGGTGAGCGGCACGCATTTGGCTCCCCCGGTGGTGCCTGTGGTAAACATGTAGTCTGCCACGGCAGAGGCAGCGGGAAAATCGTATGCTGCATTCTGTGCACAATCCGCAGGCAGCTCCCAATCAAGTATGCTGGCGTTTGGCGGAACCCCGCATGCCAGCGGCAAGGTGCAGGCTGGGTGAAGCACCTGCAGGATTTTCTCCAACGCATCCGCAGATATTTTGGGATCCACCAACAAATTGGCAACTCCGGCCAAGTGCGCTCCCAGGTAGTACGCCAGGCATTCCAAGCGCTTTTCCGCAGGCAGCAGTATAATCTTCCCGCCAAATGGCCTCAATTTTACTGCCGCTGCGCAGATGCTGCTCCACAGTTCCGCATAGCTGCATGCTTTGCCGCCAAACTCCACAGCGCATTTCTCCGGAGTTTGCCGCGCATGTTGCCACACGGCCTGTACAATGGAATGCATGCAGTCTATCAGGAAAGACGGGTGTAGATATCCCGCCATGTATCTACTTCATTGTACACTTCCGCCGTAAGGTCGAAAGTATACTCCTGCCGCAGGTAGGCGACAAGCGTGAGAAACATCATGGAATCCCAGTCGTCATAGTCGCGGAATTCGTCATCCATACCCATGCTGAAATCCACCTCGAGCGCTTCCGCCAATCCGGAGAGAAACTGTTCTTCTGTTGCCATTGCAAAACGATATTACATGATTTTATGTCCCTGTCAATCCGCTATTGCCGGGCTGGAGCTTCTTTCTGCCGGGACCTCCCAGTATCTTCGGCAGCGGGGCGTACGTAGCGGGGTTTCCGCTGGCCCTGTGCCCGGCCGGGATATCCTGGGTGACCACCGTTCCCGCCGCCAGTACGCAGTTGTCGCCGATGGTGACACCGCTCAGAATCATGCAGCGCGCGCCGATGAAGCATTTCTTGCCGATGGTGATGGGGCGGCCGGAGCGTACGGTTCGGATCCTCCATCCGGTTTCCGGTGAGTAGTTGTGCCCTTCTGAATCGTACACCAGGGTATCCGGGCCTATGATGGTGTATTCTCCAACAGAGATACTGTTGCAGCATACGAGCGAGCAGCCGCTCACTCCCACATGGTCTGCCAAGTGAATGCGAGCCTCCGCAGACAGCGTGCGTATGTTCATGGGGTGGGTGATGAGCGGATTGTGGCGGGCATTGGAGATGAGCGTCACATCGTTGCCGAGCTCCACCTTGGAACCCCTAGCTATCCTGGTGTACGGCTTGCCGTCCACAAAGCAACCGCTCCCGAAGCGGAAACCGCGGCGGCGCAGACACAAACAGCGCCATACGGAGATAATGCGTAAAACGGCTATCTTGATTTTGACTATCATGTTGTGGGGAAATTGTTTTCTATACGGATGCGGCCCTTGTCAGCCAGTTTTTTCATTTTTCGCAGGATGGCCAGCTTGCGGCGGCGGATACCCCAGCGCATGAGGTGCATGGTGAAAGAGGTCCCCTTGCTGCACAACTTCATCCAGCGGGTACTGTTGGAACCCACCACATCCCTCCATGCCTCCAAATTATCCTGCCATTCGTCTGGAGGCATGGCTGAGCTGATGGCAACCCACCAGTCTTCCAGCAGGCATTGGCGGTAGTATAGGCGGGCTTCCGGTGTGGCCTTGGGGGCATGCCAGAGTTTTACATATTCGGCAAATGCTTCCTTCACAGCTGTTGTGCGCAAGCCGTGCTCTGTTCGGAGAAAGCGGGTGGAGGCATTGCCCTCCCAGTATCTGTACAGCGAAGTGGGGGTATTCAGTAGACAAACACGGGCATCTTCCATAGCCAGACGGTTCCAACCTATGTTGTCGCCGAACATGTGGATTCCCGGTGGGAATAGATTTTGTATGGAGGTCAGGAAATCCCGCTTGAGTACGCTGCACGAGGCTACGGGAAGCCCGCTCACCTCCAAGAACCAGTTGGTGATAATATGGGCATTGTCTGCAGGGGCGGGGCACAAATCTTCTTCCCGTATGTCCGGTACTTTGACCGGGTGAGTTACAAACCATTGAATATCCGGGTGCTGCCTGATACAGCTCAGCACCAGTTCCAGATGGTTGGGCATCCAGCAGTCGTCGGCATCCAGCAGGGCCACGTACACTCCCCTTGTTTCATGGATGGCGCGGTTGCGAGCCACGCACTCGCCTCCGTTTTCTTGGGTGATGATGCGCACCCGCGGGTCTGCAATGGATTCCAGCATGGCCAGGGTGCCGTCCGTGGAGCCGTCGTTCACCACCACAATCTCGAAATCCTGTACCGTTTGGTGCAGTACGCTCTTTATGGCGGTGCAGATAAACGGCTCCGCATTGTATGCAGGTATGGCTACGCTGAACTGTGGCCGGCGGGGATTCACGGGTTACTTAGGGATTGAAACGCTGCCTTTGTTTACAGGCCAGTTTTTTCATTTTTCGCAACACTGCTTCCTTGCGT
>JAZLFB010000169.1:0-67227 GCA_045615585.1 Akkermansia sp.
TGAACGGTGCCGCCGTGGGTGTGGAACACACGGCAGGCAAGAACAGCACGCTCGGCTTGGCGGTGGGTCACACGTGGAGCCGTATCGGTGCCACAGGCATGCAGCATCTGCGTCAGGACACGGCGCACGTTGCCCTGTACGGACAGACCCAGCTGCCGCACGGCTTCACCGCCGAATGGTCCGCCGCCTATGGCGACACGGACAGCAAGGGTTCTTTCTATGGCACCCGCGAAACGTGGAGCCAAAAGAGCACGGCGCTCTCCGCCCGCCTGAACAAGACGCACGAGCTGACCGACAGCACTGCCGTGCGCGGCTTTGCGGGCCTCCATTACGATGCCACGGATGCCGCTTCTATCCACGGCATGCACACAGGCAGCATTCAACGCTTGCAGGGTGAAGTGGGTGCGGGTATCACCCACCGTTCGGACAAGCTGACGACCTACGCCGAGGCATCCGTGACGACCGACCTTGCCCGCAATGCCCCCGCCGTAGACTTCGGCGCATGGCGACAGAACGGTGCCACCCCCGGCCGCACAGGTCTCAACCTGACCCTCGGTGCCGCCTATGAGTTGACCGACAAGTGGAGCATCAACGCCGCCTACCATCTGGAAGCCGCCGAACGCGCCACGCAGCACAGCTTCAACGTGGGCGCAGGGATGAAGTTCTAATGTATTTATAATTTAGAATCATAGGCATCCCACATTGCTGCATGAAGAAAGAAAAGGAGCTTCCGATGACGAGTCACGCGCGCGGGTTGCTGGTGCTCAGCCCGCTGGCGGTGTTTTTTCTGCTGTATCTGCTGGCCTCGGTTGTGGTGGGCGATTTTTACAAGATGCCTGTCACCGTGGCCTTTCTGGCGGCCTGCGTGTGGGCTTTTGCCGTGTGCCGCCCCACGGATTTTGACCGCAAGCTGGAGCGTTTTTCCCATGGTGCCGCGCACCGCAACATCACCATGATGATTTGGATTTTCATCATGGCGGGTGCCTTCGCCCACGGTGCCAAGTACATCGGCGCGGTAGAGGCGACCGTGAACATGACTCTGGCGGTGCTGCCGCCCTCTATGCTCATGCCGGGTATCTTTTTGGCGGCGTGCCTGATTTCGCTGTCCATCGGAACTTCGGTGGGGACGATTGTGGCACTCATGCCTGTGGCGGCGGGACTAGCGGATGCGGCGGGTATCACGCATGCCATGATGGCGGGGTGCGTTATCGGCGGGGCGTTTTTCGGCGATAATCTTTCCTTTATTTCCGATACCACCATTGCCGCCACGCGCACACAGGACTGCCGCATGCGCGATAAGTTTCGCGCCAACGTGGTGATTGTGCTGCCCGCCGCCGCTTTGGTGCTGGCAGGGTATGCCGTGTTGGGGTGGCATGAAAGCCCCGCAGCCGTGCAGGTGGGGGCTTTCTCATGGTGGCGGGTGCTGCCGTATCTGCTGGTGTTGGGTACCGCCTTGGCGGGTGTGAATGTGATGGTCGTGCTGTTGCTGGGTATTCTGAGTACGGCGGCGGTGTTAGCGTTCCTGCCCGAATTGAGCTTCATTGACTGGGCTGCGGCGATGGGCAGCGGCATTACGGGCATGGGCGAGCTGATTATCGTGACGCTGCTGGCGGGCGGCATGTTGGAGCTGATTCGCTACAACGGCGGGCTGTCCTACATCGTGCGCCACCTGACGGCGCATGTTCACAGCCGTCGCAGCGGCGAGTTCTGCATTGCTCTGATGGCGGCGCTCGCCAACCTTTGCACCGCCAACAACACGGTGGCGATTGTCTCTGTGGGGCATATTGCCGCCCGCGTGGCGGCGCGTTACAAGATTCAGCCCGCCCGCAGCGCGGGGCTGCTCGATACCTTCTCCTGCGCAGTGCAGGGCATGCTGCCCTACGGAGCGCAGTTGTTGATGGGCTCTGCCTTGGCGGGTGTCGGCTCGTTGGAGATTATCCCCCACCTCTACTACCCCGCGGTAATGGGGGCGGTGGCGGTGTTCTTTATCGCCACAGGCTTGGGTGAACGGCGGGCGGGTTAATCCTCGCTCTTATCGCGGACAAACAGGTACATGAAGCGGAAAATGCCCCATGCGGGCAGTTGCAGCCACAGGTAGTAATAGGGGGCGGCACCCAGATAATCCAGCATGCTGCCTTGGGCGGGGCTGACGCGGGTGAAGCCGTAGTTGGTACCCAGCCAGATGTTGACGGGGATGATGCACAGCAGGTACGCATCCCCCAGCAGCACGGCGCGCAGGTCATCGTAACCGCGGGCGCGCCAGCCCAACAGGATGGGGCCCGACAGTGCCGCCACCATGAGCAGACTGTGCGAGAGGAAGAAAAGGACGAAGCGGATGCTCGGCCAACCCACCGCCAGCGCGGGGGTGATGAGGGCTTGGATGCTGGCCGTGAGCACGCAGAAATACACCGCACTACAGGCCCGGCGGGCGCGGGTCCACAGGGCAATCACCGAGATAAAGCCCATGAGGGTGCAGAATTGCAGGGGCAGATTCTCCTGCCACGGACCATACTCGGACGTGGTGAGACGCAGTGCGTATTCCCCCACCAGCTCCAGCAGCATTACCATGGCAAGGCAGCGGCACAGGCGGTAACGCCCTTGTTGGCTCATGCAGCGCCCTGTGATGAGAAAGGCGGCGGTCAGCACAACGGTAAGGGCCAGCACGGTGAGGTGTGGTGTGGACCAACGGATGAATTCGGGTTCCATGTCGGTAAGGGGAAAAGGGGGGAGAATGTTCCCGCAGAACGGGAGAGCAGGGAAAGAGAAAAAGAGAAGAGCTTGCGGGTGAGATACCGCAAGCTCTCGCTCATCAATCAACGACAATCTGCCGTCGAGGTCTCCATAGAGGAGAAAAAAGCTTAGGGGAGCAGGTTCACCGCACGGGCGCGACGGATTTCGCGCGTGATCTTGCGGTGCATCTTGGCGGAAACGCCCGTGACGCGACGGGGCAGAATCTTGCCGGTTTCGGACGTGAACTTGGAGAGGAACTCGGGGTTCGTCATGGTCACGGCACCTTCGGGGATATCGATGCGGCGGCGGGGCATGCAGCGATTGCAGGTGCGGAAACGGATGCGGCGTTCAACGCTCTTGAATTCGGTCATCATAAGTGTGTATAAGGCTAAAGGTGAAGGTTAGCGCATTTCGCGGTGCAGCGTGCGGCGCTTCAGGTAGGGATTGAACTTAATCTTCTCCAAGCGGCCGGGGGTGCGCTGACTCTTCTTGTTACGGGTGGTGACGTAGCGGGACGGGGTCTTGCCCTCGGCCTTGGCCTCCGTGCATTCCAGAATGATGATGTCTCTAGGCATAATTGCGAATGATTGTCGTTGCGGGGGCGAATTATACACTATTCTTCGCTTTCGTCAAGAGAAATCGCATTTTCCATGTCATTTTGTAGGTCAGCATACCCGACATGGTCCTGTTTTTTCGCTCTGTAGGCGGAATAAGAGCCGTATTTCTTCTCGTATTCTTCCTGACATTTCACGGTGAGACGGCAGAACGGACGCACCTGCAGACGGCGCTTGGGGATGGGGTCGAGCGAAATTTCGCAGATGCCGTAAACGCCCTTGCGGATGCGCTCCAATGCGGCATCAATTTCAAAGAGCTGTTCACGGTCTTTGTCTAACAGGCGGATGGTGAGGTCGCGCACCTCGGCTTCGCTGCCCGCATCACCGATGTGCTGACCGGAGGATGAGGAGACGTTGGAGGCGCCGCTGCGCAGGTGGTCGCGGGTGACATTCTGCATGTTGGGCAGCATTTCATCGCGCAGTTTCAGCAGGGCGAGCTTCTGTTCCTGTAAGAAAGCGGGCCATTCGGGGTCGGCTTTCAACAGGGCAAGGGTTTCACGCAGTTTCTTCACTCGGGCCTTTTCTTCCGGCGTCAGACGGTCCCCCACGGGCTTCTTCTTGTCGCCGCCCTTGGTGCTCGGCTTGGTCGCGGCTTTGTCAACGGCGGGGGCGGTTTTGGCTTCGTGTTTCTTAGCGGCGGGTGCCGATTTGGCTGCTGCGGGTTTGACCGGCGTAGTCGCCGTCTTGGCCTTTACTTCTTTTTGGGGGGCTTCGGCAGCCTTGGCGGGGGTGCTCTTCTTGGGCGTTACCTTGGTTGCCGGTTTTTCGGCGGCGGGCTTGGGGGTTGCCTTCTTGGCAGCCGTTGTGGTCGGTTTCTTTTTGGGCGTAGCCATATGCTGAAAAAGGTTGAAAAAAGTGAAGTAGACCGCACTCCGTGGCGGGCTTTTTGCTAATACCAAAAAGAAAGGAAAAAATCAAGGAAAAACTGCATCATTTTCCCTGCTTTTTTCCTGTTGACACGTTTTGCCGCCCGTTGGGGCAAAAAAGAGGGCGGGGGATGGTGGCATACCCCGCCTCATCGTCTCCTTTCCGGAGACTATTTGGTTGACTGATAGGAGAAGGCTCAATTCTCTTCATTCGCCTTGCGGATGTCCTGCAGGGCGGCAATGAAGTCATCGAGAATCTCGGCAGGAACCATGATGCGATCCCTGTTCGAGGAAACCTTTTCCGTGATGCGTACCACGCGACCGCGAGCGTTGCTCTTCAAATCAAGGAAGAACGTCTTGCGGTCAGCAATGATTTTTTCTGTGCAGATGATATCGTCGTCCACTGTATTAGATAGAGGGGCAGGTTGGTTTAACTACCCCTTGTGACAGTCAGTATAGCATTGCTCCATGAATGAGTCAACCTAAATTCTTTCTTATCCATTGAAAATCATACAAAAAAGCACGGCAGGAACCCTCCGGAACCCGCCGTGCGCAAGGAAATCTATGGGAAATCGGCTTAAATCAGCTCTTTCAATCGGTTAACGGTAATACCGGGCACGGTGATAAGCGTGCCGTCCGCTTTGCGCAGAATGGGCGAGCCGTCCTGCTCCACACCCGCAAACCAGCCGCAGATGCGTTCCGTATCGGTGATGGCCACCACGGGACGGGGTTCACCCCATGCGGCTTCCAGCTTGGCGGAAACGGCCTCCAGACCGTCCTCGGAGAAATAGTGGAAGGTTTCGGCAATGTGGTCGCCCAGCAGCGTGCGGAACTTCTTGACGGAGGGGCAGGAGGGGATGATGTCCGCCAGACGCGTCACGGGGTCAAGCGTCACGCCGTCCAGCGAGCGGATGTCGTTGAACATGTTGACACCGATGCCGATGGACGCCATGGTAGCAGAGGGACGCTCCACCAGAATGCCGGCCAGCTTGTGCTTGCCCACCAGCACATCGTTCGGCCAGCGCAGACGCAGACCGTCAATATGATAGGCGCGCAGGGTATCCATGATGGCGGCACCCGCTACCAGCGGCAGCAAGCCCCAATGACGGGGAGATTTCGGGTCAATGGGCACATTGTAGGTTGCCCACAGGCCGCCCGTGGTGCCGAACCATGCGCGGTTGAAACGCCCGCGCCCCTTGGTCTGGTGGTCGCAGCTCACAACGGACCATGCCGGCATCTTGCGTGCGATGTTAAAGGTGGATTCGCACTCAGTCAGTTCTTCAACTTTCCACTTAATGCTCATGCCTTGCATTCTACAACACAGACCCCGCCGCGTCCATACAAAAACAACTGATTATTCAAAAAAATCCGTGCCTGTGTCATGCGGTGGGAAAAAAGTGCGGTATGCGGGCTTATTCTGCTGTTTTTCGTACCTTTTCGCGGCGCATATTCAGCTTTTCCGCCGTCCAATCGCGCATGCGGGCGAAGATGGAGTACAGCCCCGGCACCAGGAAGATGCCGAAGCAGGTGGCGAGCAGCATGCCGCAGAAGGTGGTGATGCCGATTTCCTGACGGCTGGCCGCACCCGAACCCGTGGCAATCACCATGGGGAACACGCCGCAGAGGAAGGAGATGGCCGTCATCAACACGGCGCGGAAACGCTGGTTGGCACCGTTGAGCGCGGCGCGTTGGGCGGTTTCGCCGCCCTTTTCGTGGTTGTCTTTGCTGAACTCCACCATCAGAATGGCGTTCTTGGCCGCCAGACCGATGAGCATCAGAATACCCAGCTGCACATAAATGGACATGGACAGCCCGAAGAGCTGCGAGCCCATCAGCGCACCGAGTGTGGCCACGCATACGGAGAGCATCACGGGGATGGGCGTTGTCCAGCTTTCATACTGCGCCACCAGGAAGAGGTAGGCAAAGAGCATGGCCATGGCGATAAGCCCGCCCAGCTTGCCCTCGTTCTTGCGCTCCTGATACGACAGGTCTTTCCAGCTCACACCCCACACGCGGTTGCGGTGGGCGGCGCGTTCCTCGTTGTTGATTTGGGTCATGGTCTCCTCAATCAGCTTCATGATCTGCCCCGAACCCACGCCCGGCTTGTACTGCACGTTGATATCGGCGTTCATGTACTGGTTGAAGCGCCCGTACTTGGCGGGACCCATGCGGTATGAGAGCGTGCAGACGGCGGACAGCGGCACCATCTCTCCCTTGCTGTTACGCACCATCTGGTTCAGAATGTCATCCGCCGTGCGGCGGTCTTTGGTGTTGCCCTGAATCATCACCTTAAAATTAAAGCCGTTGAGCGTAAAGTCGTTCACGTAAGAGGAGGCCATCACGCTTTGCAGGGTGCTGAAAATCGTATCTACCGACACGTTGAGCGACTGCGCCTTCTCGCGGTTGATTTCCAAGTGAATCTGCGGGTTGTTGGCGTCGTAGTCGCTGAAAGCTCGGTCAACCAAATCCGGGCGGCTCATCAAGCGCGCCTGCACCTCCTTCACCATATTGCCCAAATCCTGCGGGGTGGCATCACCCGACACCGTGAGCACCATGGACACACCGCCCATGATACCCAAGCCCATGATGGCGGGCGGGGTTCTGGCTATGACGTTGGCTTCGGGAATGTCGGCACAGGCGGCATTCACGGCATTCGCAATGGCGGTAGCGGACAGCTTGGGGTCCTTGCGCTTGTCCCAATGCTCCAGCTGAATGATGACCATGCCGCTGGATTCACCCGAACCGCTGGTAAAGCTATAACCGCTCTGCGCGGTCACCGCCGCAATGCCGGGGATATTCTTGATACGCTCCTCAATCTGGCGCATCACCTTGTCCGTGCGCTGTTTGGCCGTGGCGGTGCCTTCCATCGTCACCATCACGAACAGGCTGCCCTTGTCCTCCGTGGGGATGAACGAGGAATTGATTTCGCGCGGGGCAAGGAGATCCGTCAGGTTGATGGTGCCGCTCACCTTGGGGGCGGGTTTCTCGCCGTGAATCATCTGCAGCCACGCCTGCGGCATGCCCGCATAGTACACATAGTTACCCGCTATCACGGCGGCCAAGACCAGCAGCGTCAGCCAGACATGGCGCACCAGCAGCCCCGCGCCCCACAGGTACACGCGGCGTGCTTTGTTCAGGCACCAATTGAAGGGTTTGAACGCCCACTCCGCCACCTTGCTCTTCTCGGCATCGGCGGGGCGCAGAATGAGGGCGCAGAGGGCGGGGGAAAGCGTCAGCGCGTTGAAGGTGGAAATGCAGAGTGCCACGCACATGGTGACAGAGAACTGCGTGTAAATCACGCCCACCATGCCGCCGTAGAAAGCGATAGGCACATACACCGCCAGCGTCACCAGCGTGGTGGCAATCACGGCACCCGTGATTTGCTTCATGCTCTTGATGGTGGCCTCCTTGGGCGAAAGTTTCTCCTCCTGAATCAGGCGCATCACATTCTCCACCACCACAATGGCATCATCCACCAGCGAGCCGATGACGAGAATCAGACCGAACATGGTGAGCACGTTGATGGTGTAGCCCAGCACATACATCAGCACAAAGGCACCCAGCAGCGACACGGGAATGGCGAGCGCGGGAATGAGCGTGGCGCGCCAGTCCTGCAAAAAGACGTAGGTGACGAGAATCACAAGGAAGAGGGCGAGCGCAAGCGTGATTTCAATCTCCTTCATCGTGGCACCGATGGCCTGTGTGGGGTCGTAACCCATGCGCCATTCCATGCCGTCGGGCATGTTCGGCTCAATCTCTTTCATGCAGGCTTTCAGGGCTTCCACCGTGGCAAGGGCGTTGGCCTCGTTGTTGCGGAACACCATCATACCCACGGCATCCTTGCCGTTCAGACGGCTGTAACCCGTGTTGTTTTCGGCACCCAGCTCAATCGTGGCAATATCCTTCAGGCGGGTCACGTGACCGTTCTCGCCGTTTTTCACGATGATGTTCTCAAACTCCTCCACCGTTTTCAGACGACCCAGCGCCGTCACCTTGAACGTGGCGTAAGACTGTTCGTCCTCCGCACCCACGGAACCCGCCGCCGCCTGAATGTTTTGCAAGTTGATGGCGGCGGACACATCGTGCGGGGTGATGTTGAGGGCGCTCATGCGCGTGCTGTTCATCCACACACGCATGGCGAAGTGGCGCTTGGGCATGAGTTCGGCGCTGGAAATGCCGTCCACCTGCGACACCTTGTCCTTCACGTTCATGCGCACCCAGTTCGACAGCTCCAACACGCTCATCTTATTTTCGTCGCACATGAAGTTGACGAAGCAGAGCATGTCGCCCGAACGCTTGTGGACGTTGTAGCCGGTCTTGCGGACATCGGCGGGCAGCTTGGGTTCCACCGCCTTAATGGCGTTGGAGACGTTAATCATCGCCGTATCATCATCCGCACCCGAGCGGAAGATGAGCGTCAGCGCGTACGAGCCGTCATTGCCGCAGGAGGAGGAGAAATACTCCAAATCATCCATGCCGATGAGCTGTTCCTCCACAGGGGCGGCCACCACCTGAGCCATTTCCTCGGCACTGGCACCGGGGTAGCTCATGCGTACGGCAATAGTGGGCGGCGAGACTTCCGGGTATTCGGAGATGGGCATCTTGCTCAGGCAGATAAGCCCCGCCAGCATCATCAGGATGGAGACGACAAAAGCAAACTTGGGTCGGTGAATAAAGAATTCGGAAAACATGGGAGAGGGGAAAGAGGGTTAGTGTTCTTCCGTGACAGGCGTGCCGTCCTCGATATCGGAGAGATTGGAGGTGAGCACTTTATCGCCCACCGAAAGACCGTTGAACACGGCGGTGAAGCCGTCCTCAGTAGCGGCACCGCACAGCACCTCCGTGCACACGGCGTGACCGTCTTTCAGCACATAGACGTAACGCCCGCGCGTGTCCGTCTGCACCGCGGCGGAGGGAACGGCGGGCACCTTGAACTCCGGCTTGCGGCGCACGCTGATGGTGACAACCCCGCCGGGCATCAGGCGACCGTCGGCGTTCTCGAAGGTCGCCCACACGTTCTGCGTGTCGGTGCCTGTCTGCACCACGTTGTCACAGAATGAGACGCGGCCTTTCTCCGTGTACTCTGCCCCCGTGGCGGTAGTGAGGGTGATTTCCGCCTCCTGAATCAGTCGTTCATTGTTGCCGTAGGCGGAAAGGATTTCGTTCTCACTCAGCGAGAAACGCACATAGATGGGGCTGACCTGCATGATGGTGGCCAGCGGACTCTTCATGTCGGTAATGTAGTTGCCCTTGGTGTAGTTCACGCGACCGATGCGTGCTTTCATCCCCGCCCGCACCGTGCAGCGCGACAGGTTATCCTCCGCCACCACCAGCGCGGCCTTGGCGCTGTTCTGGCGAGCCAGCAGCTCGTCCAGCGTCGCCTTGGCGCTCTCCATGTCATCCTTGCTGGAGGCATTGAGCTTCACCAACTTCTGTTGGCGTTCGTACTTGGCGCGGGCATCGGCAATCTGCACCTCCAACTGAGCCAAGGCGGCTTTGCCGCTGTCCACCGCCGCCTGATAGCGCACGGGGTCAATGCGGAAAAGCACGCTGTCTTTCTCCACCATGTCACCCTCGCGGAAAGCGGGTTCCTCCAACAAACCCTGCACCAGCGGGCGCAGCTCCACGCGGTTCACGGCCTCCACGCGCGCACCCTGACAGGTCAGCACCGTGGGGTCGACCATTTCGGTGACAACCTCGGCGCGGGCGGTGACAGCCGTTGCTTCGTCGGTGGCGGCGGTCTTGTTCGGCACGGTCTGCTCCTTGGGGTAGACGGGGATAATCGTTGCACCGGGGCGGGTCTTGTGCGAGCCGTCGGTAATGACGCTTTCACCCTCGCTCAGACCCTCGTAAATGGTTTGCATGCGGCCTTGGATGGTGCCCGCCGTCACATTGCGGCGCGCCACGGTGTTGTGTTCATCCACCGTGTAGACAAAGGCACCCGATGCATCGTGCTGCACAGCGGTCATCGGCACCATCGTGACCTCTGCCGTGTCGGAAAGGGAAATGTACATGGCACCGATACCGCCGTGGGTCAGTCGTCGGTCCTTGTTGTCGAACAAGGCCCACAGCGTACATGTGTCGGAATTGGCGGAAACCTGATTGTCGATAATGGCAACGCTGCCCTTATCGGGGTAGCGCAGACCGTTGGCCGTTATCATGCGGATTTCCACCGCATCCGCCATGCCCTCGGTGCCGTGGAACAGACTGTCTACATCGTGCTGCGACAGGGGGAAACGCATGTAGATGGGGTCCACCTGCGTGATGGTGGCAAGCGGTTCGCCCACGGTCACGTAATTCCCCGCCGACAGGTTGAGCCGCCCGATGCGCCCGCTGATTTCCGCACGGATGGTGCAGTCCGCCAAATCCTTGCGGGCTTTCACCAAATCGGCCTCGGCACCCGCCAGCTCGGCGCGCAGTTCCTCCAGCTTGGAGAGGGCTGTCTCACAGGCTTCTTCGGAAGCGGCCTGACTCTTCATCAGCTCCTTCAAACGATTGTAGCGGCTTTCGGCGTAGGCCATTTGGGCGTTCAGCTGCGCCACGGCAGCCTCCGCCTGTTGCAGGGCGGCTTCGTAACGGATGGGGTTGATACGCATCAACACATCCCCCTCGTTCACCATGCTGCCCTCGGTAAAACAAATTTCAGAAAGAAAACCCTCCACCGCGGGGCGCACCTGCACCTTGCGAATCGCCTCGGCATGACCGATGCTGCGGCGCATGATGCGGTCCTGCCCACGCGTGGCTTTTTCCACCTGCACATGCGGGGTGAGCATGGGCATCTGCGCCCAAGCCGTTCCGCATACCAGAACAGAGGTCAGAGAAAGGGAAAAACGATGCATAGTTCGGAAAGTATTCGTATCATAACTCTTACCGAAATGCAAGTAAATTCGGTGCTGCTCCAACGTTGTTTGGTGTTGCCCTTTGTTGGTTCGTTTACCGCTTGCCGCCGTACAGCTTGCTCTGCCGCCCCTGCACAGTGCCGACCCACTCCCCGAAGAGGGGTGAATATCGCGGTACACCAGCTCACGGCCGGAGGGCAGTTCGATGTGGAAGTCTTGGTGGAGATGCTGATGGAGGGTGTTGTCCAGCGAACGCCACAGGGCGCAGATGCGCGGGTTACTTGCGCGGTACGCTTCCACCTGACGCTTGGATTCTGCCTCGGTCAGCTCTACGCCGGCCATGCGTGCCGCCACATCCACGAAACGGGCAGCTCCGCAGCCGTAGCCCAATCCCAGGACGTGGGCCTTGGCGAGTCGGTACAGGTCCGGCGCTTCCTCCTTCAGCTTGCCTTCTCCTGCCCAACCCATGGTCGATTGAGCGTGAACTTGATAGATGTTCTCCCCGGCGCGAATTCGATCGAGCTGCTCCTTGTCGTTGGCAAGGTAGAGCAGGACTCGGGCTTCAATCTGTGCAAGGTCGGAGATGATGAATTTATGCCCCGGCGCAGGGATGAAGAGGGAGCGCAGGTCCACGCCGTTGACCTCGCCGCGAGGGAGGTTCTGGCAGTTGAAGCCGCCCGCACCCGAGAAACGCCCGGTTCCGGCTCCGAAGTACAGCAGGGTATTCACTTCCGCCCGACCATCGGGGCGCACGCGCTCTTGGAGGGTGTTCAGTTTTTCCAGCATCGTTCGGCAAGAGCGCTGTTCGGTCACTGCGGTAATCCACGGATGGGCGGCGGCGTTCTCCTTCACCCACGCTTGCATGGCGGGGTCGTTTTTGTCGAGCGACACGGGCGGGGTCAGACCTTCGGCGGCGCACTGCTGATTGAAAGCCTTGCGGGAGCCAGCGGCGGCAGAGGAAATCCACGGGATCTCTGCGAGAGTAGCAGCAAGGCGGCTTCCGAGCTTTTGGCGGGCTTCTTGGAGCTTTTGGAGGTCAACGGCAATGCCCGCCTTACCCATGGCGCGGTTCAACGCGCTCACGCGCTGCTCTTCCGCCGGCCACTTCGGGCTGTATTCGCGCCACAGGCGGGCGCAGAGTCGAGCATCGGCGGCGCAGTAGTCAATCAGGCGGGAGCGCCACCCGCGCTTCTGCGCTTCCTCCCACGATACGCCCTTCATCTCTTCGCGGACGGTCTTATCAGGCTGCACCCCGAGCAGCACTTCTGCCGCGCCCTTCAGGGAGCGGGGCGCACCATGGTAAACGGCAAGATCTGCGGTGCAGGCCCACGTCACGTTCAGGGCGGCGGGGATGGTGCCCAGCTCCTGAAGGCGTTCGAACACCGCCATATCAAAGGCGGCGTTGTGCGCCACAAGCTGGCACCCGTCAAGGGCCTTCCAGTCGAAATTTTCAGGCTCCCCGCAGTAGGACAGCCCGGCATCCCCGTCTGCGCGAACCTCCTCCAGCGCCACAAGGTACGCATGGAAGGCGGGATGGTGGGTATAGGCGTAGTTGCCAAGCTGCGAGACGCTGTAATCCTTGCTGTACAGCGTTTCAAAGTCGATGGCAACGGAGGAAAGGGGGAGGAAGGCTCCCCCGGCGGCGTTTGTGTGTGTTTCTGACATAGTTAGAGGGCCCTTGTTGCGGGCCAGCTAACTACTCAGCAAAAGGCAAGATTCTGTCTCACCCTTTTTTCAATTTTTTAAGAATTTTTTTCTTGAGCTTAGCCGCTCGGGGGATGGAGCCTTCGTGTTGGTCGAGAATCTCAAGAACACTGCGCCCCTGTGCGTCCGGTATATCCAAGACGGCTGCGTCCCCCGAAAGAATCTGGATGATACCTTCCAAGCCCTTCTCATTATACGGCTCGGTGTATTCCGTTTTGTCGTGTTTGGAGAGAGTAGGGAAAGCGGCAATTCCCAAGTACATTTTCACCGCCAAGGATAGAGGCGTGTCACCTTCCATCGGGAAGCGGCCTCTCGGCTTTGGGGAGGGGCGGGAGGTAATGGTTGCGTCCGCGCCGGCTTCGTACAGAACCTTTACCGCCTCCCTATTTCCACGCACCACGGCTTGGTGTAAGGCGGTATAGCCGTGTTCTGGCTCCTTCGCGTTGAGATAACCCAAAAAATCTCTTCGCAGAAAAGCGGAGAGCCTTTTTTGCTTCTCTAGAAGAGCCACTTCTTCTTCAACATCGAGGAGCGCCGGGTCTTGCAGTTTTCGGCTGACTTCTTCTATCTCTTTTTTTGCGTTCTGTAACCTATCTTTTAAGGCCCCGATGAGGCATCCCAAAATTTCCTTGTCGCCAACATCTGCCGCTTTGATAAGAGGGGTCCACTGCTCCCTGTTAGAAGGTTCAGACTTCCCTTCTTTGCTCCTAAGACTAAATCTCAGGCTGTGCTGTTTCATAGAGTCGTACCCCTTGTAATCCAGCCTCGCGCCGTACTTTATAAGGATTTTGAGCTGTTCCAATCGGCCTGGGGCGATGGCACAATAGAGCGGGCTTTGTTCTCCGTTCCCTGCGTGAATCTGTTTCTCGGTAGCCGCAGATGTAAGACATTCTAACATTTCGAGCGAACCTTCTTCCACAGCTACGAACAGGGCGGTATCTTTCCAATCCTTGCCTCGGTAAGATTGTTGCTCACACTGCTGACTGGGGTCTGCTCCGTGATTCAGAAGCACCCTAGCCATATCTAAATTATTGTGTCGTACAGCCCAACAAAGAGGGGTCCATCCAGAGAAATTAACATTGGCACACGCTCCCACCGCCAAGAGAGCCTTCACCATGCGGAGGTTGTTTATTTCTGCTGCTAGCTGCAGGGCTGCGCGTCCCGCATATTGTTGATAAGTCTCACAATCAACGGATTCGTCTTGTTCTTCGAGAACAGCGAAATAAGCGTGGCTACAGTGTTCCCCTTCGTCTATCAGGTCTATCTTGCCCTCTTTTTTCATCACCTCCAGCAGCAAATCCAAGAAATCCTCGTTTTCATTCCGTACCGCTATGTGGAGGGGCGCGGGAGTGGTGGTGCGGTCGGGGAAAAGGTTTCCCCCGTGTTCCAAAAGGAGACGCGCGATAGCGGTGTTACCAGACCGAGCCACATAGTGCATGGCTGTTTCAGCGGGAAGATCTACGCCGTTCCTTTTTTCGCTTTTCACTTCCTGACAGCTTTCGTTGACCCCGTTGAACAAGCAAGTGGCTGTTTCGGAAAGCAGCTTCTTAACTAAAAGGTAATCCCCTAAGTGCACCGCAATCATCAGGGGCGGTACATATACCCCCCGCGCCCCGTGAGGTGTCGGCGCGTACCCTTCGCGCAAGCGGTTCATTTCATCAGGAGTAATCGGCATGGCTTCACTTATACCACACGCGCACGCACGCGCAAGAGGCTTCTATGCCATCCGGCACAAAAAAGACGAAAGCCGCGCGGCTGACAGCAAAATTTCTTGACGGAATAAGGGCTGCGTGGTAGGCTGGCGCTGCCTTCGGTAACGAAGGTATCTGTTCCACCCAAGGAAACGGGGGGACAAGCTGCTCCGATAATCAGGCTCTTGCGGGCTTGTAGGAGAAGGCGACAGATACAAGTGCTTTCGAATGATAGCACTCCCCGCTCGGCGAAAAGCGCGGAGGAGGTCTGTATTTGTATACGTTTCCACCCCTAACTTTCCGCCGGCTCGTATAAATCACGGGTCGGCATTTTTTCTTATTACACCGCAGCACGGAGTGCATGGTTGACGCACTCGGTCGCTGCGTTTTTTTTGTGCTCGCACTCCCCTCTACTACCTTGTTTTGTCGCCCATGCTCTCTCGTTTTCTGATGGCTGTTTTTAGTTCTGTGTCGGCTCGAAAACCGCACAAAACTAATGAATTACAACAAAATCGAACAGCAGGAAATTCTGCACTACATCAAGAAGAAGAGCGCCGCGCTTGCCAAGTCCACCATGCAGAAAATCATGGGCGTGGCTTATGTGGCCGGCTCTCCCCGTGAATGCGAAATGGCAGAAAAAATTGCCTATGAAATGACGCTGGCATATCCCACCTACAAGCCCGGCAAGGCATCCGTCAAGACCTTCCTGAACAAGAAGGGAGAACTGAAGGCGAAGCAATTGTGCCAAGAATCCTTCTACGGGAAGCGCAAGGGGGCGCTGTACGAGTGCTCGTTGGACGCTGAACCTTCGGCTACTGCGGCTCCATCCACCGCTCCGAACTACTGTCTTGTGGTAGATATCCGCTCCCGCCTCCGTGCTATCCGTCTGAACAAGGATCTCATGAGCCTTGCCCTTGTTTTGGAACCGGAACTCTCCGTGGAAGGCGTGAAGATGGATCTGACTGAAGCCCGCTGCATTGTGGATGGGTGGTCCCGCGCAACCTATTACCGGAAGTTGCAGTTGCTGGCTAAGGCCCTGTTAGATTCTCTCCCGAAGAAGGGCAAGGCCAAGGAGCAGCCCGACAAAAATTGCAAGAAGGCGAAAAAAAAGTGAGACAGATTTCGGACTTTTGCTGAGTAGAGAGACGACCGCACCCCGCAGACGGATAGGTGTTCGACCCTGCGGGGGCGGTCAACGAAAAAACTCGATACAACATAACACCATAGTTATCATGAAGTTGAATATCACCAACATCGCTAACAACGCCGAAAACGGCAACGAGGAACCCCGTACGCGCCTTGTGGCTAACAACCACGGCGGGGAGAATTACGAAGGCGCAGAACCCGCCCCCAAGCGTCTCAACGTGACGGGCGGCTTGCAGGGCGAGATCCTCCCCTCCGAGGTACGCACGCCCATCTTGAACGTGGCCCAGAGCGTTGGTCCGCTTGCGGAAAATTTCCGCCCTGGCAACATCGTTTTGGATAAGACCTGCTTGCTCTCTCCGGGTGCCAACCCCGTGGAGGTTACGCTGCTGGCCTGCCGCAAGTATTATCAGGAGAAGGTGCCGTACGGCTCCGAGACGCGCCCCCGCGTGTGCGAAACCGAAGCCGAAGTGACCGCTCTCGGGGGACGCTTGCAGTGGGAGGACGGGGAGTCCGCCAACTTCGAACCCGTGCTTCAGATCACGGCGCTCATCCGCTGCCCCGAGGGCGTGGACGGTCCGTTCCCGTACACGTACGAAGGCGCGGACTATGCCGTGTGCCGCTGCTACCTCCGAGGAACAGGCTTCAAGGCGGCGGGTCGCACCATCTTGACGCACGCCGCACAGCTCGCCAAGACGCAGCGCCCCCTGCATGAAGCCCGTTTCGAGCTGACCACGAAGCGCGAAAAACTCTGGAACGGCAACGCCGTTTCGGTGCCGCAGCTCCGCATGGCGGGTAAGCATAACGAAGGCTTCCGCAGCTTCGCGGAAGGTCTCATCGGCTGATGGAAGAAGGCCCGCCCGCCTCTGGAGGAGGCGGGCGGGGGAACCCGCTAAAAATAGGGAAAACATGGCTGTGAAGCTCCCCCGCAAGCACCCCGGCAAGGGTGAAATGACCGAGTACGAGAAGCGCATTGACAGCGCCGCCGACATCTTGGCTCCCGCCGTTTTGGCCGTTTTGAGTGCGCTTTTTGCCCCCGGCGAGGGTGCTTGCAAAAAAAAGTAAAATTTTTTTTAATTCAAAAGTTCATAGGGCATATAACCTTTTGAGAATAAGCGTTTTTAGTATCAAAAAAAAGACTTGGCCGCCTAGTAGGGGCTTTGCTAAACTTCGCTCGGGTTCAAACAACCAACCCGAAGAAAACGAAAATGACTGATACTCAAAACATTACTGCCGCCGCCTCCGCTCTTCTCGTTAAGCTCGCCGCCATGGCCCCCAAGGGTTACGGCAAGGGCGCTTCCGAGTTCATCTGCACCGAAATGCTCTCCAAGCGTGAGAACGGAACGCTGACGGGTTTGAAGAAGAAGGGGCTGCTCTCCACCTCCGTTTCTAAGGCGGCTGACAAGTCCTCCTTGCTCATCTGCTTCACCGAAGCGGGTCTGGAGCTGGTCGCCAAGCTGACCGCCCCCGTGGCTGAAGAAGCTCCTGCCGCCGCCGAAGAGGAAGCCCCCGCCGTGGAAGCCGTGGAGGAAGCCCCCGCCGCTCCCGAAGAAGCTGCCGCCGAAGCCGTGGAGGAAGCCCCCGCGAAGAAGGGCAAGGGCCGACCCCGCAAAGAGAAGGCCGAGAAGAAGCCCAAGACAGCCGAAGAGATCGCTGAAGCTCGTATGCGCGGCGTGATGGCGCTCTTCTCCCCGCTGCCTCCCGCCGGGACTGTTCTCGAAACGGAGTACAAGGGGAAGAAGTTCAAGGTGACGCTCTGCGAGAACGGCGCTTGCGAGTTCGGCGGCACGACCTACATCTCCCTTTCTGCTGCGGCGCGTGCAATCACGGGGCGCAAGGTTGTCTCTGGTCGCAAGTTCTTCAAGGTGCCTTCCCGCCTCCTTGTCGGTCCCAATGCTCAGGCGTAACCCGAACCAAAAGGCACCCCGAAAGGGGTGCCGCCCCTCCTCCCGATGCTTAGAATCTACAACAATCCTCCGACCATCTCCGTGGACGAAATGCAGAGCAGAATCGCCGCCGTGGATTCGATGAAGCCCGCAGAGCTGCGGGCGGAGTTCGCCCGCGTCTGGGGCTGCGAGTCATACTCCCACAACTACGCGCTCTTGCGCCGCCGCATAAAGTGGCGCCTGATGGCGCTCTGTGCGGGCGGCATCCCCGCCGTGGCTATTCAGAAGGCGGGGGAGCTGGCCGATACGACCCGCCTCCGCGAACGGGTGCCGTACAAGCGCGGATGTAAAACGATGGTGGAGGAAGTGCAGCTCGTCCCGCAAGAGCGCACCGCCGTTCAGACGCCGCTTCCCGAGCCTGAACGCTCCCCCGAAGCACGCATGAGCCGCCCCGGCTCGCACCTGTGCAAGTCGTTCAACGGCAAAGATTATATGGTGTATGCGCTCAACGGCAACCGCTATGTGTATGCCGGAGTCATTTACAATTCCCTTACCAGTGTGGCCCGTCAGATCGCGGGCTACAAGGTCAGCGGCAACCGCTTCTTTTCAACCCGCACTGAATTTTCCGACCGATGAAAGCTGTTCTCACCCCTCCCGAAGCCCCCGTCTTTAAGCGCTGCGCCGTGTACGCCCGAAAGTCAACCGACCACGGCATGAAGGACCAGGCGTTCACCTCGATTGACGCACAGATTGAAAGCTGCACCAATTACATCAACGCGCACGCCGCCGAAGGCTGGCTGCACGTTGCCACCTACCAAGATGTTGCTATCTCGGGGGCGAACCTCGACCGCCCCGGCGTACAGGAGCTGCTGGGAGAAGTGCGGGCGGGCAGCGTGGATATCGTGGTGATATACAAGCTCGACCGCCTCTCCCGCTCCATCCGTGACTTTGCGAACCTGTCGCACGAGTTTGAGCAGCGCAAGGTGTCTCTCGTCATCGTTACCTAAAATTTCGACTCCTCCACTCCGATGGGGAGACTCTGCCTGAACTTCCTTTCTTCCTTCGCGGAGTTCGAACGCTCGATGATACGGGACCGCATTTTGGACAAGAGCCTTGCGCTGGCCCAGCAGGGACTGTGGAACGCCGGGCTTCCTCCCTTCGGTTACCGCCTTGGCGAGCAGCGCCGCCTTGTGCCTGATGAGAAGGAAGCCGAAGTCGTGAAGCTCGTCTTTTCGCTGGCCGGCAAGGGTGATGACCCTCTGGCTATCGCGAAGAAGCTGCAAGCCTTGCAGTTCGCCCCGCCGCGTACCCGCAAGAAGGGCGCGGACGCCACGCCGTGGCACGCCGCCGCCGTGCGGGACATCTTGAAGCACCGCCTGTATGCTGGCAAGATTGCCTTCAAGGGCAAGGAATACGAAGGGCAGCACGAAGCCCTTGTGACCGAAAACGCATGGGCGAAGGCGGACGAAGAGATTCAGAAGGCGGCACGGCTCAACCCGAAGAAGCCGCGACAAAAGCGGGACCCCATGGCTTACCCGCTCCAAGATATCCTTCTTTGCCCCGCGTGCGGTGAGCCTCTGCGCGGCACCTACGTAACCTCTCACGGCAGAATCAACCGCTACTATGTATGCGCCCGCCACACGCGGGGCGCGAAGTCTTGCCCCTTCAAGGGACTGCCCGCCGCCACTGTGGAAAAGGCGGTGGCAGGGCAGCTCGCCTCCTTGGCATCAGATCCCGATGTCCTGTTCGCCCTGCGCGAACGCCTCCCGCACCTGACGGGGCGCGATATCTCCGCCGCGCTCTCGAACGTGGATATGTTGGTGGACCGCCTTTCGGATGCAGCCCTCGGAACGCTCTTCAAGGCGCTCTATAAGACCGCAGTCGTTGACTTGGAAGCGAACACCCTCCGTCTTGAACGCTATACCGCCTGACCGCCATGCTTCATAATACTGTCGTCACGGAAATCCCCGTTTCCCTTCGGTACACTTCCCGCGCAAGCAAGGAGCTTTTCACGGGCGCGGACTGCGTGCCTCCGGCTGTGCCGAAGGGGCAACGACCGACCGCAAGGGCACGCCGCATGGCGAACGCCCTTTGGCTGGAGGGGTTGCTACTGCAAGGGACGTTCCCTAGCTTAACGGCAGCGCGGAACGCCTTGGGCTTGACGAAGACGCTCACCGACCAGATGTTCAAGATGCTTGACCTCCCGCCGGAGGAAATGGAGCGGATTCTCTTTGAAACCTACTGACACGGGCTTGGTCCCTTTGAACTTGAAAAACAAACTAAAAAACTTATAATATCCGGAAATGAAAAGGGCAGAGAAAAAAATCACAGGAAGCACATTCACCCCGCCTGATTTAGCGAAATTCATTGCTTCCAGATTATTATCCGGTGTAGAATATGAAGATAAAGCATATTATATATTAGAGCCTAGTGTTGGCGAGGGCTCTCTTTTGGAGGCTTTACTAAGTCAAATCCCTACCTTTTTGCATTCTCGGTTAGTGGTGCATGCTTATGACATCAATGCAAATTCTTTGCAACACTGCAAAAAGTATTTCTCTGAACTTTTTCCCGATGTTGCCATTGATTTCCGCCATCAAGACTATATCACAGAATTGATGAATCGTGAAGAATTGGCTCTTTTTTCTAGACGAGAGAAGGATTGTTCATACGATTTCATAATAGCCAACCCGCCTTATGTTAGAACCCAAACAATGAGTAAAACATACAATCAAAGCAAGTTAAGAGGTTTCTTTGGGCTTGAAGGAAGAGCTGATTTATACCATGCTTTTATTGTAGCAATAAGCGAATCATTAAAAGAAGAAGGAGCTGCGGGAATCATTGTTTCCAATCGTTTTTTGAATACTAAATCTGGAGCAGCTATTCGCAAATATTTGGCAACTTATCCTACTATTAAAGAAATTATAGATTTAGGAGATAGTAAGCTTTTTGACGCTGCTGTTTTACCTGCAATCTTAGTCTTAGGCAAAGGAAGGGGCGCAAAATCTCAGATGGTTGATTTCTTATCAATATATGAAAAAACTGTAGAAATAAATCAACCGCAGAGGATAGAACAGTTATATGATATTTTTGAAAAAGAAAGCGGAGAGTATTGTCTCCCCGACGGACGAATTTTTACATATTCTAAAGGTAAGTTGCAAATAGACGGGGAATATGAAAAGCCCTGGGTGTGTGATAAACATGAAAACTCAGAAAAAAAGAAGTTACTAAGTCGAGCAACCAAAAATATTTTTGACGATGTTTTTCATTGTCACGTAGGAATAAAAACGTGCGCAGATAAAGTTTTTATACGAAGAGAATGGCCCGAGAACATACAAAGAGAAGGGCTTATTCTTCCGTTAATCTCTCATAGGGAGGCAGGGCAGTATAAAGCGGCCTCGAAAAAAACCGAGTTATCAGTGCTGTACCCTTACAACCTTTTCGAAACGAGAAAAACAGCGGTTGATATAAGTTTGTTTCCTGAAACAGAAAAGTACCTTACACAACACCGTTCCTCTCTAGAAGGAAGAAAATACTTAATTGAAGCCCGCAGGAAATGGTATGAACATTGGGTTCCCCATACTCCGAACGAATGGAAAAAACGAAAAATTGTCTTTCGAGATATAGCTGATATACCCCAGTTCTGGTATGATGATGAGGGGTGCATTGTAAATGGGGATTGTTACTGGCTAACCCTTAAATCAGGCGTAAGCGAGGAATATATATGGCTCGCGTTGGCCATAGCAAATTCTTCTTTTATAGAAAAATTCTACGATTCGAATTTCAATAATAAATTGTATTCGGGTAGACGCCGTTTTATGCAACAATACGTAAAAAAATTTCCTTTGCCAGACCTCCAAAGAGACGAGGCAAAGGAAATTATTAGTCTATCTCAAGAGATCTACGCAGAATCAGATAAGACTCAAATAATAGAGAAAAAGGAGCGCATTGAACAACTGCTAATAACCATTTTCGGCTCTTTTGAATAAATCACTAGGTATAATAATCTGTTTTTTCTTATTAACAGTTTTCCCCATCAGCTGGTTAAACACAGAGAAAAAGTGTTCACCTGCAACCAACACTATAGAAGTAACTATAAACTCTGAATCACCTAGCATCTTTGCGTAGCAAACTAAATATCTCACGTCTCTGTGCATAAAAACGCCTCCTTCCGGAGAAGGAATCCGTGTATTTTCACTACTTGAAGGCAAACATTTCCCCAAATCTATAGTAGGTGAAGTTTGCAATTTTATTTCCAATAATTGGTTAGGTAAATCTGGAAACTGACCATTATCTTCAAAAGAGTTATATCCCAAAAGTTCGCACACGGATTTGTGTAAAATGTCCCCTCTACTTCGGTCTTGCGACCGCTTGGGCGATTGAAACTTTTCCCCTATGAGGCGTTGAAGTTTTTCGAAGAGGCGTTGTAAGGAAAATAAAGCCCCGATACTCGGAGCATCTGTCGGCTTGCTTCCCCCCACCGATATGTTTTCTATAGAGCATAACGTAGCAACTTTACTTGTATCTGTCTTATACTGAAGAGACCTCTCTTGAAATTCTGCGGGGAAAACAGCCTGGTATTTTATGGTGTCTGTTTTCGTTTTATCCCAGCTCTTGATTTGGCTTCCCAAAACGATTCGCACATCATCAATAACATCGTCTCCATTGAGATGTATCAAGGCGAATCTCACATCGTCTTCTATATCCTGATTCCAAATCTGCAAATTTTGACTGCTTTGAAAAGCGACATTAAGTTTTTGCACGGGAAAGCGAGGAGAGCATTTTTTGAAAGAATTAGGAACTTCGCACCCTAAAGCCATACAGATTAACTCTTTTCCTTTTTTGGAACGAGTACGAGGGGGCATATTGGCAAGAGACTTGCCGTTTAAGGCTTGATAAAGGGTTTCCTCTAATTGCTCAACACCGAGCAAATTTTCTGGATTATCGTAAATACTAGACATGGCGTAACGTATATTTATTGCTGATAGCTTACCAATTATTTTCGGTTGAGTCAACCTCGTATCGTTTACGCGGAGACTTTTTGAGTGAGGGTAATAACTATCTTGTTTTCAATCAATCAGCAAAAAGCCACCCGCAAGACCATGACCCGCACCCGGCTGCCCAAGGGCTCCACTTCGAGCAAATCCTCGGCTTTTGGCTCTGTTTTTGCGCCATCGGCAACAAAAATGCAGGAAACACTCAATAAAAATGCCCGCCGCGCTTGAACAGAGGAGCTGGAATTGATATAATGCCCAGTAACAGATACACGCTTAGAGTTATGACCATCTTCCGTAAAATCCTTGCCACCTCAGCCCTCTGCCTTGCGGCGGTGGGGGTGAGTAGCTGCAGTGCTCAGGCAGCCCCGAATCAGGCTGCGCTTGAGCAGGCTGAACAGCAAATCCGGTTGCAGTGGCAGAAAAATCCAAAACTGAGCTATCACTCGTTGACCTACAAAGCCACCTTGCAGGAATGTATGGAAAGCGGGCGTTTCTATGTACAAAGAGTCCTAACCCTACAAGGAACATGGATTCCCGTTCAAGAATTGCCGACTGAAACTCTCGTATTCAGGGGCGAAAGGGAGGGATTTAAGCTGGGAAAAACATTAGGCGGAGCCGGATATTTTTTCTGTTCGCCGGAGACAGGTGAATTAGTGGCATACCTGTTAATGAAGTAATTTTTACCCGCCCCGGCTAGGAATCCCCAAGGCTGGACAAGAATGATTCCCGGCTCTCAACCATCGCATGCAAGTGTCTTTTTATCCCCTTGCATGCGATGTTTCATTTTAGGTTGCTACTCGGTAAAAAATGCGCCTTAAACACCTGATTCTGTGTAGCTTGCCAGTTCGAGACATCTTTGCTTATCACAGAGTTGCTATAGCCTCAAAATCGCCTAAGCTCACAGAATCAATAGATTGTAGATTCGAGGCCTCTTTAGTGAACCTAACAAGAATTCGCGCTTGGAAAAAGGAGCTTAGGCGTGCTTAGGCTTTTGACCTATTGGAGCCGTTTTGCGCCCGGCGGGGCGGTGGCGGGGCTTGCGAGCGCTTGGGGGGCGTAGCTTTAGCGAAGCCCCCTGCAATACCTAAGCGGGCGTAGGTGTTGAAAATCAATGCAAAGCAAAAACCGAACCAGATTGTTTTCTGATTCGGTTTCTGGGATTAAGTGGAGTAAAACAGATTCAAACCGATTTTTTATTGTCTTTTCTGGTACTTATCTAAAGTGGGAAACGGCTCTTCGCAAGGCTCTTGAATATGTAGCCTCGCGCGACAGGCTTAGACAAAACGGGGTGCTTCCCGAAATTTGTCTTCTTCTTGTTGTGCAGAATGACGAGATTACAACAGGGGATAAGCGACATTTACGAAATGCTTTGGGGTTTATAGACGTTAAAGTGATTTTTGTGTGCTGAACGGGACTTCCCGGTCTGCCCTCTATCCCTGCATTTATCAGCGAGAAGGACTATTGTTGTCTTTCACGCTGATTTTTGGTTGGTTACGCCGAGAAAAAGAAAGGTTCGATAATCGCTTATGCGCTTATTTTCGTCCCTTTGTTCTTCCTCTCTCTTGATTTTCAGTCTTTTTCGGCGGTTCGAAAATCTTTAACCCATCCTAAAATCCAAAACGGGGTGGAGGCTTGCGGAGGCTTGGAGGCTTTTGGGAGCCTTTTGAAGCCCTGCGCGGAGCCTTTGCGGGGTAGTGCCGGGACCACGAAGGAACGCCGGGAATCCTTATGTTTCAAGGAAAAAAGAAGAACGGGTCAGTCTTTTGGACTGACCCGTTCGATGGGTTCAAGTGGAGCATAGCGGGTTCGAACCGCTGACCTCCTCAATGCCATTGAGGCGCTCTACCAACTGAGCTAATACCCCGTTGTGTCGTAGGACGGGCGAAGTATACACTTGTTTACGATGTTTGACAAGTAAAAAATGAAAAATAATGCAGGAAAAGCAAAAACATCCGTTTTTGGGGGAGTCTCTTTTCACTCGCCTTTTCGGCGCGCTTGTGTTAACATGGCGGCATGAATGACAACGCGCAACAGACGATGACAACGCAAGGGGTAAAAGGTTTGTGCTTTTCCCTGAAACTGGCCGCTGTGGCTGCGTTGGCGGGTGTGGCAGCGGCGGCGGAAGGGCGCGAGAGTTTTGATGACGGTTGGCATTTCAAGTATTTCGGGGCAGGGAACCCCGCTGAGCTGTCGAATGCTGTGCTCTACACTCCTGCTCAGACGGACTACGATGAAAGCGCCGCCCCCGCTGCTGTGGCTCCTGCGGCGGCGGATACCTCTCGCACGCAGCTGTGGAGCGCGGGGTTCCGCGCGGTGCAGCTGCCGCATGACTGGGCTATCGAAAGCCCCTTTATTGCGTCCGAACCGAATGAGACGGGCAAGCTGCCGTGGAACGGCTATGGCTGGTACCGAAAGGCGTTCGATGTGCCCGCCGATTTCTCCCGCGACACGCAGCGTTGGTATCTTGACTTTGACGGCGTGATGTCACACCCCAAGGTGTTTGTGAACGGACATCTCGCGGGCGAGTGGGCGTACGGCTACAGCTCGTTCCGTGTGGACATGACCCCCTATCTGGAGGCGGGTAAGCGCAATCTGGTGGCGGTGGAGGTGAGCAACCTGCCGTTCTCTACCCGCTGGTACCCCGGCGCGGGCATTTACCGCCATGTGTGGCTGGTGAAAAAGGCGCCTGTACACATTGCCCAATGGGGGGTACACGTTACCACGCCCGATGTCGGCGCGAATGCCGCCACCGTCTGCGTGGAAACAACGGTGGAGAACACGGGCGATAGTGAGACGACCGTTCAGGTTGCTCAGCAGGTCGGGGAAACTGCGGCCCCCGCCGCGTCCGTCACCATCCCTGCGGGGGAGAGCCGTACGCTGACGCAGACGCTGGTGTTGGAAAAACCGCAGCTGTGGAGCACGGAGTCTCCCGCGCTCTACGCTCTCACCACCAAGCTGACGGCGGGGAATGCCGAGCTTGACTGCGCGGAAACGCCCTTCGGCGTGCGGCGTATCGAGTGGAAAAAGGAAGGCTTTTTCCTGAATGGTAAGCGCGTGATGCTCAACGGCGTGTGTGAGCACCATGATTTCGGCGGGCTGGGCGCGGCCTTCCATGCACAGGCCTACGAACGTAAAATCCGCAAGTTGAAAGAGATGGGCTGCAATGCCATCCGCATGACCCACAACCCGCCCGCACCGGAGGTGTTGGACCTCTGTGACCGCTACGGCATGCTGGTGGTGGATGAGTTGTTTGACATCTGGAAAGCGCAGAAATACGACCGCAAGAACGGCTACAGCGTGGACTGGGAGCAGTGGTGGAAAAAGGATGTGCGCCAACTCGTGCTGCGCGACCGCAACCACCCCTGCATCATCATGTGGACGGGCGGCAACGAGGTGCCTGAATGTGCCGAGGAGGGCGGCGCGCAGATTTCCGTGGCGCTGCGGGATGAGTTCCGCAAGTACGATATGACCCGCCCCTACAGCGTGGCGTGCCACACGCACAGCGTGGTAGAGAACGGCTTTGCCTACGCGCTGGATGTGGTGGGCTTCAACTACCGCCCGTGGTTCTACAAAACCTTCCGTGAAAAATGCCCCGATACACCGTTTTTCGGCTCGGAGACGAACTCCTGTCTCGGCACGCGCGATAACTACATTTTCCCCCTCAGTTGGGACCAGACGGAGGGCAACGATGCCGATTATCAGGTCTGTGCCTACGGCACGGCGGCACCCATTTGGGGTGCATGCCCCGATGTGGAATACAAGGTGCAGGATGCCAACCCCGATGTGGCGGGCATGTTTGTGTGGACGGGCTTTGACTACTACGGCGAGCCGACCCCCTACAACCGCGACGAGACGATTGCCAACAATTTCGGCGATATGCCCAAGGGGGAGCGCAAGGCGCTCATTGATGCCATGTTGGCGCGCGGCGAGGGAGCACCCAGCCGCAGCTCCTACTTCGGTATCATTGATTTGGCGGGCTTCCCGAAAGATATTTATTATTTGTATCAAAGCCGTTGGCGCCCCGAACTGCCGCAGGCACACATTCTGCCGCATTGGAATTGGGCGGGGCGAGAGGGGCAGCGCACGCCTGTCATGGTGTTCAGCAGCGGCGATGAGGCGGAACTCTTTATCAACGGCAAAAGCCAAGGCGTGCGCCGCCGCGGCGAGGGCGAATGTTTTAAGCAGAACAAGGTCGATGTCGGCAAGAACGACTACCGCTTTGTGTGGGAGGATGTCGTCTATGAACCCGGCACCGTAGAGGTGGTGGTGAAGAAGAACGGTCAACCGTGGTGCCGTGCCGCCCGCCGCACCACAGGACCCGCCGCCGCCGTGCAGCTGCAAACCGACCGCACCGTCCTCCGCAGCGGCGACCTTGCCTTTGTGGAACTCTCTGCTGTTGATGCGAACGGCGATGTGGTGCCGACCGAAAACTCCGCCGTCCGTTTCAGCATTGACGGCCCCGCAGCGTTGCTCGGCTTCTGCAACGGCGACCCCACCGACCCCACGGGCGCACAGGAACACGAGCAACGCTTCTTCCACGGTCGGCTCTTAGCCGTTATCCGTGCTACCCAAGACAGCGGTGAAGCTGCACTAACCCTCCGCACCCCTGACCTTGGTGTGCATCAGCTGAAAGTACAGGTGAATACTCCTGTGGCAGAGTAAGTCGGCTATCAATCCTTGCGCCCGCGCATGGGGCTGCCGTCGCTCAATAATTCGCCCTCGGCAGAGACGGTGAACACATCGGGCAGTCGCCCGCCCGCGTTGCGGTAGTGCGGCAGTTTCTCCAAGCCGGGGCAGGAGCGCATCACACAGGGCAGGGGGGAATGGTGCTTCTCCATGAATGCCCGCGCTTTTTCTACCGTGTCATCGGCACTGATGATGATAATCTCCGTGCCCTGTTTGCGGATATCGTCGTAATGCCCCTCCATGTCCTGCATTTTGAGGTGGCAGAAGGTGCACCATGTGGCAGCCTGCATGTACTTGTACTGCTTGGCGTGCAGATTGGGGCGTCCGTCCGTTACATAGTCCAAATCTTTCAGCGCGGCAGCTACGGGACCCAACTTGCCGCCCGCTTTTTTGCCGCTTTTCTTCGGCTTGTCGGCTTTTCTGTCGGCCTTTTTCTTTTCGGAAGCGTCTGTCTTTTTCCCTTTCTTAGCCTTCTTGTCGGTTTTGGCGGTAACAGTATCCGTCTCCGCACCCCATGCAGGGGAGAGAGCACCGACTATAGCGCCCATGCAAAGCAATACGCAGAAAGAAAGGAACATACGTTTCATGATGCTACCCAGCATACAGCCCCCGCCCCCGATTGTCAAGGGATTACGGCGGGGGTAGCCTTGTAACACAGAACGCTGCAAGCATCTCATTGTCCGTAGCACAAAGAAACAGACAGTAGACCCTTTACGCCGCTGTGCGGCGGACAAGGTGGCAGAAAAGCATGCCGCAGGGAATGAGTAGGGCGGATAGAAACATCTGCAACCCCGCATACAGCGCGGTGACAACCATGGCGAGGATGGGGCCGAAGGGTGCATCGGCCAGCTGCATCAGCGCCATGACGAAAAAGGGCAGCGCGAAGAGCGGCGGAAGCAGCAGCCAAGCGGCGTATTCCCCTACGCCCTGAGGCATGCGGCGGCGCAACCAAAGCCACGCACCATCCGCCAGCAGCGCGGGTGCCAACAGCAGAGCGGCAAAGTAGGGCAGCAGGAGCCAAGGCGATTCCCACCACACCTCTTTGGCGGTCGGGTAGGCGGCAAACAGCGCTTCCGTCGGTATCAGGATAGGTTTGTGCTCCTCTGTCTGCGGATAGGGAAGCATGACACATGCCGTTTCAAGAGTGGGTGCCTGTTCCGGCAACACGGGTTCGCCCTGTAGATTGACCACCCCGCCCCCGCGAATCAGCTCCAGCGCCTCTTCCCCGCCACTCTCACTGTAGCTGACGGAAGGAAGCTCCTTGAAAAAGTCATGCAGATGAGCACCTTCCCACATCAGCAGTGCATGTCCATCCGCCAGCTGCCACAGTTCAATATCTCGCAGCTCTCGGCTTTGGGGCTTCTTTTCCGCATCGTACAGACGGACGGGGAGCGGGCAGCGGTAGCGTTTCAGCACAGCGTGCCCTTGGCAGTAGGCATCCTCCCGCCCGTCAATCACATGGTCTAGGGTGTAGGGGGCGGCGTGTAAATCCTGCGCGGCGCGTTGCACCCATGCCGCATCTGCCTTCAGCAGCCAGTACTGCCCGAATTCATTCTGCTCAAAATCAACAATGGTCGGCTGCGGACCCACCCACGGCTCTACCTGATGCCATGCCGCTGCCCCGGAGTTCCAAAAAAAGAGGAGACCGTAGCCCGCAATATAACAGGCGGCCAGCACAACAAACAAGGTTGCAAACAGGGAGCGCAGGATAGTTTTCAAGGAGGGGAGAAAAGGGGAAATCGTTGTATGATGTCGGGGCGGTGCCTTTATCTCCAGCTTTCAGGGAAATGCCAGAGGTCCAGCGGGTTGATGATGTTGACGATGATGTTCAGCGGAATATCCACCGCAAAGTGGACGATACCGCCGGTAAGAGCATTCATCGGGTGAACCTTGCGCGGGGGAAGGTCGCTTGCCATGTAGTCGCGCAGGGTGGGGTTGTGCTCTGTTCGTAAGTGACGGTCGGTGCGTATCAGAGCCTCGAGGATAGGGTAAAGGGAGGCATCTTTGTGTCTTTCTTCCATCAAGCGGCGTTCGGTACAGGCCGTGGCGCGGGAGAAGTCGAAAGACTCCGCCGGAACGGCACCACAGAGAATGTGCGTTGGCACGGGGTACACCTGCAGCATCAGCTCCCGCCTCTCCGTGGCAGCACCCACCGTTTCTTCCGATGAAAAACAGGAGCCGGAGTATTCGCCGCGGTAATCCGGCAGCGGGTTCATTCGGTACCACGCGGCCACATGGGTCAGCGGCGCATAGGTGAGGGTGGTGCGCTCATACAGCTTGCCGTCCAGCTTGTACAGCTCACGCTCGTTCGCGTGGCTTTGCGTCTTCTGCGGCACCTGTTCTTCGGGGTAGTTCAGCAGGGCCACCTCTGACCCTCGGTAACGGATTTTGTCTCCGTAGTGAAATGTCTCGCATGCGGAGAGCAGCAAAGCCGCCGCCGCCATGATGACGGCAGCTGCGGGGCGGGCTTTCAGGGGGGATTTCATAGTCAGAAAAAAGCGGTGACGCCGTTGAGTATAAGGCGGCAGGGCGGATGATGCAAGCGTTAACCGGCTGAATGTTGGGCTTCCGTTTGCTGCAAATACTCCGATTCAAAACGCAGCTCTTTACTCATGTATCGAATGGCGTTCAGAACAACGGCGCGGTGCGCGAGCATCCAAATGCTCATCTCGTGATTTTCCGTGCCGTTGGTGCAGCAGCAACGGCTGATATGCAGAGAGAACATGAGCTTGTTATAGCGCTCCCATGCGGCCAAGGATTCATCAAACAGTCGAAGCACCTCCGCATCATGCAACAGCTCCTGCCGCAGGGCGGCAATCTCTTGGCTCTGAATGTCGGCCCAGAGCCGGTGCGCCTTGATAATCAAATCAATGTTGCTGTGTTTGCCGAGCGCGAATTCCTGCATGGGGGCAAGCACGGCGCGAACCTCTTCCGGGGCATTGGCAGGTGCCACGAAATCATAGAGCAGCGGCGAGGTGGTATCCGGCCCGAGTTCACCAAGCGGGCAGGTATACCAGCAGGCGTGTCGGGCAAAGCTCTCGGCATCCTGACGAATGGCGTGTGCCAGAGCCACGCGCACATTGTCACAGCGATTCCAGAGCGCGTGCTGCGGCTCAAGCTCTTTGGCATAATAGGTTTCCGCGAAAAGGTCGGTCTTGTGGTACCAGTCGCGGCAGGCTTCCGCCACTTGGTCCACCGCCTCCATGCTTTCGTTGAGTTCGGAGAGAAAGCGGGCGTAGTGATCGGGGTAGCATAGCTTCTCATCCCGAAGTTCCTCTACGGTGTAAACATCGTGCCGGTTGCCGAGATGGGCGATAAGGCCTCCGCTCAGAATCCTGTGTAAGGGGAGCACCGCCGTTTCCTCCGATATCGCAGAGGAAAGCTCTTTCTCGGAATAGAGTATAGCCGAACAATGTGCCATCATGTGGATGGCGGCTCCGTGTCGGATGAGCAACCGCACGATGGTCGTGTGCCCTTTTTGGATAGCAATCCCCAGAGGAGTGTCGTGCTTTTCATTGCGGACATTGACCTCCGCCCCTTGTTGCAGGAGACGGCGAACTTTCTCGGTATCGCCTTGCTCGCATGCCTGAAATAATTCGGCAGTGAGCGTGTTTGGGGCGGTTACGGGGGCGTCCGCTTCCGCCTCCAACCCTGTTCGGATGGGCGCGGCAAGGGTGGGCAGCGCCAGCAAGGCAAAGGCGGAATAAAGGAAAGGTTTCAGATTCATGGGATGAAAAGGAAGAGGTGGCTTGTGGCGGGGGATTCTACCCATTGCAGATAGGTTGGTCAAGCTTTTTGAACCACGAATGACGGACGCCTAGACGCGTTGGATGCTTTCAATAGTTTCCTGTAAAATCTTTTCGCACTCGCGGCTTTTAAACTTTTTTGCCATCCGGAGAGTTGCCAATAAATCCGGGAGAAGCTGTGCCTTATCGCATATTTTCTCGGCGTGTTCCAGCGCGTAACTCACTTGGTCATCTGAGTTCGAGCGGGTAAGGGCTTGAATACCCTTAATCAGAGCTTTTCGGCCCAGTGCAAGCTCCCCTTTACCTCTTCGCGTGAATAACTCTTCTAAATCAGGGGCTGCCCAAAAGTAACAAAAAGCGAATTTTACAGCGTTGTCAATAGTAAATTGATGCAACTGCGGATACTGCTCTGATGCGGTTAGCAGAGCATCCAGCATATAGGGGCTGAAATCGTAGTTAAAGGTGGTTCTTACCGTGCTGGCCCAGTAATCGTCAGCCTGTAAGTATTTCCTCTTATCCGCATGCTTCAAGAGCATACGGGTAATGATGAGGTCATCATTATCAACCGCTGCACAGAGAGGGGTATTAAGCTGCAATTCTTTGGCGGGGAGAACAACGCCAGCAAGCCCTTGTTGCCATGGAGACCATCTGCCCAATGTAATATCGATGCCAGGGCAGTCAAGTAAATATCGAGCGATTCGGGGATGCCTGCACTGGCAGGCAATGAAAAGAGCACTTTCCTGATATTCCCCCAAGTAATTGACATCGGCTCCTGCTTCAATGGCCTCTTTTACTCCTTTCAGACTACCTTTTTGAGCAGCTTGAATGAGTCGTTCGTTAGGTGATAAAGTTTCTTTCATAGTGGTAGTTTTTTCTCGTGTTTGGGGTGATAGTTGGCGAATTCTACTCTCCCTGATTTTCAATCGTAAAACTATCGGAAGAAATCATAGGGAGTGCGCGTAGCGACGGTAACTTTCTTGTAGCAGAATTCGTTGAAAGAATCCAGCGAAAAGTCCGGTTTCGTGAAAAAAGTCTTTTTAGACTTAAGGGAAACGTTGCATTATCGGGCAGGGAGCGATAAATGCTTAAGCACCCATTCTCTGCCGGAATGGGTTTTGAAGTAGCGTTCAAGGTGCTCGGCTTGTTTTTCCGTTTGTACAGCGATGGCGGAGTGAATTTCCCAAGGGGCAAATTTGGACGTGTGGGGAACATGCCCCGCATTGTGAGCAGCTAAACGAGCTTTTAGGTCGGATGTGTGACCAACGTAGAAGTGGCTATGGGTGGAAGTATCCCACAGGATGTAGGTGTAGTGAAAAAACATGGAACTATAGCGCAAGAAAGAGAGAGAACAGGTATTCCTGCGTATTTAATATTGTGTCCTCTTATTCCTAAGGAAGAGAAGGTAGAGTGAGTAGAGGAAGATATTTGAGAGAAATCTAATTGTTATAGATCGCTTTTATAACTTTTGCTCGTATTGGTCGTAGAAAGAGACATCCAAATCTTTTACTGTATAAACTGCCGTAGTGGTGACTCCTACGCCAAATTCTATCATGAGGTCAGCTAGCTTGTCTCCATCGATGAGCATAATTTTATGATGTTTGCTCCCTAAAGCTTTTTCTGCTGCGCCTTTGGTGAATTTGCTGGTGGTAATAAACACGCCGCGTCCATTGGCTTCCTGGTTGTCTATGGCTCCAATGAAATCACGCATGACACTCTCGGTAATGGAGGCATCTGGGGAATAGAGCTTTGCTTGAATGTAGACTTTATCAAATCCGAGTCGGTCAGAGGTGACAATGCTATCAATTCCTCCGTCTCCGGTGGCGGGGGTAACCAAACTGTGTGTGGGATTGCCATATCCCATCTTTACCAGAAAATCCACGCAGAATCGTTCAAATTCTGTATCCTGAAGTTTGAGAAGAGCTGCAATAATCTCATCCTTTAATTCCGTTTTCAGCGCATTGCATGCCTCACTGATTTTTTCGTGAGGATCTTCGCTGTCGTCATTCGTGCTTGTGGTTTGGGTAGGTGATGTATGTTTACAACGCTCCATGAACTTTCTGAACTGCGGATAGCGATTCAGATAGGTGCGATTGATTGTCTCGTTTGAGAGAACTGCCTTTTTCCCATCATCGCTAATGCAAAACATTGCTCTGGCGGGAGATTCTACCAGTCCTGCTTGTTTGAGATATACCAAAGCCCAACCGACTCGACCGGCCATAACAAGTCCACCCCCATGCTCATGGCGAAGATTTAATTGTTCGTCAGTAAATGAAAATTGGTGCAGCGTAGCTTGCACCAAATCACGGCGAGCCATGGTTTTTCCGCAGGAAAGGACTTCCAGAATAGGGCGTAGAAATGTTTGAAAAGAGGGGATAGTCATAGTTGTTGGTATGGCCTTGACTGTATCCTAACATATTACCTAGCTTTTAACAATCCCAAAAGTAGGTGACAATCCCAATCATTTAGCGTTTGCCGCTTGTTATAGGCATTGCGGGTGTGCCCGTCTTCGCGTCTCGCTTCTGTCTCCGCTGTGCGGAGACAGGTCGCTCGCTTGCTTCCGGCTTCGCTCATCGCTTTGCTCCTTTGCTACGCCGAGACAGGCTTCGTCTTCGCTTTATCTGAAAGTAGTTCAGATAAAGCTCGTATCTCTGAAACTGGTTTGTTATGTGCTGTCGTTATTGTTGTTTGTGCGTTTGCCGCCTGTTATAGGCATTGCGGGTGTGCCCGGCTTCGCGTGTCGCTTTGCTCCCTTGCTACGCCGAGGCAGGCTTCGTCTTCGCTTTATCTGAACGTAGTTCAGATAAAGCTCGTTCTACGCGCCGTCAGGCCTAATCGGCCTGCCTGGGCGTAGAAAAAAGCGCGTATCAGTTTCACTGATACGCGCTTTTACGAAGCCTGGAGCATAGCGGGTTCGAACCGCTGACCTCCTCAATGCCATTGAGGCGCTCTACCAACTGAGCTAATACCCCGTTGTCTCGTAGGACGGGCAGAGTATACACTCGCTTGGGGCGTTTGACAAGCAAAATCGGCAATTATTTTGCATTTTTTTGTGAAAGACGGCGGTTTGTGGGGAAAATGCGGGTTAGGAGAGGCGGGCGAATTGCAGGTGCATCCAGTCGTAATTCCTTTCTCTGCCAAGGGATACGGCGCCGTGGCTTTCCCAGATTTCCCACCAGCGTTCACAGTCGGGGGTGGAGAGGGTGGCGCGCGGCTTTTTCATGCTGTAGGCGTTTTGCGCGGGGGCAAAGTCTAATGCAATGCCCCAGGCGTGCAGGGAGAGGGCGCTGCCGCTTGCCGTGGCGCGGTAGTTGTAGCTGCCGCCGTATTGGTTAAGCCCAAGGCGGGCGATTTCCGCTTCGCCGTAGTGCTCCAGCACTTCGCGCAGGGCTGACAGCACATGCACGGCTACGGCTTGGTGGACGCGGATGGTGCGCACGGGCTTGCCGTCGTAGAGCAGGGGGTAGGGCGGTACGATGTTGGTGAGGTTCCCCTCGTTACCCGGCTTGCCGAAACAGCTGGTGCCTTTGCGAACTTCGGCTTGGGTGGGCCATGCGGGCGGGGTGGTGATGCCGAGGGCGCGTGCCACGGCGGCCAGCGTTTTCGGACCGATGATGCCGTCTGCCGTTACCCCCAGTTTGCGCTGGATTTGCTGAATCTGCGTCTTCATCGTTGCGGGCGGGTGAGCATGTCCAGCTTACAGTCCATGGCGCGCAGCACCTCGACGGTGTGGGCTGCCGTGTCGGCTTGGGTGTTGGCCAGTTGTTTGAAATCGGTGTAGACAACGCACATCAGGCAGATGCCGCCGAAGGTGATGATTTCGCGCGTGTAGTCGCGCATCAATGACAGGTAGTCGCGGAATGGTTTACACATGCCGCCTGTATAGCAGCGGCGCGCCGTGCCGTCAATGCGGCGGTGATAAGCAAAAAGCCCGTTCCGCAGCGGAACGGGCTTGTCGCAAATGTTTTTCGGCGGTGCTTATTGCCCTGCGGGTGCCGCAGCGGGAGCGGGCTCAGCAGCGGTAGCGGGAGCCGGGGCGGGCGTGGGGTCCAAGGGCTTCTCCGGCTGGGGTGTCGGGTCGGCGGGCAGGTACTGGTGGTAGATTTGACCATCCACACCGGCTAAGTAGATACCGCCGGGCAGAATGCTGATTTCCACCGTCTTGTTGGAGTAATCGGTGGTGGGGGGCTGCACCTTGTAGCGGCGGATTTCGGGGGCTCCTTCTTTATCGGGGTCACGCAGCACCACGGTAATCGGCCCCTTGATGGGCGCGGCATTCTCCATGGGCGTGGTGTAGCTGCGGGTTTGGGCGTCCTTGCCGTCCATGAAACCGCAGGGGTAAATGGTGCCGTTGGCATCCTGTGCCTCTACAAAGATACGACCCTGCGTGAGGTTGGACACCTTCATCTTGTAGTTGATGCTGCCGCCCATGGTGGCGGGGGCTGCTGTCACATCCTGAACGGCAGGTTGGGCGGCGGGTACCGTCACATCCTGCGCTGCGGGCTGCGCGGGTTGCACAGGCTGGGCGGGGGCGGGAATGGTCACGTCCTGCACAGGCTGTACGGCGGGCACCGTTACGTCCTGCATGGCGGGGACGGCGGGAGCGGCGGTCACATCCTGAACGGTGCCGTTGGCATAGGCAGCGGCCTGTTGGTCGAAAGCGGCATTGACATCACCCGTATGCACGGCAACGGGTGCCTGCCCCGGCAGCGCATGCAGGCGGGGCGGACGCACAGAGGACTGTGCGGGGTTGGGAGTCAGCGGAGGAACAACATCCGGACTCTCTTGGGAGCAGGAAACCACGGCAAGCGCGGCAACAGCGGCAAAGATAGAGTTGCGCTTCATGACAGGGAGATATATAACAGAAAAGGACTTGAATAGCAAGACTTTATTTGCAAGTTGCAATAATTACGATAACAAAACGACAGGTCCGAAACCGTGTCAGACCTGTCGTTTTGAGGCGGCGCGGGCACGCCCGCGCGGGGTGTTGATTTACTCGACCACCTGAATCCAGCCTTCGGGGGCGGGGATGCGACCCATCTGGATGCCCGTGAGGGTGTCGTAGAGCTTCTTGGTGACAGGTCCCATCTCATCCATGCCGGAGGGCAGGCAGATTTCGCGACCGTGATCCACAATCTTGCCCACGGGGGAGATGACGGCAGCCGTGCCGCACAGACCGCACTCGGCCATGTCCTCCAACTCGCTGAGCAGCACGGGGCGTTCCTCGACCTCCAAGCCCAGGTAGTCCTTGGCCACCACCATCAGCGAGCGGCGGGTGATGGAGGGCAGAATGCTGTCCGACTTGGGGGTGACAAACTTGCCGTCTTTGGTGATGAAGATGAAGTTGGCACCGCCTGTTTCCTCTACCTTGGTGCGGGTGGCGGCATCCAGATACATGTTTTCGGCGTAGCCCTGCTCGTGAGCCTCCACAATGGCGTGCAGACTCATGGCGTAGTTAAGACCGGCCTTGATGTGACCCGTGCCGTGGGGGGCGGCGCGGTCGTAATCGCTGACGCGGATGGTGATGGGCTTGGCGCCGCCCTTGAAGTACGGACCCACGGGCGTGCAGAAAATGCGGAACTGGAACTCCGAAGCGGGCTTCACACCGATAACGGGGTTGATGCCGAACATGTAGGGGCGCAGATACAGCGTGGCGCCGCTGCCGTAGGGGGGCACGAAATCGGCATTGGCACGCACGGTTTCAATCACGGCTTCCACAAAGCGCTTTTCATCGAAGGTGGGCATTTCCAAACGGCGGGCGGAATCTGCCAGACGCTTGGCGTTCAGGTCGGGTCGGAAGCAGACAATCTTGCCGTCCTCGGTGCGGTAGGCTTTCAGACCTTCAAAGATGGTCTGGGCATATTGCAGCACACAGGCGCACTCGCTCATGGTAATCATGTCGTCCTCCGTCAGTGCGCCGTTATCCCACGCGCCGTCTTTGTAGGTGGCAACAAAGCGTTTGTCGGTCTTGATGTAGCCGAACCCGAGGTTCTTCCAATCGATATCTTTAGCCATAATCGTATAAAATAAAGTGAAAATTCGGCATGCAACCCCATGGATTCATGCTGTTGCCAGTATACGCCCGCGTCCCGCTTCGGTCAACCCCTTTTTCCGGACCTGCTGCACCATAGACACGGACTTTAGGGCGAAAATCAGCACAAAAGCGCGGAAATGGGCGTTTTTTGTGGGCGTGTACACATTTTTGCCTTGCGTTAGGCGGTTAAAAAGGTTATTAAAGGGGCACTTCAATAAACCTCGGGCGGGTCGGCTTACCTGCCCTACAAAACACATAGAACCAAAATGGGTCAACAACATCGTAAGGAGACCAAGCGTCGCCGCCGCACCGCTTACATCAAGCGCCAGAAGGAAATCGCCAAGAACAGCAAGAACACGACACCCGTTCAGCTTGCCCACAAGGTGACTGAAGAGCCCGCCAAGAAGGCTCCTGCCAAGAAGAAGGCAGCTGCTGCCGAGGCCTGATTACCTCTCTGTAGATTATCTCTTCTGAAACGGTACACCGTCCGCGGTGTGCCGTTTCGCGCATTTTAGGGAAGTGCGCAAGCCGATTTTGGAGCGTGTTGCCTGATTTTCCTTTTTTTAGGCTTGCAGCGAGCGGGCGGATATGTTAGCGTTTCCCTTGCTATGGAATCCGATTCTCCTCACCTAAGGGGCTCGCTCATCGTTTTTGAAGGCATTGACGGCACGGGCAAGTCCACACAAATCAAGTTGTTGGCACAGTATCTGCAAGCCCGTGGAATCAACGTGGTGACAGATTTTGAACCCACCCGCGGCCCATGGGGCATGAAAGTGCGCGAGGCTGCGCTGTCGGGCGAACGCCTTTCGATTGAGGAGGAGATTGACTGCCTGTTGCAGGACCGCCGCGAGCATGTGAAAAAACTCATTGAACCCGCCTTGGCAGAGGGTAAGTGGGTGCTGCTCGACCGCTACTACCTTTCCATGATGGCCTATCAGGGTGCCACGGGCGCGCCTGTGGAGGAAATCCGCGAAATGAACGAGGCTTTTGCCGTGATTCCCGATGTGGCGTTCTGGCTGGATATCCCCGTGGAGGAAGCCCTGCGCCGCATGGACAGCCGCGGCAACGGACAGGATGCCTTTGAAAAGGAGGAGTTTTTGCAGGCTTGTGCCGACATCTACTCTGCCATGGAAATGCCTTGGCTTCACCGTGTGGAGGCCGACTTGACCATCAGCGAGGTGCAGGGGCGCATCCGCGAGGTGATTCAGGAAGAGCTGGGCGTGTAAAACGCCCCGCCGCGCCCCGCTTTTGCGGAAAAACAGGGGCAAAACGCAGAATGAGCGTGACAAATGCCGCCGTTGTGGTTTAATGGGGGTATGCAATACGTTCCGTACACCTTGTATCCTGTCGGTGCCATGAGTGCCCGTGCCGCTGCCCAACCCCGCGAGGGTGTGCTGCTGCGCGGCGACAACGGCGGTTATGCCTGTTTGCAAACGTGGCCCGAACTGGGCGACTCTCCGCTGGAATACGAGCTGGATGCCCTGCGCGACGGCGCGCCCCTGCGTTTGGGTGCCCGCGCCCTCAAGTGCATTGAGGTGGACGGCGAAGCCCGCGCCAAGGGGGTCAGCCTGTTCGAGGGGCTGACCGTGCCGCGCAACCACGCCACTCTGTTGGTGAGCACCACGCCCTCTCAGGTGTACAACCTGCACCAGCGCGGTTTCCGAGTGGGTAAAATCAAGGCCATTCCCAAGATTGACTCCACCGTGGAGCGTCTGGTGAATCTGGCCTCCATGGTGCCCGACTGGAAATGGCGTGTGGATTTCAACTGCACGCTCACGCCCGAAAGCGCCCTCAAGTTCTGGGAGCTGCTGCCCGAAGCCATGCGCGCCCGCATTGACTTTGTAGAGGACCCCTGCTACTACGACGTGAACGTGTGGCAGACCCTGCAGGATGCCGGCATGCCGCTGGGCTACGATATGCCTGTGCAGGATGAGAGCATCATCCCCCAGCGCACCACCAAGCCCATGATGCGCATGGTGAAACCCGCCCGCCACCACAGCAACTCCGGTCAGCCTCTGTTCACCTCGTACATGGACCACCCCCTCGGTCAGTGCTGGGCGGCTTACAACGCCGCCGTGTTCTACACCGGCAAGCCTGAAAATGAGGTGCCCCTGTGCGGTCTGATTTCCCACCACGTGTACCGCCCCAACGCTTTCTCCGAAGAGCTGGGCATGGACATCACGCCCGAGTTCCGCGTGCCGCAGGGTACGGGCTTGGGCTTCGATGCCCTGTTGGCGGCTCAGCCGTGGAAGACGCTCTAAGCTCAACCTTTTTAACGACGGGGTGGCTGCCTGAAAGCTGCCCCGCCTTTGTTTTCTCATGGGTCGCTTGTTGTTGAAACGCCTGTTGCAGGGTCTGCTGGTCATTTTTGTGCTGCAGACCATCACCTTCTTTTTGGTGCGTCTGCTGCCGGGCAACCCCTTCTTGGGGGAACGCAAGCTGCCCGAGCACGTGATGGCGCAGCTCAACAACCTGTACGGTCTCGACCAAAGCGCGTGGGTGCAATACCTGCATTACTGGCAGGGGATTCTGCTGCACGGCGATTTCGGTCCCTCGCTGGTGCGCGAGGGCGTGCAGGTCAGCGACATCATTGCGCAATCCTTCCCTGTCTCGCTTTATGTAGGTGTGCTGGGCATGGTGATTGCCGTCACCGTGGGGATTCCTGCGGGTATGCTCGCCGCCTACTGGCGCAACCGCACGCCCGATGCGCTCATCATGCTGTTCTCGATGGCGGGTATCTGCATCCCCGCCTTTGTGATTGCCCCTGTGTTCGGGTTGGTGTTGGGGATGCACATCTCCGGTTTGAGCGTGGCAGGGTGGGATAACCCGTTGTGCGCCGTGCTGCCCGCGCTCACGCTGGGCTTGGTGAATGCCGCCTACATTGCCCGCCTCACCCGCGGCGGCATGGCGGAAACGCTGTCGTCCGATTTCATCCGCACCGCCCGCGCCAAGGGGGCAGGGGCAGGGCGTATTCTCTTTTGTCACGCCCTGCGCAGCGGCTTGCTGCCCGCCGTGTCCTACCTCGGTCCCGCCTTTGCCGCCCTCATCACAGGCTCCTTTGTGGTGGAAACCTGTTTTCAGGTGCCGGGCATGGGCTTACACTTTGTGAACGCCACTACCGACCGCGATTATTTCCTGATTCAGGGGCTGGTGTTCTGCTACGGCGTGTTGATTGTTGTAGCCAACTTGGCGGTGGACTTAGCGCTGGTGGCGCTCAACCCCCGCCTGCGTTCCCAAGGCGCGGCGTAAGCCGACGGGGGGGATTTGCCCGCCTTTTGGGGTCGATGTTCGTCTTTTCTGCCCCTCACGGCAGAAAAAGTTAACTTCCTGATTGACACCCCGCCGCCGCTTGCGTATGATAGCGCGGATATGAAGAGACACGCTATCCGAGTCCTGTCGCTGCTGTTGGCACTCAGTCTGTGGACGCTGCCGACGGCTGATGCCGCCCCCGCCGCCAAGGCCAAGACCGCGAAATCCGCCAAGGGTGACAAGGCTAAAAAAGCCGATAAGGAGAAAGAACAGGCCTCGCTCAGCGCTGTCGGTGCAGCGGTTGAGGGTATTGACACGCTGACGGACGCCAAGCCCGCCACCGATGCCGATTATTACATTTATCTGTCCTCTGCCTCTTGGTGCGGCCCCTGCAATGCCGAAATGCCCGAGGTGGTGAAGCAGTATGAGCGCATGCGCGAGGACGGTCGTGTGGAGCTGATTTTGGTGAGCGGTGATCAGGACCCGCAGGCCGCCGTGGGCTTCATGCAGAAATACGGTGCCGTGTTCCCCGCCGTGGCTCCGCAGAATGGTGTGAAACTGCCCGGTTATACCCAGCCGAGCGGCATCCCCAACGCCATTTTTGTGGACAGCGAGGGTAAGGTGATTCGCAACGGTCACGGCAGCTTGGTCATGCAGTGGGAAGCACTTACCATCAACAACCCCGATTGCCCGCCCAAGAGCGAACCCGGCAAGAAGGCACTCAAGGATTCCTCCAAGGACAAAAAGGACAAGAAGGATGCCAAGGACAAGAAAGAAGGCAGCGCCGTGGCAACCGCGCTGAAAAAGCTCAAGCCCTTCAACGGCAAGCCCTCCGCCAAGGCCGATATGTACATCTACCTGCAATCCGCCTCTTGGTGCGGCCCCTGCCAAAAGGAAATGCCCCGCATTGTCGAGGAGTACAAGGAGATGAAGAAGAGCGGCAAGGCTGAAATCATCCTTGTCTGCCACGACAAGACCGAGGCCGATGCCAAAGCCTACGTCAAGCAGCACAAGGCCAAGTTCCCCGTGGTGATGGTGCAGCACAAGGACATCGACACGCTGCCCGGGTTCTCCAAGCCCAACGGCATTCCCAACGCCATCTTTGTAGACAAGGACGGCAAGGTGCTCATGCAGGGGCACGGCTCGCTGATTGAGACATGGAAGGACCGCCTGCCCAAGTCCTCCTCCGACGCGGAATAATCATCCCCGACCATTCCCCCGAAACTTCCCAACGGCGCGGCTCACCCCGCGCCGTTTTTGTTGTTAACGGGTTACACTGAAGAATTGACAAAGGTGCCTGTTTGTCGTATAAGAACGTTGTTCTGCCGTTCGTTACCCTGTCTTTGCCGACTGCTATGGAACAACTGACTAAACGGAGAGCGCAACGAGCTTTCATGAGACGCCGCGCGGTGCAGTACAGCCTGAGCTTCCGCTTGTTGAGAGCCGTTTTGAAAATGCTGCATTTACGGGAACTCCGCAACAGCGTGACCCTGTGGTATATTGAGCGTAGAAAACAATCCAAGCCGAGACCCTATACGGGACCGAGAGTATACCACTATTCAAGCTCATTCAGCGCGATGTATAAAACAACAGAGGTATGACGCATGCGTCAGACCTCTGTTTGTAGGATGCGCACGAAGTGCGCCTTAATTTTTGATTTGTACTTTTCGTTCAGCGCATGTCCAGCACGGGAACCAGCAGGGGTTCATCGGGTCCGGTGTAGCGGGAGAGCGGGCGGAAGAGGGTGTTGTCCTCCAACTGCTCGAGAATCTGTGCCACCCAGCCTGCGGAGCGGGCAATGGCGAACACGGTGGTGAACATGCGGCTGGGGATGCCCAGGCTGTAGTACACCGTGGCGGAGTAGAAGTCCACGTTGGCGTTCAGGTTCTTGCGGGCGCGCATCATCTTGGCAATCATGTCGCTCATGCGAATCCACTTGGGCTCACCGATGGTCTGGGTGAGGCGGATGGCAATGCGGCGCAGCTGCGGGGCGCGGGGGTCAAGCGTCTTGTACACGCGGTGGCCCATGCCGAAAATCTTTTCCTTGCGGGCCAGTTTGTCGTTGATGTAGGATTCCACGTTGTCCTCTTCGCCGATTTCCTTCAGCATCTCGATAACCGCTTCGTTGGCACCGCCGTGCAGCGGGCCTTTCAGCGTGCCGAGAGCCGTGGTGATAGAGGAGTACATGTCCGACAGGGTGGAAGCCGTGACTCGGCTGGCAAAGGTGGAGGCGTTCATGCCGTGGTCGGCATGCAGAATGTAGGCCACGTCCAGAATGTGTGCTTCGGCGGGGTCGGGTTCCTTGCCTTTCAGCAGCCAAAGGAAGTGCTCCGCCTCACCCAAATCGGTGCGGATGGGGGGCAAATCAAGCCCCTGGCAGATGCGGTAGTAGTACGCCGCCATCACGGGAATCTTGGCGATGAGCGACAGCCCGATTTCCTTCATCTGGGTCGGGTCTTTGGTGCGGTCATCGTACATGCCCAGCATGGAGACAGCCGTGCGCAGGGCGCTCATGGGGCGTGCCTTCTTGGTGGCGGATTTGAAGAAGTCGAGAATGGGTTCGGGCAGTTCGCGGTCGTTGCGGAGACGCTGTTTCAGCCCCTCCAGCTCATCCCTGTTGGGCAGGCGTTTGTTGAGCAGCAGGTAGATAATCTCCGTAAAGCTGCACAAATCGACAAGGTCTTCAATCTCGTAGCCGCAGTAAAGGAGGCGACCCTCTTCACCACGGACATCGCTGAGACCGGTCTCATTGGCAATGACACCTTTCAACCCCTTGGCAAAGAGGGCGGACTGCGACGTCTGATTCTCGTTCATTCTCGTAGATATGGGGGTTGCAGGCTTTAAGCCGCCTGCAAGGGCTTTAGGTTGTAAAACTGGCGGGTGGGGGAAAATCAGTTGGCGGAATACCAAGCGTCTTCCAGCTCACCGAAGGACTTGATTTCGATATCCTCGCGGGCTTCGAGCCAAGCCTTCACGATGGCGCGCTGCTCATCGTTGGTGGTCTTGGGGTCTACAGCGGTGATAACGAAGTTGCAACCATCCTCGGTCACGCAACCGCCGCAGTCCATGCCGTTGGCCTCCACACACTCCGTCAGGAAGGTGTCGAGGAACTGACCGCAGGCATCGGCGGCCACATCACCCTTGTATTCGAAGGTCACTTCAAAGCAGAGTTCACGGAACTCGCCCACGCGGTACTTCTTGCGGAGTCTCTTTTTCATTGCGCGCATACTATAGGGCAAAAGCCCGCATCTGTCAACGAAAAATGCGTGTCCGCTCGGTCTATCCCCGCCGTAACGGTGTAAAAACGGACACGCGTGCGCGTATAAGGGGGTGAAGTTGTATAAAATTGCTTTTATAAATGACGATATAAGTCAAAAGCAGAACAAAATATGACACTTGCCGTAAAAAAGGCTTGCAAAAGAGGGTGTAAGGCTGTATCCTACGCCCCGCGCGGGTTTATCAAAACTGGCCGTAGGTCCTTCTTTTCTAAGGAAGCAGAGCCCGCAGGAGGGGAAACCCGGTCAACACAAACAAAACTATGTCTGATATTCAGAACGAAGAGCAGGGGACCATCAAATTGGCCCATTTCGAAATCCCGAACACGCTCAAGCGTGTTGTGGACCCCGCCGATGCCAACCACGTGCAGTTCATTGCCGAGCCTATCGAGACCGGTTTCGGTCACACCCTCGGTAACTCTCTGCGCCGCGTGCTGCTCAGCTCCCTTGAGGGTGCTGCCATCACCAGCGTGCGTATCGCCGGTGCCCAGCATGAGTTCACCTCTCTGCCCGGCGTGGTGGAGGACGTGACGGAAATCATCCTGAACCTCAAGAAGGTGAAGTTCATTCACCACGGCAAGGAACCCCGCACCCTCTCCCTCCGCGTGACGAAGCAGGGCGTGGTGACCGCCGGTGACATTCAGGAAGACCACATGTACACCGTGGTGAACAAGGATCAGGTGATTTGCCACCTCGACCAGAGCACCATCTTTGACTGCGATTTCGAAGTGAACGTGGGCCGTGGTTTCCACACCGCTGATGACAACAACGATAAGGACCGCCCCATCGGCGTGATTCCCATTGATTCCATCTTCTCCCCCGTTACCCGCGTGAAGTACGCTGTGGATAACGCCCGTGTGGGTCAGATGACCGAGTTCGACAAGCTTGTGCTTGACGTTTGGACGGACGGTCGCGTGACCCCCGATGACGCCATGCTTCAGGCCGCCAGCATCCTGCGCCACCACCTCGACGTGTTCGTGCAGAGCGACAGCCGCCGCGTTGAGTTCGACCAGGCCTCCGGTGCCGAGCAGGACGCCAACACCGCCCAGCTCCGCAAGCTGCTCAACATGAGCGTGAACGAAATCGAGCTTTCCGTGCGTGCCGCCAACTGCCTGAACAACGCCAACATCACCACCGTTGGTCAGCTGGCCATGAAGACGGAAGCCGAAATGCTCAAGTACCGCAACTTCGGTAAGAAGTCCCTCAACGAAATCAAGGACAAGCTCGTGCAGCACGGTCTGTCCCTGGGTATGCAGTTCGATGCGAAGCTCCTTGCTTCTCCCTCTCCCGCCTCCCGCATGCGCGATTTGGCGGATGAGACGCGCGCCAGCGACCTGCAGGCCCTCATCACCCACAACATCGCCGCCTTCGGTGATGACGAGGATGACGAATAAACATTCCAAAATACTACACAACACTAAACATACACTAATACAATTATGAGACACGGCGTTAAGAAACCCAAGCTTCAGCGTACCGCTTCCCACCGCAAGGCCATGATGGCTAACCAGGCTTGCAGCCTGATTTCCCACGGCCGCATCACCACCACCCTTGCCAAGGCCAAGGCTCTCCGCCCCTACGTGGAGAAGCTTATCACCCTTGCCAAGAACGGCTCCCTGCATGCCCGCCGTCAGGCTCTGGCTACGCTGCCCCAGCCCAAGGTGGTTTCCAAGCTCTTCGGTGAAGTGGCCGAGGCCACCAAGACCCGTCAGGGCGGTTACACCCGCATCGTGAAGCTCGGTCAGCGCAAGACCGACAGCGCCCCCATGGCTCTGATCGAAATCATCGACCTGCCCCAGCTTTCCGCCCCCGTGGCTCCCGTGACCACCACGGCTTCCGCCACCACGACCGAAGCCCCCGCTGAGGCCTAAGTTCAAGGGTAAGCAACTTAAAAATGCCGCCGACTCGAAAGAGCCGGCGGTATTTTTTGATTTCTTTACTTGGCAATATGATGAAAAACAGGCTTGCTTAGTAAGCCGGATTTCCGTACAATAATCCGCGACGATGGACAACGCAGAAGAAATCCCCGGATATGTTTTGAATGACCCGCAGGCGTTTATTCGCTTTCTGCAGGATGCCTACCGCAAAAGGCAGGATGTCGTCATTCGTGCCGATGATTGTCGCTATCTTGCCGATACGTTGCAGGAGCGCCTGCGCGCATCGGACAACGGCTCGGAACCCTCGTGGTTTTAAGCCGTTTTTTCGCATATTAAAAACAGAGTTGTTTAACGTTGAAAACTAATAGATAATGGGAAAAATAAGCGGCCAGCAGGTGTTGTGGGGTATCATTTATTCTGTTTCGTGTTTTTTTTACATATACATCCATCGAAGTAGTCCTTCTCTCTTTGTCATTACTCTGCTGTCATCTTTGTCATGCTTAGAGTTGGTGTTGTTAACCCCTTCCGCTCATCAAAAACAAACATGGCCCGTTTGGGGAGCTGTCGGCGTGGCAACTGCCTTTTTGTTGCTTTGTCGCTATGCTGAAAAGGAACAATTTCTATCGGCTTCTTTGGCGGCTCTGGTCTCAATTCCGTTTTTCTACGGTTTGCTGCAATGTTGCAGTCAGTGTTTTACCAACGAAAGCAAGTGGGAGACTTTTTTTCACCGTTCTTCCTTTTTGTGGCTAACCGCAGGCGGTGCATTTATCGCCATAGCGGTACAGATTGCCTTTTGTTTTAGCTCTGACATTTGGAAGGATGAAGCCTATTCTCTTGCTTTAATCAGCCACCCATGGCGAGAAATGATGGAGCTGGCAGCGCAGGATGTTCATCCTCCACTCTACTACATCATTCTTAAAGCATGGACGGATGCGGTACATGCTGTGCTGCCGTCATTGCCCATCATCTGCATTGCCAAATTGGTATCCTGTCTGCCTTTTGTCTTTCTATTGGCTTTGGCTGTAGGTAAGGTGCGGCGAACATGGGGAAACTATGTGGGGGGGCTGTTTGCTTTGTCTCTGGTTGCTGCTCCCTCGCTGATTTCACAGGGTGTAGAAATCAGAATGTATAGTTGGGCCATGCTTTTTGTGACATTGGCGTATGTCTTTGCCTACGATGTCATCTATGTAGGACGTGTGCGGGATTGGGTGTGCTTTACCCTGGTCGGAGTCGCCTCTGCCTACACGCATTACTACGCCTGCATCGCTGTAACTCCTGTTTATCTGCTTTTGTTATATAACTCTTTCCGCAGAGGGCGCTCGAGTCTCTTACCGTGGCTACTTGCGGCGATTGTTACCATCGTTGCCTATTTGCCGTGGCTGTTCGTTTTCTTGACTCAGGCCGGCAGAGTTGCCAAGGATTACTGGATTGGTTTGCCGAGTTCGCTTGAGTATCGTCGTTATGTGATGGCTTTGTTTGGGAGCGCCCCGGTTGCAGGGCTTGCCGCTCTAATTTTGTCTCAGCTTTGCGGTAAGTTCTGTCGTAGGAAAGATTCGATGCGCAGAGTCTATATTTTAAGCGGAATTTCCTGTGTTGCTTTTGCTATGCTCATAGGATTGGCTGTTACTTACCTGATACAGCCTGTCTTTATAAGGCGTTATATGTTTCCTGCTATACCCTGCCTGTGGTTGGCTCTCATCGTTGGTTGTGATTATGTGGGGAAGGTCCCTTTAAAAGCAGCATTGTCCATTATCCTTGTAGGTTTTTTTATCTGTCGGCTCAGCTTTTTTTTAATAACTGAGAGCACACTTGCAAAAGAACACCACAAACTGATGCAGGTCTTGACGGCTCACCCCGATGCTGTTTTGGTGTGTGATAATTGTTCCGATCAATGGACGTTCTCACGTTTCACTGATAAAAAATGCCTTTGCTTGGATACAGAGGAAAATTCTGATTTTTTTAAAGAGGTGTTCACTAATATTAGTGAACCGAATATTGCTGATGTCAGAGATTTGCTTAATCAGAAGCAGCACCCTGCCTATGTTGTATTGATTTCAGGGAACAAATCGAGAGTTTATTATAAGGAGCTTCTTTCGCAATATTATGTGGGCAACTGTAAGGAATCATTATTAACAGATATGTATGTCATTCCTGCAACGGAAGACGGGACGCAGCCTTGATGGCTACGTCCCGTCTTGCTGAAAAACGAACTGCCTGCAGAGGTTATTTCTTCTCTTTTTCTTTATCGCCAACGCCCTTGTCGGCACCGTCCGTCAGCCATGAGAGGGGGATGGTCGTGAACTTGATACGACCGTCCGTTTCAAAGAGCAAGCCCGCCACACCGGGTTTCACATGGCAAAGGGCGGAGTAGGCAAAAGAGCCGTCACCGATGTGCTTTTCGACCTCCCACGTCTGACCGTCGTCATAGCTCATCTTGATGATGCCGTTGGTGCGCCCCGCGGTGGGGGAAGAGAAGAGAATACGACTGCGACCGCCCAGCCTGGCATCATCCGCAAAGGAATAGCGCAGTAAGCCGTTCTGGCAGTTGGGGCTGGGCAGTTCGCCGTGGGCGGAAATATCGCCCCACGTTTCGCCGCCGTCCTCCGAACGCGCGACCTTGCGGTTGCCGCCGCCCCATGCGCGGGAGACAATCAGCAAGCCGCCCGCATCCGTCTCTGCCACGGAAACCTCGTTCACGCCGCCGCCCTTGGCGGATTTCTGCCCGATTTTCCACGTCTTGCCGTGGTCGTCGGAGTAGGCTGCCGCCAGCGTCCAATCGCCGAAAGGTCCTTCATTCAGCGGCACGATAAGGCGCCCCTTGTGCGAACCGCGTGTCAGCTGACAACCGGGGTTGGGTCCGCTGCAAGTGATGGTCACGCCCTCGTTCTTGGTGGTCTTGGTCACGTCCTTGGGCTTGCTCCATGCCTTGCCGTTCTTCGAGAAGCACACAAAGTTGCGGATGCAGCGGTCGTCCTCCCACCCGGTCGGGATATTCTTGTCGCGCTCCTTCACGCCCTGCGGGTAACGCTGAAAGAACAGACAAAGCTGCTTGGCTTCCGCATCGTAAATGATACAGGGGTTGTTGAAGGTTGCACCCTCCGAACGCGCCGCCACTTCGGGCTTGCTCCACTTTTTGCCGTCCTTGCTCAACGACACAATCAGGTCGTTCTGCCCTTGGTCGGTGTTCTGGTAACGCCCTTCCGCCAACGCCACAATCATCCCGCCCGCTTTCACAACGGTGGGGATTCGGATGCTCGCGTAGGGGTTGCCGTCCTTGGGTACAAACACATCCACCGCGCGTTCAAACGGCGTGGCGTTTTCATCAACCTTGGCGGCTTTGGCGGGCTTGGCCGCCTTGTCCTTTTTCGGCGCGGCGGCAGCGGGCTGCACCAAGGCACCCGCCAACAGGGGGAGGAGAAGAAGGGGGAGCAGTTTCATCGTCAGAAAATGTTCAGGTAAAAAAAGCGCGGCAATGCAACCATCACCGCGCCCTTGTTTTAATCATTTCAGGAGAGTGCGTCACCTCACGCCTTCTTGCGGGGCAGCAGGAAGAAGGTCAGACCGCAGAGCACCATCAGCACGCCCGCCAAGCACAGCGGCACGCCCAGTTCGATGTTCATGTCCTTGAGCATACCGCCCAACCAGCTGATGAGCGCACCTGCACCCACAGAGGTGAGATTCAGCATACCGTAACCCGTGGCGGCAAAGCGTTCGTCAATGTGAGAGCGCAGCACCGGCATGAGCGTGGCATCCAGCGAACCCTGCGCCACACCCTGCATGGACACGAGAGCCACCGTGACACCCAAGCCGAGGATGGCGGGGTCGGTCATACCCAGAGCCATCGCCACAATCACACAGGGACCGGCCAGCATGAAGCAGATGCCCGGCACATAGGCGCGGCTGTTGGGGTTCTGCGTGCGCAGGAACCAGAAGTCGGCCACGGCAGCAGCACCCAGCACGGCCACATACTTAGCCATGTTAATCCAGAAGGTTGCCATAGGTCCGGCTTCACCCTCGGACACACCGAACATATCCTGCAACAGGCGGGGGTACCAGCCCATCAGGAACCAGTTGGCGAAGCCCGCAAAGCAGTACATGACCAGCAGCAGCGGGAACGCGCGGGAGGAGAAGAAGCTCTTCAGCACATCGCCGATACCGAATTCGGGGGCCTTCTCGGCGGGCTTTTCTTCGGTCTTGGCTTCCTCGGCTGCTTCCGTAGCTTCCGCAGCGGCGGCGGGCTTGGGGTCGTGCAGCAGGAAAATCACCACCAAGGCATAGGCAACACCGATGAAGCCGAAGCTCTCGAACGTGAGACGCCAGCCCAGCGCGTAGGGTTGGTCGGAAGCCAGAATGGCACCGCAGCCCGCCAGCATCTGACCCGCGTAAATACCGCTCATGTGAATACCTGTGGCAAGGGAGCGGGTGCTGCCGCGGTGGTAATCGGTGATGAGCGCCAGAGCGGCGGGAATGTAGAAGGCCTCGGAGATACCCATCGCACCGCGCCAGAAGATAAGTTCTTCATAGCTCTCGGCCTTACCCGTCATCCATGTCACCACGGACCACACGACCAGCGAGCAGAGGATGATGAACTTGCGGCTGAAACGGTCGGCCATGTAACCGCCCACGGGGCTGAGCGCGGCGTACACGATGAGGAAGGCGGAGGTCACGGTGCCGAACTGCGCCTGTGTCATAGAGATACCGCCCTCCCCCTCGGTGATGGAGGAGTTGAGCACGGCGAGCAGCTGGCGGTCAAAGTAGTTGAGCATCACCACCACCCACAGCACGGCGACTGCCACCCAGCCCCACTTACCGGGGGACATCACAGGGGCGTTCGGGGCGGAGGGCTTGGCTTTCACGCCCTGCTTGAGTGCCACCAGCACAATGGCCACCACCACGGCGAGCGAAGCCCACAGGGTGAGCGGGGAGAGGTCGGCACAGGCGTGGATAACGGGTGCCAACACGGCGTTGAGAGCCTCGGCTATGGGGCTTGTTTCGGCTTCTGCCAGAATATACGGAATCATAATGTAATGAGTTGGTTGTTTTTAGTGAGTGGTATCAGTGGTGATGGGAATGATGAGCGGTGTGCGGACACCGGGGGCGATTTCGCCCGAAACGGTGTACCATGTGGCAGCTGTGTTGGGGCAAACGGAGGGGAAGGTGGCAATGCCGATGGGCAGCTCGCCCGCCTTGCTCCATTGGTTGGTAGCAACATCAAAGGCGTAGATGGTCTTGCTCTGACCGGGGTGTTCGGCGGGGGCATTCCCCTCCAACGACGCGCGGTAGAAATTGCCGGGGTCGCCACCCACCAGGAAGAACTGACGACCGCCGCCGTTGCAGGGCATCGGCACAGCGGCACCCACCAGCGTTTCGGGGGCATCCGTCAGGCGCGTCCATGTGTTGTCCTTCACGTTGTAGCGGAAGGTGCTCTTCAAATAGGTGCGTTCGGCCTTACCCGCGGCATCGGGGTGCAGGGAGCAGCCGCCCGTCACGTAAATGTGCTCACCGTCGGGGGCAATACCCGCCGTAGCCAGCATGCGACCTTCTTCGGGCATGGGGGCAAGCTCCTTCCAACCCTTTTCGGGTTCCCGCAGATTCAGCACAAACACGCGGTTGAGGGCGGTCGCGGAATCCGCCTTTTCCTGCCCGCCGATGACGTACAGCAGACCGCCCTCGCAAGCGTAGGCGGGGTAAGCCACCGTGGTGGGCAGTTCAGGCAGTTCGGTCACGCTAAAGCACTGCTTATCACCGTCCCAGATGATTTGTGTCACCTTGGCGAGATGCCCCTCGTTATTGCAGCCGCCCGCCACCACCACGCGGGAGGAGGAGACGATCGTACGGTCGTCATACACCGAACCGATGGCGGCATAGCCCACCGCATACGGCAGGGTGGTGCTGTTGCGCGCCACCACCACGCGGTTGTTGCCCGTCAGCCGCGGGTCAAACATCACCACATCGTTGTAGAACACCTTGTCGCCGCGCTCTGCCGCCGTCTTAGCACCGGGCTTGGCGTTGGGGAAGTTCGCACCGCCCAGCATCAGAATGTAGTTGCCGGTTAAATTGCGGTAGGCATCATACATCTGAGCCGCCGCCATGCCGGCACGGCCAATCATGTCGTGCGTGGTGGCACAGTCCTCCGCAGCAGCCGCCTGTGCGGAAATAGCGGGGTTTTCGGGGATGGAATAATCATCCGTCGGCGGCAGGGTTTCCGCCGCCAACGGCAAAGAAAGAGCAAGGGAAAGAAGAGTCGTTACTTTCATAAAATTAAAGAAGAAATCAGCGCATTTTGGCACCCCAAACCTGATTGGAGCGCTTGCCGGGGCGTTGTTCGCCGTTCACGATAACCGCCAAGCCGTTCCACACCGCACAGGGCAGCACGGCACGCGCGGCGGCAATTTCGCCCGCATCATCCCAGCGGTCGGCGGCGGGGGTGTAGCACAGGCTCTGGTTGTGGAAACCGGGGTGGTTGGCGGGCGTAAAGCCCTTTACCGTGGCATCATCGCCGCCCAGCAGGTAAATGCGACCGTCCACCACAGGGGCGGGCGTGGGGGCGGCACCGCAGAAGTGCGGCAGGTGTGCCAGCTTGCGCCAGCCCGCGCCCTCGCTGTAGCTCCAAGCTTCGGTCAGCATTTCGCGCACCATCTTGCCGTTCTCGCCCTCTACAATGCCGATACCGCCCAACACATACAGCGTGTGACCGATAACCGCCATCTGGTGCAGGAAACGACCGCGGGCGGGCATGGCTTCACCCTCCGTCCACGTGTCGGCGGCGGGGTCGTAAATCCACAGGCGGCTTTCGGCATCCTGCTCACCGGGGGCAACGCTGCCGCCCTGCACATAGACCTTACCGCCCATCACCACGGCGGCATGACCCGTGAGCGTGGTGGGCAGCGGGGCAAGCGTCTTGCAGCTCACATCGCCGTTTTCGTAGGAAAGAAGATAGCAATCCGCCAGCGCACCGCCCGCATTGCTGCCGCCGATAAGCATCATGCCCTGCGGCAGAGAAGCCGTGGCACCGTAGCCGAGGGGCTTGGGAAGACGCGTCGCATCCAGCCAACCGGGGTTGCCTGCAGGCATCACGAACACGCGGTCCGTCCAATGCTTGGGGCCGCCCTCCCACAGGGGCTTTTCAGGGAAATTGGCACCACCGCACACGATAAGCGCCCCATTGCTGACACCGGCAAACATACCGGCCCAGCCCTCCATATCGGGAAGGTCGGCAAGACGCTTCCACTCCAGCGAAAAATCTGTCTGTTTCATTACTGTCAATCTACCACATACAGCCGGCGGACGCAAGGGAAAAATGAGGGAGATTGTGCCCTTTTGCTTTCGTTGCTTCATTCGACAATCAAGCGGATGAGCCGTTGCATGTCCGCTCCCGTGTAGCGTTGGTCGAGGGGTAGGGGCAGCAGGGTGCGTGCCAGTTTGTTTTCCGTTGCGGCGGCGTGGGTGGCGGCAATCACCTCCGGCCAGTAGAGGGGCAGGGCAATGCCCGCGTCAATCAGGCTGTCGCGCAGGTCGGGGATGCCGCTCACCAGCGGGTAGCACAGGGGGGCGGAGGGGGCTTCGGCGGGCAGCTCCAAGCGGTTGAGGTCGCCCAGCGCACGGTGCAGCGTGCGGTAGTTTTCGCAGCGGCGGCGGGCGGCGGCGGCGGTGTCAATGCATGGTAAAAGCTTCCTAGTCTGCGGAGAAAGGTGTTTGGCGGGTGCATCCAGCGTGGCTTCGGCGGCTTCTGCCGCGGCATAGGCTGCTGCCGCCCCTTGTTCCGCCCGTAACTGCATGGGGCGCAGTCGTGCCGCGCTGTCATCCGTTTCGGAGGGAAGGGCTTGCAGGGCAAAAGGCGTACAGGCTACGCCGCCGTCGGGTACAGGAAGAAATTTCCGCAGACTGTAAAAGGCGGGCAGGGGGGTGTCGGCATAAAGCGCGGTGGTCGCATCCACCGCCACAGGGCAGGGCGCGGCGGCAGCCGCTTCCTCCACCGCCTTGCCTGTCAGACCGAAATAGTTGACGAGGATGAGTAGGTCAACGGAATCTATATTATCGGGCAGCAGAGGGGTGAATTGTGCATCACAGCTGTAGCGGTGTACGGACAGCCCCGCGCGGTGCAGCGGTTGCAGCAGGGTGTCGCACACCATGCGCGGCACCCACACGCGGCGGGGGCGCGGCATGTTCGCCAACAGACAGGCTAACGCCGCCCGACCGCTGCTCACGAAGGCACAGCGCGGGGATTCCGTGAAGCGGGCGCAGGGACTGTCATCGGGCGGAGTGATGCCGAAAATACCGCCCATCATGTCGTTCATAGCGGCAGTTTAGCGGCATTAGGGTGGACAGTCAAGGCCTTTTCCGCTACAATGGCGGCGTGCTGAAAAAGGGATACCTACTGTCGCTGCTCTGTCTGCTGCTGCCCGCCTGTACACAGGTGGCACACACGGTGACGTGCAAGCAGATTGCCCCTGAAGTGGCGGCAGCGGGTTTGCAGCCCGATTCTTGGTATGTTTACATGCCGAAACACGCCCCGGGCTTCTGCCTGTTGACGCGCCGTGCGGTGGTGTGGTATGACCCTGAGATGCACCTCGGCTCATGGTGCGCCCGCCACGAGCGCCCGCCTTACCGCGTGATGATGGAAGCGCGCGACTCTCTCTTTGTGCTGCACCGTCGCTACACTTGGGACGGCATGTCGTGGGGCTGCACCTACCCGCGCGATTTGATGCCTACGCTGCTGCATGACGCCCTATACCACGCCTTGCAGGTGGGGGCGCCCTTTCCACGGCGCGAGGCCGACCGCGCGTTCCTGCGTGCCCGCCGTCAGCTTAACGTACCAACCGCCTACGGTGAATACCTGTGCATCCGTGCTTTTGCCGGCACCTTCAGCGCCATTTGGGGCGACCCCTGCATGAGCATGGAAATTCTGCCGCCCGATGCACCCCTCACCCCCTTGGAAAAAGACCGCCCCGAACCGCTGGCGGGAGAAAAGGAATAAAAAATCCCCGCGTTACCTTGCGATAACGCGGGGAAAAAGATTGGCGTTCAGCCCTTGTCTTTACAGATCGGGGGGCAGCACCAGGTAGTCAGCCGTGGTGTCGCGGCCGCTCTTGGTTTCGGGGAAGATGGAGGAGCTAAGCGTAGCCTTCTCTTCATCGTTTTCATCTTCCGTCATGTTCTTCTGCAGGTCCTTCACGGAGCCGTCGCAGCTCAGCACGAAAGCGTGGTTGCGGAAGGAAACGTTATCCAGCACCAGCTGATCGGCGGAGTAGGGGGTCTTGGAGGGATAGACAGAGCAGAAAATGAGGGGGGCGCTGCCGGCGGTCACAGCCTTCTTGAGGGCGGGATCGTCGTTGTCCTTCTTCATGACATAGGCCATGGCGTTTTCACCGCGCTCGAAAGCCTTGCCGTTACCCACCTTGGTGTCGCCTTCCTTCACTTCCTTACCACCCACGGAAAGCTTGGCGTAGAAGACCTTTTCGTTGGCCTGGTCCTGACCGTAGAACACCTGGCGGAAGTAAGCGTTGGAGGTGTCACCCGTCAGCTCGCCGAAGTTCAGCTCAGGCTTCTGCTCCTGCAGGGTCTCAGCCGTGCTGTCGCAGGGGTAATTGCCGTTGTCGGACTTGAACTGCTGCAGCACCTTGTGGATGGAGGCCATGTTGGACTGGGCAACCTGACGGTCACCGTCACCAAGGTGGGGCAGAATGGCGGTGTAGCTGATACCGCCGACGGCGGCAAGAATGGTGATTACCACCATCAGCTCGATAAGGGTGAAACCCTTCTTCTTGTTGAGTGCAGATACTTTCATGGTTGAAAAAAGTGTATTGACTCCTCTTATATACCATGAGTCGGCACCTACCGCAAGCAGGAAATGCAGATTGTGCCGAAAAAACTTTTAGCCCCTGCGTTTAACGGAAAATCCCGCCCAACGTTTCCCCCGAAAGGTGCTCCTTCAGCACATCGGGGTACAGACGCGTTTCGCCGCCGTGGCGGATGATGAGGGCGGTGACGGGGCAGTTCATCGGCTCCCACGGGAGCAACATTTCTTTCCAAACGGCGTGCAGCTCGGCGGGGATGAGCTTCTTTTGCTCGGCGGGGGAAAAATCGTTCTCGGCGGCTTCAAGCGTGAGAGTCAGCACATAATCCTCCCCCGCAAAGGCGGCGTCAATATAAGCGCAGGGCTCCTCCCCGTTTCGTCCGCCGACCCATTCTCCCTCGGTGTCAAACCAAACGTCATCTGCCTCAACCGGCTTACACCAGACTTTCAGGCGTTCGCGCAGCAGCGCGGGCGGCAGGTCGGGCAGCACGCAGCTGCGTCCCTCGGCATAGGCGCGTTCCTCCTCCGTCTGCGGATGGCGGCGCTTGCGGCGGCGGCGTAGGCTGTCCATCAACGCACGGTACATCTCCTTGGCTATCCCTGTGACACTAAGGTAAAGGCAGAGGATGAGGAAAAGAAACGATGCAGCTGCTATCATTCCCTCCCGCATTTTCGCTCCGTCGGGGAAGCAGGAAACCGGCAGCAGATAAGCCCCAACCGCCGCCACAAGGCTGCCGCCCAGCGCCGTCAACAACAGACCGTTCCAAAAACGGTCAAACCGCTGCTCAAAAGTACGTAAGCTCATCTTATGCGTTCCTCTCCCGCGCGGATTTTCAGCCTAAGAGCGCCGCAATCTCCGCCGCGTACAGCTCCGGCTCCAGCAGGAAGGAGTCATGCCCCTTCAGCGACTTGATGCACTTGTAGTCTGCCTGAACGCCGTTCTTCTTCATGCGGCGGGCAAAGCGGGCAATGTCGCGGGTGGTGAAGCAGCAATCCGTGCTGATAGAGAAAATCATGAAGGGAATCTTGTGCTCTGCGTAAATGCGGCACACTTCATCCAGATTCTTTTTACCCGCAAAGGCGGGCAGGTCGAACTTCGCCCACATATCCATAATGCGGATGTAGGCGTTCGCATCGAAACGCTTAGAGAACTTGACACCTTGGTACAGCATGTAGCTCTCCGTGTTCTTGGTGGGGGTGTACCAAGTGAGCATGTCTCGCTTGTCGGGCAGCGCCTTTTTCGCGCGCTTCGATAAGCCCTTTTGGTACACAAACATCTTGTGGCAGATGATACGCGCCAACGCCACACCGCGCCACGGCTGCTTATCCAAATCGTACATGCCCTCGCGGTAGGCGGCATCCAGCTCAATGGCCATAATCTGCTCAAAGACGGAGAGCTTGTGGTCGATAGCCGTTTCAAAGGAGGTGCCGATCAGCAGCTCGCTCTTCACGCGTTCGGGGTAGAGCGCGGTGAGAATCATCGCCAACTGCCCGCCCAAACTCGGCCCCACAATGGCAAAGCGGTCAATGCCGAAATGGTCCAGCACCTTGATTTGTGCGCGCGCTTGGTCCGCCGCCGTCACCAGCGGGAAACGACTGCCCCAAGGCTTGCCGTCGGGCGCGGTGGAGGTGGGACCCGTGCTGCCGTAGCAGCTGCCCAGATAGTTGATGCAGATGATAAAGAATTTATCCGTATCCAGCGGCTTACCCGCGCCAATCATGAGGTTCCACCAGCCCTCAAAATATTCGGGCTGCCAGAATTGCCCCGCTTCGGGCAGGTCGTCATTCCAACCGTGGGCGTGGTGGCTGCCTGTCAGCGCGTGGAAAAGGAGAATCGCGTTGCTCTTATCTGCATTCAGCGTGCCGTAGGTTTCATACGCCAGCTGAACATTCGGCAGCGTGTCGCCGCTGTCGAACGTGAAATCTCCGATGGAGAGGATTTGCGTGCGAACGGTGTTTTCCATAACGCGGGGGGCAGACAGAGCAGGGGGATAGACGGATACAGAAAAAACACGAAAAAAGACCGGGAGCGACTGCACACCGGTCTTTCCTCGTTTGTCCCTTGTGAGGGACGCTGGCTTACTTAACGCCCTTCTTGCTGAGGCGCGTGCCGGCGGTGGCACCCTGACGAGCCTTAAACTTGGGGTTGCTCTTGCAGATGACATAGAGCGTGCCCTTGCGCTTCACGATCTGGCAGTCAGCGTGGCGGCGCTTCATGGATGCGAGGGAAGAAAGAACTTTCATTTTTCTGTGTTTGGTTTAGGTTTTAAGGAGAAGCTTTACGCGTCGGGGACAGGATTATAGGCAAAAAAGCCGATTTGTAAAGACAAATTTTAGGATTCTGAATCTTTTTTGTATCAATAGGGGCGTAACTTGCCGTAGAAACCGTTGTGCAGGGCGCGGAAAAGGTTATAGACGCGGCGCACATCCAGCTCGTCGGCGTGAATCATGGCACTGACGGTCATGATGATGTAGAACCCGCACTGCAACAGGCGCTTGGGATAGTTGCGCGGGAACTTCAACCGTTGCAGCCATGCCCAGTTGCGGCTCTTGTAGTATTGTCGCGAGACGTGTAAGCCCGGCTCGTAGAAAAAGGACAGCCCGCCCAGCTCGTAGTGCAGCAGGGGGATGCGGGCGGTGGGGTGTTCCAGCTCCGAACGTCGGGCGGTGATGTAGTGGTAGCCGACATGGCGGACCTTCCAAGGGTACTCCTCATCCTCGCCGCGGATAAACAGTTCGGGCGTGGGCGTACCCGCTTTTTCCCACACATCGCGCGGCACCAAGGCACCCAGCCAACCGCCTCGGCTGGGGATGCGGTCGGTGTCGGGCAGATTTTCGCGTTCCAGAATGTTCTTCCAGTTGCCGTGGTAGTCATCCCCCGTGCCTACGGTGAGCGGCCAGCTCAGTTCATCGCCGTGGGCGGGGTCAATCACCATGCTCATGGCCAGCTCGTTGGGCGCACCCGACACCGCCAGCAGCTCTTTCAGCGTATTGGGGCGCGGCCAGGAATCATCATCCAACGCCCAAACGTAGTCCGCCCCCAGCGTGTTGAAAGCGTAGTTCATGCCGTGGGCGCAGCCGCCCGCGTTGCCCAAGTTGCTCTCCATTTGCAGAATGTGCAGCACCTCGGCGCTGCCGAACCCCTGTTCCGCCATGCGGCGGGCTTCGGGCAGGGTGTCATCATCCGCCGCGCCGTTGTTGATAATCACGACATGCTGCGGGCGCAGCGTCTGTTGCGTCAGTCGCTCCAGACAGGTCAGCGTGCGGTCTTTCCCGTTAAAATGGGTGAAAATGGCGCAGATATTCGGCATGCCCCCATTATACACACCCCGCCCCGCTGTTGACAAGGCAGAAATGAGCGGTTTGACCATGCCTCAGCATCAATCTTCTTCCGCCTCGGCAGAGAGCAGACTGCAATACCGCTGAGTCTCGTCACCAACAAGGCGGTAGGCGTAGCCGCGCACATGGCTCAATTTAACCGCGCTTTTGCCGCTGGGGAGAAAAGACGGTGCCGGATTATCCCACAAGACAAAACGCTCGGCCACATTGCCCCTGTTGTCATAAACGGTCAGCAGACGGATGCCGTCCCGCCGCTCGACCACGGCATGCTCGGCAAAAAAGGTGTTGTGTCGCTCGGTGGGCAGTTTCCACTTATCCGTCTTCCACGTGTAAGTCTTGCAGCCCTTGCCTTGCGATAAGGTCACCTCGGCAAAAGGGATGGAGCGGGGATAATCCCAACCGCCTACCGAACCATGAAGGAACAGCGGTGGCTCCCCGCCCGCGCGGCGGAGGCAGAGGTCAAAATCAAAGGTGCTGCAGTCATCGAAAACAGACTCATACATACCGAAGCTGCTGGGCGCTTTTTGCAGCGTTCGTACCGTCTCTTCCTCCGTTCCCTCACCCTTGATGTCGGGTAGGGTTGCCAGCATGGGGTAAAGCCTCTCCATCACCGTACGGCGGAATTCATCCCGCCGTGCCAGATAGCGGGGCATCAGCTCCTTTTGTCGGTGGCGGAGTGCCTCTTCCTCCTCCCCGTCGCATTGAATGGGGAATTCGAGGAAGGTAAACAGGCTTAACAGAGAATCCTCTTGGGTCGCCTGCTGCTCCATCATGCGGGCATACTTAAGTTGTAGCTGCCTCAGAGCGGCATTGTTCTCATTGAAATGAGAGGGCGGATTTGCACCGGGAATATCACAGCAGCCGGGGGTGGGGTACGCCATCCAAGCCTTGCATTCCAACTCGTAACGGGCGGCATCATCCGTCGTTTGCTTGAGCTGCTTTTTCAGTTGCCGACAGGCTGCCTGACGCTCTTGGCTGACACCCGGCGGCTCATCGGAGTGGCATCCGCCTGAGACAGACACGATAGGGGCACGATGCAGCGGCAGCTCCTCATCCTGAAACATCTGCGGTTCCGCACAACCGACAAGTAACAGGGCAGTACCGAACAGAACGAAAAGAGCCGTTTTCATACCCCGCATGCTATAACAGGCAGTACGAAAAGTCAAGGAAATGAGAAGGGCTTATCGCCGCGCCATCGCGCAGAAGAGCGCGGCGAACGCTGCCTCAATCACCATGAACAGAATCGCCACAAAGCCGCACCCCACCGTAAAGGGGATAAACCCCGCCCCGTGGATACCTTTGCAGGCATCCACCCACGCCCCCCATGCGGGCAGCAGCAGCGTGATTCCCCACGCCACAAGCAAGCCGCTCAACCGGCGCATGCCGTGGGTGGCGGGGCGGAAAAACAGGCGCTGTGCTGCCAACAACACCGCCCCGCCCAGCAGCAGGGCAAAGAGAGCCGCGTCGGGGGCATCTTGTGTCCAATCCCACAGTTCGGGGTCGGGGATGACATCAAAACGCGCGGCAAAGGTTGCTTTGAGATGCTGCATCAGCAGCGCAAAGCCAACACCCCCTACCGTAACAGACAGAAGCAACGAGCAGAGCAGGGGACGAAGAGCGCGGGAGAGGAACATGACAAACGGTTAGAGTTCGCACGAAAGGAAAATGTTCAAAAAAAGTTGAAAGTTGAAGGTTGAAAGTTGAAATTATAAAATCAGGCGCGGGTAGACCCGCGCGGGATTTTACACCCTGTCCGGCATGTTTGCAGACAGGAAATTTTTTTGCTCGCAACGGGGGGCGGGTTGTGGTACACTATGCCCGCTATGTTATCAGATCGTACAAAAGCCGGCATCGAGCGTGCGCCTCACCGCAGCCTGATGCGTGCAACGGGCATGACGGATGAAGACATCAAGAAGCCTTTCATTGCTATTTGCAACTCCTTCAACGAGGTGATTCCCGGTCACGTTCACCTGAACAAGGTGGCGGAGCTGATTAAGGCCGAAGTCCGCAAGGCGGGCGGTACGCCCATCGAGTTCAACCTTATCGGCGTGTGCGACGGTATCGCCATGGCGCACCGCGGCATGAAATTCTCCCTTGCCAGCCGCGAGCTGATTGCCGACAGCGTGGAGACGATGCTCTCCGCCCACGCGTTTGACGCTTGTATCTGCATCCCCAACTGCGACAAGATTGTGCCCGGTATGGTGATGGGCGCGCTGCGCTGCAACATCCCGACCATCTTCTGCTCCGGCGGTCCCATGGCTGTGGGTAAGGGGCGCAACGGCGAAGACCTTGACCTGAACAGCGTGTTCGAGGCCGTGGCCGCCTGCACGGCGGGTAAGATTTCCGAGGATGAACTGCACTATGTGGAGTGTCACGCCTGCCCCGGCGCGGGTTCCTGCTCCGGCATGTTCACCGCTAACTCCATGAACTGCCTGTGCGAGGTGCTGGGTCTTGCGCTGCCCGGTAACGGTACGTTGCTCGCCCTCTCCGACGAACGCAAGGAAATGTGGCGCGCCGCCGCCCGCCGCGCGGTCGAGATGGCCAAGCAGGGCGCACCGCTGCCCCGCGACCTCATCACCGAAAAGAGCATCGACAACGTGTTCACCTGTGACATGGCTATGGGCGGTTCCTCCAACACCGTGCTGCACACGCTGGCCTTTGCCGCCGAAGCGGGCATCAACTACGACCTGCGCCGCATTGACGAGATTTCCAAGCGCACGCCCAATATCTGCAAGGTGGCGCCTTCCTCCCGCTACCACATGCACGACGTGCTGCGCGCGGGCGGTATCATGACGATTCTGTCCGAAATCAACACCATCCCCGGTGCGCTGAACACCGATGTGCCCACCGTGAGCGGCAAGACGCTGGGTGAGCAAATCGACGGTCTGCACACGCAGGACCCCGCCGTGATTCGCACGGTGGATAACGCCTACTCCAAGGACGGCGGTCTGGCGGTGCTGTTCGGCAATCTGGCAGAGCAGGGCGCCATTGTGAAGAAAGCGGGCGTGCTGCCCGAAATGATGGTCCACCGCGGCCCCGCCGTTATCTTTGAAAGCCAGGAGGACGCCTGTGCGGGCATCCTTGCCGACAAGGTGAAAGCGGGCGATGTGGTCGTCATCCGCAACGAAGGTCCCAAGGGTGGGCCCGGCATGCAGGAGATGCTGGCCCCCACCAGCTACATCATGGGCAAGGGGCTGGGCAACAGCGTGGCTCTCATCACCGACGGTCGTTTCTCCGGCGCCACGCACGGCGCGTGCATCGGTCACGTCTCTCCCGAAGCCGCGGAAGGCGGTCTCATCGGTCTGTTGAAGGATGGTGACATCATCTCCATCGACATCCCCGCCCGCACCATGAACGCCGAGTTGAGCGACGAAGAAATCGCCGCCCGCCGCGCGAACTGGACCCCCACCATGCAGGAAATTGCCGGCAAGTGGCTGAAACGCTACCGCAAGCTGGCCACCAACGCCAGCAAGGGCGCGGTGTTGCAGTAAATCACCCTTCACCTGAAAGATTTTATCATGAGCGAAGAAACCACAAAGAAATCCCAAAACTTCATCATCCGATACTTCTCTGAGTTCGGCGTGCTGAAGGAGTGCGGTAAGGACTTCTGGCTGACGAACTTCATTCAGTTCTTCGACGGCCTGTCGTACTTTACCCTCATCATCGTGTTTACCCTGTTCCTCAAGGACTACTGCGGGTTCCGCGATGCCGACGCCCCCTACTGGGTGGGCATGTACACGCTGTTCCTCTCCCTCTTCGTGTTCGCGGTGGGTACCATCTGCGACATCATCGGGTTGAAGCGCACCTACCTCATCGGCTTCTCCGTGCTCATCACGGGGCGTCTCATCATGGCCATGGGTTCCGACTTCGGCATGCACATCTGCGGTCTGTCGCAGGATAATTCGCGTTACTTCGTGATGCTCGGCATTGCCGTGCTGTCCTTCGGCTCCGCCTTCATGAGCCCCTGTATCACCACGTCCATCCGCCGCTTCACCACGCTGCGTGCCCGCCCCACGGGTTTCAACTTCTATTACCTGTTCATGAACATCGGTGCTTTGCTGGCGGGCTTTGCGATTGTGGACCCCATCCGCAAAATCGCCGGTCCCGTGGACGGTCTGTGGTGGGTGGTGAACTTCGGCACCTGCTGCAGCGCCATTGCCTTCATCTTCACGCGCTTTGTGAATGAAAACTTCTTCGCTGTTCCCGAAGAGCGCATCAAGAAGGCCGATACCGCCCAGCGCCGCCCCCTGCAGCTCATTGCCGAGGTGGCTCGCGAAAGCGCTTTCCAAAAGCTCATCGTGTTCCTCGTTCTCACGCTGGGTGTGCGTCTGGTGTTCACGCTCCAGTTCCTTGTCATGCCGCAGTACTATCTGCGCACCATCGGCGATGACTTCGAGCTGGGCTTCATGAACTCCCTGAATCCCTTTGTAATTATCACGGGCCTGATTCTCATCATCCCCATCCTCAACAAGTTCTCCACCGTCAAGCTCATGATTTCGGGCATGTCCATCTCCGCCTTCTCGCTGGTGCTCATGGCCATCCCGCCGGAATGTTACTTCATCATCCCCGGCATTGAGACCATCGGTCAGGCGTACTTCACCGCCATCTGTCTGCAAATCTTCATCTTTGCCTTCGGTGAGCTTCTGTTCAGCCCCCGCTTCTCGGAGTACGTGGCGCGTGTCGCCCCCAAGGATAAAGTGGCGTCCTACATGTCGCTGTCCGCTCTGCCCATGTTCATTGCCAAGCCTATCAACGGTGTGGTGGGCGGTCTGCTGGTGGCTCACCTTTGCTACGACGGCATTGCCGCCAAGATGGACACGGGGCACATCGACTTCTGGCACTCCCCTGAGTTCATGTGGACGATTTACCTTGTCATGGCCGTGATTTCCCCTCTCGCCATCATCCTGACCAAGGACATGTTCGTGTCCGACCACCCGGAGGATGATGCCGCTGTGGATACCCACGCCGATGTGCATTCTCCCGAGGAAACCGAGGGCGAATTGCCCGCCGAAACTGCCGAAAGCGAGGCCTGATTTGCAACACCTAACCTTTCAAGAAAACGATGTCTGAAAACGAACAAACGACACAGAAGCCCGATTGGGCGGGTATCATCCGCGATATGCTCATCCTTGTGGGCGTGATGGGCGCGCTGGGTTACCTTTGCAATCTGGCCATGAAGCCCTTCGAGGTGCAGACCCCCACCGATAACCTCGTCTCCCTCATCCGCAAGGGCGGCGTGAAGGACGGGGTCGATAAACCCTTTGCCAAGGAGATGAAAGACGGTAGCGAGAAGTATGCCGACTTCGTCAACATTCCCGACGGCACGGGCCGCACGCCCCTGATGTGGGCGGTGTACACGCACACCAACGACCCCGCCGCCGCGTGGCGAGAGGACGCCAAGCGCGTGTTCTACGTCAAGGCTCTCATGGATACCCCCGGTATCAACCCGGAAGCCCGCGACAACGACGGCTTCACCGCCCTGCATTGGGCGGCGTGGAGCGGTATGCCGCAGAGCACCTTCCTGCTCACGCAGCACGGGTTGGATGTGAACGCCGTTGAAAAGCACGGCTACACGCCTCTCATGCTCGCAGCGCTGCGCGGCAACGCCGCCGCCGTCAAGCTGCTGCTGGTGCTGGGTGCCGACCCCGCGTTGAAGAACGCCGACGGCAAGACCGCCTTGGACATGGCCAAGGAGAAGGGTGATGCCTACGAAAAGCGCGACACGCCTTTCTTCAGCCTCATCTACCATTCCCGCCGCCATGAGCAGTACAATGAATCCATTGCGCTCTTGCAGAATCCCCCCGCCAAGGAAGAAAACCTGACGGCGGAAGTCGTGCGTGAAAAAATGGAAGACTTGGTGAACAAGGCCGATGCCGAGGACGAAGCCGAGTCCGAAAAACCCGCTGCCGAAACCAAGGGCGAGGAACAGACCGAGTCTGCCGCCGCCGAAGGCACGGCGGAGTAACGCTCCCTCACCCCCAACGCTTTCCCAACCGCACCCGCAAGGGTGCGGTTTTTTGTTGTCATTCCACCGCGCTCTGCGTATAATCAAGCCATGAAACGTTGCTTGCCTTTGCTTTGTCTGTTGCTGTGTGCCTGTGATAAGGGGCAGGAGGAAGCCGTGCCGCAGACCCCGCAGGCGATGTATGAGCACGCACAAGCTCTGCTTAAACCGAACGTCAAGGGGCAGCAAAGCGATTTCAAGGGGGCGTTTGAATGGACGCTTAAGGCCGCCGAAGGCGGGCATTTGCAGGCTCAGCTGGATATGGGCGGCATTTACCTGAACGGCGGGCGCGGGCAGAAGCCCGACATGGCGAAGGCGTATCACTGGTTCAGCCGCGCAGCGGGGCAGGGCAGCTTACAGGCAGAGGTGTTTGTGGGCATGCTGCTCTACGATGGGCAGGGGGTGCCGCGCGACCAAGCAGCAGCCTTGCAGCATTGGCGCAAGGCGGCGGACGGCGGCATTGCCGAGGCTCAGTTCCGCTTGGGGCGTGTGTTGGCGCAAAGCCCCGATACGGCGGCAGAAGGTGTTGCGTTGTTGGAGCAAGCCGCCCGCCCCAACGAGCGCGGCGGGGTACCCCAAGCGGCAACCGCGCTGGGCAATATCTATTTCCAAGGTCGCAGCGGTGTGGCAAAGGATGTAGAGCGCGCCGTCGAGTGGTATGCGCGGGGTGCCGCAGCGGGCGACCCGATGGCACAGCACGTCTACGCCCTGATGTTGTTGTCGGGCGCGCCTGTGCCGCAGGATACGGAGCGCGGGCTGTCGATGCTGCGTCTGGCGGCGGGGCAGGATTATCTGCCCGCCATGCAGCTGTTGATTCAATTATTGCGTAACGGTCCCGATGCCGCTGCGCATGAGTCGGAGGCAGAGGCGTGGAACAAGCGCCTGACAGAGCTGCAAAACGGCACCCTGCGGGAAAAAACGGATAAAAAATGAAAAAATCATTTTTTTGAGTAGAATTTGTTGAAACGATACGTTCTCTTACCTGAAAGGGCATGAAGCCCGTATGACGATGATGAAAAAATTAGCATATTTCGCCATGATGGCAGCTGTGGTTGCCGCGTTCTCCTTCGGTAGTAAAGCGGAAGCCCGCACGCATGTCAGTCTGAATATCGGTGTCGGTATCCCCTGCGGTCCTGTAGTGGCGCCCTGCTACCCCGTGTATCCTGTGCGCCCCATGCTGCCTCCGCCCCCCATTATCGTGCATCCCGGGTATCACCATCACCACCATCACCACTGCCACCCCATGCCGCGTCCCTGTTACCCCTCGCACGGCATTCATCACGGCGGTCACTGCGGTCCTGTTCGCGGTCGCTTGCGCTGATACAGCGTCGAGTCCCCCCTTCTATCCAAGCACAACGCCGTCTTCCGACATCTTGTCGGGGGGCGGCAACTTTTTTGCGCCGGAATGGCGTGCGTGCCGGGTCTGTACGAGAAATCTCCCTTGCATTTCCGCCCCTATGTGTTATCATGCCGTTATGAGCCGTTTGCAGATTCCCGAATACGTGATGGCACTTGCCCATGTGGCTGCCCTGCGTTCCGAAGACCCCTATCGCAAGGTCGGTGCCGCCGCCTTGGATAAGGACAACCGCGTCATCGGCACGGCGTACAACGGTCTGTTCCCCGGGTTCACCGCTCCCGAAGGCTTTTGGAACTCGCGTGACGAACGCCAAAAATTCATGCTGCATGCGGAAATCAACCTGTGCAGCCTTTTCAAACGCGGTGAAGCCCGCGTGGTGGCCTGTACCACCATGCCCTGTACCTCCTGCATGCAGGCTCTCTGCGCCCACGGCGTGAAAACCATCTACTACGGCGAGTCCTACGCCGCCTCCGAAGCCCCTGCCATTGCCGAAATGTACGGGGTGGAGCTGGTTCACGTGCCGAACTACCCCCTGTCACAGCATTTCCCGCTGGTGGGTAAATAACACTCTTTCGCCCGTGCGGCGCACGTGCCGCCCCCGCGAAAAGAAAAAATCACTTTTTTTCACGAAAGTGCAGGGCAGGGCGGTTATAAAGGGTAAAAGCAACGCCGCACCGCTATGAACAGCCGCCAAGCCACCGCCTCCCCCGCCCACGACACCGTCGATTGGGGCAGATGGCTACGCGAGTACGGCGGCTTCCTCTACCACTACGCCCGCAAGCTCGATGCCGCCGAGGCAGAGGACCTCATGCAGCACGCCCTTGTGCAGACCGCCCGCGCCGTGGCAGACGGCCGCCTTGCCGCCGACCCGCAGGGCATGCTGCGCTATGCCTGCACCGTGCTGCGCAACGAGGCCTACAGCCAAAGCGAACGCCGCCGTACCCGCCGCGAGAACGCGCGGCAATGGGAATACGAACAGGCTACTCTCACCACCGACAAGCCCGAAGAAACCGACGACTGCCGCCGCGTGGAGCAAGCTGTGGGCGAGCTGGAGCCGCGCTACGCCGAACTCGTCATGCTCCACATCTGGGGCGGGCAGAGTTTTAGGGAAATTGCCGAAACGCTGGGTGAAACGGTGGATGCCGTCAGCTCGCGCTACCGCTACGCCCTCATCCTTTTACGCAAAAAATTACAACGAAAATGAACGAACTTCCCCACAACCACCCCCTTGAAACCGACGCGCAGGACGCCGACCTGCGCGAGCTGGAAGCCGAGCTGCGCCGCTTCCGCCCCTCGCCGCTCCCGCCCGCCGTGCAGCAGCGCATGCTTGCCGCTGTGACCGCGGTTTCCCCGCGACCTGCGCCCAAATCTTACAGCCGTTATCTGGCACCTGTAACCGC
>JAZLFB010000170.1:0-13829 GCA_045615585.1 Akkermansia sp.
CGTACATGCCGTAGGTGGGGGCGGGGGCTACCACGTTGTCCTGACCGGGGGTGCAGAACACGCGGAAGAGGAGGTCGATGGCCTCATCGCTGCCGTTGCCGAGGAAGATGTTTTCTTCCGCTACGCCCTTGACGGCGGCCAGCTTCTGCTTCACTGCGCGTTGCAGGGGGTCGGGGTAGCGGTTGACGGGCGCGTTGTAGGGGCTTTCGTTGGCATCCAGAAAGACGTGGGCTTCTTTGCCCGCATACTCATCGCGCGCGGAGCTGTAGGGGGCAAGGGCGCGGATATTGGGGCGCACCAAGCGGTCGATGCCTGTGTCGGCGGCGGCGGGGGCAGCACCCACGGCGGCAAGGCGCAGGGTCATGGCGTTGCGGTGGGCATCCAGCTGCTCGGCGGCGGCCATGGCTTCCACGGCGGGACCGATGTTCTGCACACCCTGCGGGGTCAGCTCCTGCAAGGTCATTTTGCGCATGAAGCTGTCTAAGCACAGCCCGCTGTACGAGCGGGCGTAACCCAGCGTGGGCAGGGTGTGGTTGGTGCCGCTGGCGTAGTCGCCCGCGCTCTCACAGCTGTAGTGACCGCAGAACACGGAACCCGCGTGCGTGACCTTGGCGGCAAGGGCGGCGTGGTTGTCGGCGGCCAGAATCAGGTGTTCGGGGGCGTAGGCGTTGGTGAACTCCAGCGCCGTCTCCATGTCGCGGAAGATGATGATACGGCTGTTCGCCAGCGACTTGGCGGCAATCTCTTTGCGGGGCAGGGCGGCGAGCTGCTTTTCCACCTCGGCGGTGACGGCTTCCGCCACGGCGGGGCTTGTGGTAACGAGCACGGCTTGGCTGTCGGCACCGTGTTCGGCTTGGCTCAACAAATCCGCCGCCACAAAAGCGGGGTTGCAGGTGTCATCCGCCAGCACTTCCACCTCGCTGGGTCCTGCGGGCATGTCGATGGCCACACCGTTCAGCGAGGCGAGCTGCTTGGCGGCCATCACATACTGGTTGCCGGGTCCGAAAATCTTGTCCACTTGGGGGATGCTTTCCGTACCGCAGGCCATGGCGGCAATGGCTTGCGCGCCGCCCACCTTGTATACCTCGGTCACGCCGCAGAGCTTGGCGGCAAAGAGGATGGCGGGGTTTACGCTGCCGTCACGCGCGGGGGGCGTGCAGAGCACAATCTTCTCACAGCCCGCGAGCTGGGCGGGGATGGCGAGCATCAGCACGGTGGAGAGCAGGGGGGCGGAACCGCCCGGCACATACAGACCCACGCGGGAGATGGGGAGTGACTTCTGCTCGCAGTACACGCCGGGGGCGGTGCTGACACGCACCCCCGCAAAGCGCTGGGCGGCGTGGAAGCGGGCAATGTTGCCGTGTGCGAGACGGATGGAGTCCTGTAAATCAGCGGGCACGCTTGCGGCGGCGGCGTCCAGCTCCTCAGCGCTCACGCGCAGGGTATGCAGCTCCACATGGTCGAAACGGTGTTCATATTCTTTCAGCGCGGCGTCGCCGTGGGCGCGCACGTCGTCCAGAATGGGGCGTACCACGTTGAAGAGCGTGGTGACATCGAACACGGGGCGGGCGCAGAGAGCCGCCCAGCGTTCACGCGTAGGTTCCGTAATCGTTTCCATGTGGGTTTTCGGGGTTAGGGGGATGGGGAAAATCAGAGAATCATCTTCTCGATGGGCAGCACGAGAATACCCTCGGCACCCGCTTCTTTCAGGCGACCGATGATATCCCAGAAGCAGGCTTCATCCAGCACCGTGTGGATGCTGCACCAGCCCTCCTGCGCCAGCGGCATGACCGTGGGGCTCTTGATGCCCGGCAGCACGGCGAGAATGGCCTCAAGGCTCTCCTTGGGGGCATTCATCAGCACATACTTCTTGTCGGCGGCCACCATAGCGGCCTCCATGCGGAACATCATTTGGTCGAGAATGGCTTTCTTCTCCTCGCTGAGTTCGGGGTTGGCAATCAGCACGGCATCGCTGTGCAGTACAACTTCCACCTCTTTCAGGTTGTTGCTCACCAGCGTGGAGCCGCTGCTCACGATATCGAAAATCGCGTCTGCAATGCCGATGCCCGTGGCAATCTCCACCGAGCCGGTGATGACGTGGATGGCGGCGTTCACACCCTTTTCGGCAAGGAAGCGGCGCAGAATACCGGGGTAGGAGGTGGCAATGGTCTTGCCCTCCAGCCACTCGGCGCCGTTGTAAGGAATCTCCTTGGGGATGGCGATGGACAGGCGGCAGCCGCCGAAGCCGAGATGCTTCACAATGTCAGCCTTGGCTTGTTTTTCCTCCAATTCGTTCAGCCCGACAATACCCACGTCGGCGGTGCCGTCGGCAACCGTCTGGGGGATGTCGTCATCACGCAGGAAAAGCACCTCCAGCGGGAAATTGCGGGAGGGAACGAGCAGGGCGCGCTTCGAGGCGCTGACCTTGATGCCGGCTTCCGAGAGCAGCGCCATGGTGTCCTCGTTCAGACGGCCTTTCGACTGAATAGCAATGCGAAGTTTCATCTTGCGTATTATTAATATGTTAGAAAAAGAATGCGGGTGCACCCGATGGAGTCAGATGCACCCGGAAAAGAGGTTGCGGTTTTGCCGAAAACAGGCATTACCTTACTTCTCAGAAGTAGCGGCAGCCTCTTTGAGGTTCTTGCCAACCTTGAACTTCACCACATTACGCGGGGGAATCGGCACATTCTTGGCGGGATCCTTAGGATTACGACCCACCTTGGCCTTGACTTCCTTAACAGTAAAGGTACCGAAATTGCGAAGCACCACGCGATCTCCATTACCAAGAGCCTCAGTGATGAGGTCAATGGTCTTCTGGACAATGTCCAGGACTTCGTTCTGGGTGAAACCGTTGTCCAACTCCGCGCACACCTTATTCACCAGCTCTCTTTTAGTAATCGTATTAGCCATAATGAAGCGCCTTGTTACCATACTAAGAAGGCGTGCCCGCATTGTAGACTATTTTTGGCTGCTTGTCGCGCAAAAAATGAAGGAATACGCCATTTTTTTGTGTCACCGCCCCGATTTTTTCGGCGAAATAACTCAATTTAGATTGACTCTAAACGAGTTTGCCCCCATTCTAGTGCCGCACATGGCCAATCAGTACACAATCGAGCTTTCCCCCGCCGAAGCGGAAACCCTGCACCGCCGACTGAAAGAGAGCCCCGCGTATCAGGAAGCGCAGCGTGATTACACGGATTTCTGCTACGAGGGGCAGGGGGTCAATGTAGCGTTCTACCCCAAAAAGAAGAAGTTGCTCATTCAGGGCCGTGGGGCGGATGCTTTTTTGAAGGACATGCTGCACCTGACACCGGGGGAGGATACGCCCGCGCAGAAAGCCGCCACGCTGCCCGCCTTGGTGGATGAAACGCCGCATTTCGGGGTGGATGAAAGCGGCAAGGGCGATTATTTCGGCCCGCTGGTCATTGCGGGAGTGTATAGTGATGCCCGTTGCGCGCAGGAGCTGGTGCGTCTCGGCTGCCGCGATTCCAAACAGATTCCCGATGACAATCGTATTCACGCCATGGCCGAGAAAATCAAGCAGACGGCGGGCGTGGTGTTCGAGGTGGTGTGCATCGGCCCCCGCCGCTACAACGAGCTGTATGCCGAGATGGGCAACCTGAACCGCCTGTTGGCGTGGGGACACGCCCGCGTGATTGCCGCGCTGCATGAAAAAGTACCCGCGTGCCCGCGCGCATTGAGCGACCAGTTTGCTAACGAGTGGGTGCTGAAACGCGCCTTGGGGCAGCGGCATATCCCTGTGCAGCTGGAGCAGCGCACCAAGGCCGAAAGTGATGTAGCCGTCGCCGCTGCTTCCATTCTGGCGCGCGACCGTTTTGTGCAATGGATGCGCGCCACCGCCGCCGCTGCCGATTGCCCCATGCCGCTGGGTTGCGCCCCCCATGTCACCCGCGCCGCCAAGCACTTTGTGGAAAAACACGGCGCCGACCGCCTGGGCGACGTGGCAAAACTGCACTTCAAAGTCACCAAGCAGGTCTTGTGAACGTTGGACGTTTGATGTGCAAAATTCGCGTGGCTGTCGCCACGAAGAGAAACGAAACGCAAAGCGGGTGCTGCGGGGACTGACGAGTTCAACCATTTGCGCCCATTCTCGCCTTATTTCCCCGAGTCGGTCGTTACATACTATAGCAGCGAAACAGCTGGCTGCATTTAGCCTCGCGTTTTCCATCTCTGCGCCATAGGCGCACAAACTTTGCACTTCAAACATCAAACTTCAAACATCAAACATTTTATGCTATACTCTTGTGCAGATGAGTGGAAGTAAGACAATTCGTCCCGTGATGGCGGCGGTGCTGGCGGCTATTTTTGTGGCGCAGTTCGGCAACGGCGTGTGGGATTTGCTGTTCGCCAACTGCCTGAACAATGAACACGGTCTGAACACCGAACTGCGCGGGCTGATGGAGCTGCCGCGCGAGCTGCCGGGGGTGCTCAGCTTTGCCGCTATCTGCTGCCTGTTCTTTCTGGATGAAGTGCGCCTGTCGTCCGTGGCTTGTCTGCTGACGGCGGTGGGGGCGTTCGGCTTCTCGCAGCTGGGACCCGAAACATCGTTCATCGTGTTGAGCTTCTGGGTGCTGCTCACCAGTTTGGGGCAGCACATCTTCATGGGTACGGTGGATTCCATTGTCATGCACACCGCCCGCCCCGAAAACCGCGGGCTGCGACTGGGGCAGATGCGCGCCCTCTGTACTGCCGCCACCCTTTGCGGTGCGGCTTACATTTGGGCGAAATGGAAGTTCAACACCGATTTCGCCGTTGACTATGTGATGATGGCCTGTGTGCTGGGCGCGGCGGCAGTGCTGTTGGCGGTGGTGAAAACACCCGACTTCCCCAAACGCCGCTCGTGGCGCGAGTGTTTTATCATCCGCCGTCGATACAACGTGTACTACGGCTTGGAAATCCTGCACGGCATCCGCAAACAGCTGTACATGACCTTCGGCTACTGGCTCATTGTGAACACGCTGCACCAAAGCCCCTCCATCATCGGCATGATTCTGTTGCTGGCGGGCATTATCGGTCTGTTCACGCAACCCCTCATCGGGTGGAGCATTAAGCGATACGGAGAACGCCGTGTCACCATTTTTGACAGCGTGGCACTCTCCGTCCTGTGCCTCATTTACGCCTTTGCGCCCGAATGCCTGTCGACCTCCGTCGCCGTGTATGTGGTGGGTGCCTGTTTTGTGCTGGATAACCTCCTGTTCTCCATGGGGATGGCGCGTACCACCTACATTGCCCGCATCTGCGGCGACAGGAAAGAGGAAATCACCCCCTGCATCTACACGGGCTTGGCTATCAACCATGTGGTATCCATTGCCTTTGCCGTGGTGGGCGGCTTGCTGTGGCAGCTCATGGGCGGTCCGCAAATCGTCTTCCTGCTCGGCGGTCTGGCCGTTGTAGGCGCAGGGCTGTTGGCGCGGAAGATGAAATGAAAAAAGTTTGATGTTTGAAGTTTGATGTTTGAAGTATAAAATTTGTGCGCCCATGGCGCAGAGATGGAAAACGCGAGGCTAAATGCAGCCTGCTGTTTCGCTGCTATAGTATGTAGCGACCGACATGCGGATAATAAGGCGAGAATGAACGAAAATGTTTGAACTCGTCAGAACCCGCTGCACCAGCTTTGCGTTTCGTTTCTGTTCGTGGCGACAGCCACGCGAATTTTGCACATCAAACATCAAACTTCAAACTTCCAACCTCCCATTATGTCATTTTCCCGCCTTGCGTTGGGCGGGGCAGGGGCGTATAATTTGCCCCAATGGACACCTTTCTTCTCTATCTTGACGTGGCGTGGCGCATTTTTTTGGTCGTCATGTTCTTTAATCTCATGATTTTTGTGCATGAGTTGGGGCATTTTCTGGCGGGCAAGTGGCGCGGGGCGTACATCGACCGCTTTCAGATTTGGTTCGGTAAAGCCGTCTGGCAGAAAGAAATCGGCGGCGTGAAATGGGGCTTGGGCTGGATTCCTGCGGGCGGCTTTGTCTCCCTGCCGCAGCTGGAGGACATGCAGGCGGTGGAGGGCAAGGCCGACATTCCTGCCGATTTGAAGCCCCTCAAGCCGCTGGATAAGGTGATTATTGCCGCGGCGGGTCCGCTCTTCTCGCTGCTGTTGGCTTACGTCTTTGCCTTTATCGTGTGGGGCGTGGGTAAGCCTGTGGCCGAGGTGGCGGGTACCACTATCGGTTATGTGCCTGCCGACTCCCCCGCTGCCGCTGCGGGTTTGCTGCCCGGTGATGTGATTAAGGCGGTGGATGATCAGCCTGTCACCAAGTGGATTGGCAACATGGACGGCGTGCGCGAGCTGGTCGCCATGAGCGAGCATGAAACCATCAAGTTTACCATTGACCGCCCCGCTGCGGACGGCTCCGTGCAGCAGCTGGATGTTGCCTGTGGCTACAAGCTGCCCGAAAAGAAGTGGTGGCAGCGCGGCGGTCTGCGCCAAGTGGGTATCAGCCCCGCCATGCCCTGCGTGGTGGGTGACATTCTGCCCGATTCTCCCGCCGCTACGGCGGGGCTGCACAAGGGGCAGACGGTGTTGGCGGTGAACGGAACGCCTGTGCATTCCCCCGCCGCCGTGGTGGATATGGCCACGGAGGGAACGCCGCTGCAACTGACGCTCCGCAACGAGGACGGCAGCGAAATCACGCAGGAAATTGTGCCTGTCATCCCGCAGAACTGGCAGGGTAAGGAGGGCGCCCGCCCCGTCATGGGCTTCACTTGGTCTGACAGCATCGTCGGCACCGAGCTGGAATATCCCACCGCCCAACAGCAGGTGAATCAGGGCTTTAAGCTGATGGCGGACACGATGGCGAAAGTCGCCGCCCCCGGCAGCAGCGTGGGCATGGAGCACCTGTCGGGTCCCGTGGGTATTGCGGGTTATCTGTACCGCATGCTCTCTGCCGAACACGGCTGGAAACTCATTCTGTGGTTCGCCGTGATTCTGAACGTGAATCTTGCCGTGCTGAATATTCTGCCCCTGCCGATTGTGGACGGCGGTCATGTGGTGCTGGGTACGCTGGAGATGATTTTCCGTCGCCCCGTCGGCGGCAAGGTGCTGGATGCCATTCAGTACGGCTTCCTGGCACTGTTGCTCTTCTTCTTCCTCTTCATCACCTTCAAGGACGTAGGCGATGCCGTGGGCACCGCCGCCCCCGAACTCCCCGCGCCTGTGTTCACGAAGTAAGAGGGGAGATTTTTCGCTTGAAACTTATAGCGCGGGCTTTGCCCGCGCTTTTTTTATTTATCTGTTTCCCCTTTACCTAAAGGCGTTTACGCCCCCATGCTCCCGACCCGCTCCTTGGTTGTTCTAACGGTTTTCATCTGCGGAGAATTACGGGCTTGCCAAAGGCGCGGGAAACCGCTATAATGTCGGTGCATCCACGCGGATGATTCCACCTATGTCCGGCAATCTCACTTACAAGCAATCCGGCGTCGACACCATTCAGGCGCAGTCTTTCGTTAACGATATCAAGTCGCACGTCAAGCGTACGCAGAAAAACCGCCAGCTCTGCAACGCTTACGGTCTCTTCGCTGCGGCGTATGACCTGTCCTCCTACAAGGAACCCGTGATGGTAACGGGTACGGACGGCGTGGGCACCAAGACGGAAATCCTTTTCGAGATGGACATGCTGGAAACGGCGGGTAAGGACCTTGTGGCCATGAACGTGAACGACGTGCTCACCACGGGCGGCGACCCCTTGGTTTTCCTGGATTACCTCGGTATTTCCAACCTGCAGAAAGAGCAGCCCCGCATCACCCGCCTTGTGGCCGGTATGTGCGACTACTGCGAGGATTGCAACTGCATCCTTGCGGGCGGCGAAACCGCCGAAATGCCCGGCGTGGTGCCTGAAGGCCTTGTCGAAATGGCGGGCTTCAGCATCGGCTGTGTCGAGAAATCCCTGATGCTTGACCCCTCTAAGGTGGAGGTCGGTGATATCCTCATCGGCTACCCCTCCGACGGCTTCCACGCCAACGGCTGGAGCCTTGTGCGCCGCGTGCTGGCCCAGAACCCCGGTCTGCTGACGGATCAGGAGTTGCGCGACCTGCTTGCCCCCACCCGCCTGTATCATGACGTGGTGAACGACATGCGCAAGCTCGGCATCACCCCCAAGGCCTACGCCCACATCACGGGCGGCGGTCTGCCTGAGAATCTGGAGCGCTTCCTCGGCGACAAGGGTGCCGACCTTGAAATCCCCTACTGGGATAACGAACCCGCCCAGAAGGTGCTTGCCTTTGTGGATGCGGAAGACCGCTTCCATACCTTCAACATGGGTATCGGCTGGGTGGCCATCGTGAAGCCCGATCAGGTGGAACAGGCTCTCACCGCCGGTCCCGGCGGCACGGTCATCGGCACCATGCGCGAAGGCGCCGGTATCAAGGTCACCGTCCGCAAGTAAGCCACGACGAAGTTTCAAGTTTCCGACACCCCGCAGGCGAAGCCTGCCGAATGTCTTACTTCCAACTTCCAACTTCGTACCTCCGACTTTTTCATGTCTGATCCTCTCCATCACGAATGCGGCGTGGCGGCTATCCGTCTGCTCAAGCCGCTGTCGTACTTCGAAGCGAAGTACGGTGCACCCGACTGGGCCTTCAATAAGCTGTTCCTCCTGATGGAGAAGCAGCACAACCGCGGTCAGGACGGCGCGGGTATCGGCTGCATCAAGCTGAACATGCCGCTGGGTGAGCCCTACGTCTTCCGCGCCCGCGATGCGACCAAAGACGCCCTCACCAAGATTTTCAACACCGCGCAGCACAACCTCTATAACATGCGCCAAAACGGTGTTATCGACGGCACGGACTGCAACGACTACAAGACAAAGTTCGATTTCGGCGGTGAAATCCTGATGGGGCACATGCGTTACGGCACCAGCGGTCGTTTCGATGAAGGCAGCTGCCACCCCTATCTGCGCCGCACCAACTGGGCTACGCGCACCCTCATGATGTTGGGCAACTTCAACATGACCAACACGCATGAGATTAACCAGCGTCTCATTCAGCGCGGTCAGCACCCCGTGTTCGATACGGACACCCAGGCCATTCTGGCCGATGTGGGCTTCCATCTGGATGATGCTCACAACGAAATCTACCGCGAGCTGCGCGGCACCATGCCCGGCCCCGAAATCCCTGCGGAAATCTCCCGCCGCCTTGACCTCTACTCCATTGTGGGTGAGGCGGCTAAGACGTGGGACGGCGGTTTCTGCGTGATGGGCGGCGTGGGCAACGGTGACTTCTTCTGCCTGCGCGACCCGCACGGCATCCGCCCCTGCCACTATGTGCTGACGGATGAATATCTGGCCATTGCCAGCGAGCGCGTGCCGCTGATGAGCGTGATGGAGGTGGAGAACGAGGACGTTCACGAACTCGGTCGCGCCAACATGATTGTGGTCAAGAACGACGGTAAGGTCACCATCAAAGAGTACACCACGCCGTTGGAACCCACCCCCTGTTCCTTTGAAGGCATCTACTTCTCCCGCGGCAATGACCCCATCGTCTACCGCGAACGCAAGGCTCTGGGGGCAGCCCTCACCGAGAAGGTGGTGGAGAGCTTGGACGGCAATTTCTCCAAGGCCGCAATCACCTACATTCCCAACACGGCGGAAGTTTCCTACTACGGTCTGTTGGAGGGTCTGCGCGCCTACCGCCGCAACAAGGTGTCTGCCCAGATGAAGGAGGCCTTTGTCAACGGCAAGATGAGCGAAGAGCTGATTGACGAGCTGATTCTGCGCCGCTGGCCCCGCGCCGAAAAGATTATCCACAAGGATATCAAGCTGCGTACCTTCATCACGCAGGAATCCAGCCGCGGCCAGATGGTGTCTCAGGTGTACGACCTCACGTTCGGCGCCATGGAATCCGATGAAGTGCTGGTGGCCATCGACGACTCCATCGTGCGCGGCACGACGCTGAAAACCTCGCTGCTCCGTCTGTTGAGCCGCACCAAGGCCCGCAAGCTGGTGATTGTTTCCAGCGCGCCGCAGATTCGCTACCCCGACTGCTACGGCATCGACATGAGCGAGCTGGGCAAATTCATCGCCTTCCAAGCCGCCATCTCCCTGCTCAAGAAGCGCGGGATGTACGACTACATCACCTCTGTCTACGAGGAATGTAAGCACCAGCTGACCCTGCCTGTGGAGCAGCGCACCAACCCCGTCAAGCAAATCTACGCTCCCTTTACGGATGATGAGATTACGGCGGAAGTCGGTCGCCTTGTCACCCCCGACAACGCCCCCTGCGAGGTACAGGTGATTTACCAGACCCTTGAGGGGCTGCATGAGTCCATTGAAGGACCCTGCGGTGACTGGTATTTCAGCGGTGATTACCCCACCCCCGGCGGTTATACCACGGTCAACGTGGCTTTCATCAACTGGTTTGAAGGTCGCGACGGTCGCTCCTACTCCCTGCCGGTGTAAACAACTGCGGGCGGGCAGGGGAGCCCGCCCCGAAAGAATCCCTTACCGCCGGGCGGGCGGAGAAACAACAAACTCCGCCCGCCCGGTGAATCTCCCCGAAACGACCAACCCACCCTGAACAACATGCCGAGCCAACCCATAGAAGCGTTTGCTGATATGTCTGACGAGGAGCTGGTACGCTCCACGTTGGCCGGCAAGACCCGCGCCTACGATGAGCTGGTGCGCCGCCACAGCCGCAAGCTGCACGGCATGTTGCTGCAAATGCTCAACAGCGATGCCGATGCCTACGACGTGGCTCAGGATTCCTTTTTGAAAGCCTTTCACTCGTTGCGTTATTTCAAGGGCGACAGCGCGTTCTTCACGTGGCTGTACTCCATTGCCATGAATCAGGGGCGCAACTTTCTCCGCAAGAAAAGGCGCGAGCGCGCCTACAGCTTGGATGATGATGAAAAGGGCAATCCGCTGGAGAAAGACGGCGAGCTGGCCGACACCGCCATGGAGGGCGACCCCATCCGCCGCGCCAACGTGGCCGACCTGCGCCGCAAGCTGGAGGCAGCCATCGCTCAGCTCTCCCCCGCGCATCAGGAAATCATCAACCTCTGCGACATTCAGGGGCTGAGTCATGCGGAAATCGCCCAACGCATCAACATTTCGGAAGGCACTATCCGCTCCCGCCTTCACTACGCCCACCAGCAGCTGCAAGGTCTGCTGGGGGGGGACATGACGGCTGTTTAAGTCGACATCGGAGTGTGCTGAGAGTGTTGCTTGCAGCCTCGCGTCGCCCCTTCTTTCATGCGTCCGTTACTGCACAATTTCGCGTTGTCGCTGCGGTTATCGTGTAGAATGAACTTGAAATTGGAACTACGGTTCCGGTTTAAAGCCAATCGCAGTGCGCTGTGAGGTAGCGGTAAACCGAAATTCTGAAAATATATGGAGTGTTTTCACCTGCTGCTCACAAAGGTGCCGGTCTATTTTTGGTCGAGGGCGCAGGGATGATAGCGCGGGTGTAAAACCACCCGACTAATCCCCATTTCCATGCAGCATTGAAGGATGCTGATGTAAAACATTCAGGGTTCCTGTATTCCATCACTCCTTCCATGCGCTGTTAAACGGCGCAGCGGGGAGGTTGTCTTTATTAACCAGATTGGGGTCAACAAATGTTGACCATGCGTAGCGCACATAACGCGGCAGGGCAAGACCGTTTGCTTGGAGAATGACACTGCTGCCTTTAATGCGGGCTTGTGCGGGGACAAAGTGCTGCCCATCCTCTGAAATCTCGAAACAACGCGGAGCTTGGCTGTCGGTTGTGTGCAGCCCCTCGGCGTTCTTGTCGAAGGTCACGCTGATTTCACACCCCGAGCGGCGGGTGATAACAGAAAAATCCTTAGCATGGCGTTGCACGGTCGGACCTTCGGCGGCAAGGGAAGATTGACCGTAGAGTCGCTTGGCTGCCAGTGCGGCCAGGCGTCGACCCACCTCTGCCTTTTTCGGCGGGTGCACATTGCCGTTGGTAGAACCCAAATCAATCGTCACACAGCATTCAACACCCTTCATGCGGAGCGCGGCATCTTGCTGAAGCTGGCGGAACTGCGGCCAGAGCGGCCATTTGGGGTAATTGATACGCGGCAACTGCACCATGAGAAAGGGGAGCCGGTCGCTGTTGAAAAATTCGCGCCACGAATTGACCAGCGATTTCAGCAACAAGGCTTTTGTGCGGTTGTCCGTCAGCTCGGAATCCGCCTCGCCCTGGTACCAGATAACCCCCGCAATCGGGAAACCCTGCCAGCGGCGAATACCGTTTTCAAAGAGGTAATGGGGCATGTAGGGGTGGGGTCCCTCTGCGTTGCCGATGTTTTCGTGAATCTGCTTTCTGACCCACGCGCCCATGGCGGGGTTTCGGTCGACCTGCTTGGTCTCGAAGCTTGCGGGCAGTTTTGTGCCTTTGGGGAGCCATGCCAGCATTTCCGACCCGCCGACCGAACAGTGAATCACCCCCACGGGCACACCGATGTATCGTTGAAGGTTTTGTCCGAAGTAGTACCCGACGGCCGACATGCGGGCACGGCTTTTCGGTGTGTCGGCGGTCCAAGTGCCGCTGTACATTTCGCCGCGTTCCAGACGGGCGCAGAGTTCGGGGTTGAATCGACCGCCCGCAGGGTTAACGGCAGGTTCGCTGTGGAAGAATCGGAAGGAGTTACTTGTGTCGGCGTCGTTCAGCGCAGCTGTGTCGCCTGTTTGGTTGAGCCGCCACAGCATGTTTGATTGCCCGCTCGCCAGCCAGACTTCGCCCACCAACACATCGGGCAGCTCTATGGTTTCTCCCCCTTGGGTGATGGAGAGGGTTCGCCCCTCGGCACAAGCCTCCATGGGGCGTAATTCCGCTTTCCATTTGCCGTTTTTCAGTTGTGCCTTGACGTGCTGTCCCGCAAATTCTACGGTGACAGGGGTGTTGCTGTCGGTTGTGCCGCAGATAGGAACCGCAGCCCCGCGCTGCAACACCATGTGCGGAGTATAGATAGGCGCAACGGTCAATGCGGCTTGTGCCGCCGCGGCGCAGAGGAGGAAGAGAAAACAGAATTTCATAACGAAAAGGGTGAGAAAGATAAAAACCGCCCTCCGCTTGCGTGACAGTCGGAGGGCGGGAAAGCTATTTCGGAGAGCCGAGGGGGCTTACATGCCGACGATTTCGTAACCGCCGTCCACATACAGGATTTGACCCGTCATGGCGGCAGCACCGTCGCTGGCAAGGTAGGTGGCGGTGGCACCCAGTTCCTCCAGCGTGCAGGAGCGTTGCAGGGGGCTCTTCTCGCCGTACACCTTGAACATGCCTGTGAAGCCGGACACGCCGCGGGCGGCGAGCGTCTGCACGGGGCCGGCGGAGATGCAGTTCACGCGGATGGGGTTCTCTCGGCGACCGAGGTCAAAGGCGAGGTACTTGCAGCAGGTCTCGAGAGCGGACTTGGAAACGGCCATCAGGTTGTAGTTCGGCACGACCTTCTGGCTGGCGTAGTAGGTGAGGGCGGTGATGGAGCCGCCGTTCGTCATGAGGGGAGCCACGCTGCGGGAAAGAGCAATCAGCGAGTAGGCGGAGATTTGCAGGGAGAGGTTCCACGCATCGCGGGGGATGTCGGAGAAATGACCCTCCAGCGTGCCGGGAGCCTTGGGGGCAAAGGCAATGGCATGCAGCAGCATGTCCACGTGGTCGGTGTGCTGCTTCACGAAGGCAAAGAAGTTGTCGATGGATTCATCGCTCGATACATCGAGGTCGCAGATGGGGGTGTCTTCGCCGAAGTTCTCCTTCACCAGCTTAATCACGCCGTCCTTGAGGCGCTCGCCCTGGTAGTTGAAGATGAGCTTGGCGCCCGCGGCGTGCCATAAGTCGGAGGCCAAGCCGGTCTTAGGAAGACA
>JAZLFB010000171.1:0-4546 GCA_045615585.1 Akkermansia sp.
GCATCCCCACCCAGCTGGAACGCGGCACCGTCTTTCACCGTAACGGAGGACGCGCTGCCGAGCATACCCAAGGCGCCGCTTTCCAGGCTCATGGTGCCCTCCTTCACATACAGGTCACCGTTGAACTGGGAGGATTCCCCCGTGAGGGCAAACGTGCCGCTGCCGGATTTAGAGATGGAGATGTTGCCACCCACGGCACCGGCAAAGGTGCCATCATTTGTAATGTTGAGCGTGGTGGAGGAAGAAGCGTCCGCCGCAGTGAATTCAACGGAACCGGAACCGTTGAGGGACTTGATGTCCACCTCACCGGTTGCCAGCACCAAGGTGCTGTTGTTTTCCAGATTGATATTGGAAGCCTGAGCCAGAGCAGTCTTGTGACCCGCCACGAGCTGGGTGCCTGCAGTGGCCTTGATCTCACCGCTGAAAGTGTTCTCTGCGTTGTTGAAGGTGAACTTCTCCACGGAATTGCCCTTGGCGAGCGTAACCTTGCCTTCGCCCTGCACCAAGCCGTTGAAGATGGTGCCTGATTTGCCCCAGTTGCCGGCCAAAGTCACTTGGTCCGCAATGGATTTCCCCAGGGTGGTGGTACCGGTAAAGATGAGGCCGCCGTCCACCTTTTGCAGCTTGCCGCTGTTGATAGTCAAGTCTCCGGAAATTGTCCTGGTGGTGTTCTGGGCTATGGCAAGCTCCAGCGTGCCGCCGTCCACAACCATGTCGGTGGCAACCGGCCGGTCGGGTATCGTGTAGGCGTTGCCGCCAATATAGGCCGTGGCACCACTGTCCACCTCCAGCAGTTTTGTGGTCGCCAGGAAATCCGGCACAATGGAGGTGCTGCTCGTCCGCAGGGAGCCATGCTCCACGCGGACAGTGTCCACAACCAGGGATTGCGTCACGTTCAGCGTGCCCGCGCCCACTTTCACGAAAGTGCCGGCGCCAGACTGCCCAGCGGCAATGGCATTGGTAAGGGTTTCCGTCTTGCCGCTACCGACCTCAATCGTTATTGTACCGGCAGAATGCACGGTGGCATTGTTGTCAAGGATACTGCTTGTAGAGGCTGCCAGCGTTGCACCTTCATTTACGACCAGATCTCCCGCAGAGAGAGATTTGGAAAGAACCAGCGTGCCGCCACGCAATTCCACACTGCCGATATGGGTCACTCTATCATCCAGAGTAGCTACGGAATCGGAGTCAACTGCAATCGTGCCATCACCGGTTACAGTGGAGCCCGAACGCAGAGTGGATGTTTCCTTTAAGACCAGGGTGCTGCCAGCGGCGATATCCGCAGTCCCGGTAATGTACACACCGCCTCCCAACGTGACATCTCCGCTGCCCTGCAGATTCACCTTATCTACGGAAAGCGAAGCGTCCCCGGTGGTGTTCACGGTATACTCCTCGCTGTTGTCGAACAGCAGGGTCTTGGAGGTCACATTGCCAGACACCAGCACATCCGTGTTCTCCGCAGAATCGTTGAATACTGCCGTGTCCGTAGAAGAGAGAGCGTTGCCCTGACCAAATTTATTCGTGCTCCAAGTATGTTGGTCAGAGGAACCGTCCCAAATGCGGTTGCCTGACTTCTCTGAGAAGGTAACCTTCAGAAGGTTTCCTACCGTGGAAAACTTGGCGGTCAAATAATCCAGGCCGGTGGCACTCAGCTTGTTGGCGTTCCAACTATATCCTTCCGTCAGCGTAAGGGTGGTGTTGGCTGTCAGGTAACTGGTGTTGGTGAAGTTCACATCCAAATTCCCCGTGTAGGAACCACTGTTGAACTTTAAGGCAGCAGTATTCTCCATCAATCCGGATGCGTCAAAGCTCAGGCCGCCGCCGTTGAAGGTGACAGAGCCATTGACGACACCAGCATTCCCGGTGACTCCGGTGGAGCAGAGGTTCTGCCCGGCAAGGAGGGTCAAACCATTCCCTGCGGACAGCGTGGCGCCACGTGCCACGGTCACATCTCCCGCGATGTGGATGTTGCTTCCCTGCAGGCTGAGCGTGCCGTTCAGGGCGGAAACATAGGCAGCGTTCACCCTGCCGGCGTATGTTTGGGTTCCCGTTCCGTCCATGACGATATTCATGGGGGCGTCAGAAGTGCCGATAGTGCCGCTGTACGAGTACGTTCCGGCACCTGTGGTGGTCAGGGTGGCGCCACTTGCGGATTCGTAGGCAACCACTGCACTGTTGGCATCACCGTTCAAACCGCCAATCCTGGCATTTTCCACACCCACGGCCATGGAGGCATTGTTCGTGAGATTGATGGCGGCGTGCTGCGCCGCGCCCTCATGGGCCAACAGCAAACCGGGAGTCGTATGGGTGGAGTCTCCACCCTGCACATTGAGTACACCTGTGAAGGAACCCTCCCCATCCAGCATCAGGGTGGATTTTGTGCTGTTGCCGGCCATCCAGTTGATGGTGCCGTTGCCGTCCAGGCGGTGGATATCCCAAAGGAGAGACTTGCCATTGCCCTCCATATTCAGGGTGGCGCTATTCGCCATGTTCAGCCGGGTTATCACATGGACCACCTCGTCAGAACCCGTAGTATTCTTCAAGGTGGCATCCCGCCCCACATTCAAGGTGCCGCCGATGGTTACACCGCTGGCATTGTTCAGGGAAAGCGTGCCGCCCTGCAGGTCGATGGTGCCGCCCCCTGTATTGTTTTGAGCAGACCTCAGGGTGAAGGAGCCGTTACTTAACGCCAGCGTGGCATCCTGCGCCGCGCCGATGGCGGCATCCAGGTTGGCGGTGGCATCGTTTGCCTTCAAGATACCCGTACCCTCCTTTGCGGTAATGCTGCCGGAGATGGTATCTGTGCCAACCAGCATGGTGCCGCCGTTGTTCAGCTCAATGGTCTTGTTTGCCAGCGCCTCCCCCAGGTCGGAGACATCCAGCACGCCCGGTCCCTCCACGCGGGTTACACCCCCGGAGTTCAATGCCTGCACTTCATAGACATACACGGTGCCTCCATTGATGGTGAAGAGGGAGCTCTCATTGACATTCAGCATCACCAAATCGCCATCACCCGTCTTGGTGAGCGTGGGAATCGTCAAATTGGAGAAGATGGGGCCCCAGAGCTCCGCGTCAACGGCGGCTTGCGTCACATTGAGCACCAGCTCGCCGGATTGGGCTTCGGAATCGTCTTTGACCCCGTACGCACCAAAGAGGACCTCTTCATAATCGGTCAGCAGGCTGTTCAGCGTTTGCTTTGTACCATTGATGTCGATAAAGCCACCGTCTTTCAGGAGGATGGATTCGGCATTAACCAGTGCATCATCCACACTGAGCTGGAGCGTTGCCGTGCTGAAGTGGTTGAGGATGTACAGGGGGTCATCGGGATCGGGAATCTGAGTCGTATCAAATCCCTGCACCGTCACGTTGCCGGTGGCCTGGGAAACCCTTGTGAGCTCTACAACGCCGGCGCTGGAGAAATCCTCGGCATCCGCGTATGCGGGCGTGAAGAACTGGGCATCCACCAGAATGTTGCGCTTTGCACCATTGGGGCCATTCGTCAAATCCGTGTCGAGAACCAGGTGCCCGGAACCGCCGCCGAAGTGGTAGGTGTCGTTGTCTCCCAAGTTGATACTGCCCGTGAAGGTTGTCGCCTTGTCCGCAGCCAGACTCAAAGCTCCGTGGGTGCTCAGGTCGATGGTCTCGGCACGCATGTTGTCAATCAGGACAACACCGTTGGATTCCGTGGTCAACTGATTAATCAGCTGCGAATCACCCAAGATGCGGTTGCTGTAGTTGAGTGAGAGGGATGCACCGCCCAAGGCCTCCGTTGTCTCGTAAGAGAGGGTTACGCCGCCTTTCAGCTCAATGCTGGAGAAGTGGTTACCCGAGTTGGTGAGAATCACCCGGCCGGTGGTGTACTGGTTGCCCAAAACGAGCACGCCGGCATCATTGTTCAACATGTAGTTGACGTACAGGTTGCCGCCGCCGCCGCCCAAGTGCCACTCGTTGTTGTCGTTTGTCGACAATTTTTGCTGCGTACCCTCTTGACCGAACTGGATGTCGCCCACGGCACCGATGATGAGGTCTTGGTGATTGCTCAAATCGGGGGCTGCACCGGTTTCATCCTGAGTGAGAGCCAGCACGCCGTTTGAAGTTCCATCAATGCTCGGCAGGAGCTCAGCCGCGCCGGAGCCCGTAACCTGAAGCACACCGGCCTCATAGATTGCCCACTGCGCCCCCTCGGTAGTGTTGCCCAGTGCCTCCTTGGAAGTCGCCACCAAGGTGCCTCTCACCAGGTCCTTGGAACCGGTGAAGTCATTCTCGGCATTGGTGAGCTTCAAGGAGCCGCCGGCGGTATCCACCATCATGCTGCCCGCGCCGGTGATTTTGCCATCGTACACGCTCTGTGAATCCGTGTCCTGATAATGGTGCTGCGGATTGAACTGCACATAGAACATGGAGTCCTCGTCCCGCAGGTTGATGTTGCCGTGCAAACCGTAATAAGCGCGGAGTTTGTACGTGTCATCCATTTTCACGCCACCCTCCACATACTCGTATTGGTGGGTGGTGTACTCCGTCATGGTGAACGCACCGCCGCCTTTGA